>DATFEN010000325.1:0-8357 GCA_035251085.1 Vicinamibacteria bacterium | reverse complement strand
GCGCGAGGTTGATCGCCAGCTCGTTGTCGCGCTTGCCGGACGTGCCGACACCCGGGAAGAAGTTGGCGTGGTCGGCAGGCTTGTTCGCGTTGTAGGCGAAGACGCCGTCGACGAACCCGGCGATGTCGAGTCCGGACGCCTCGGGCTGTCCCGGCTCTTGGGCCGCCACGGGAGTCGTGACCCCCAGGAAGGCGCACACAACTACGATCCGGCGGAACGGCAGGAACTTCCTGGCGCGCTCGCGTTCGATCCGACGCCCCCAGCGCAGGATCCACGCCGTAATCAACAGCGCGAGCACGGCGCTGCCCGCCTCGTGGCCAGTAGGCTTTGGCCCGCTTCCCGCCCCGGCCCAGCCCACTGCTACGACGACATCGAGGAGATCCATGCTCCAGGCCTCCAGCCTGAAACATAGGAAGGCGGGCGTCAGGACGGTGTCAGGAGATCGCGCCGGGCTGTAAAGACCTCGTCAAAGACTCAGCGGAGACGCTCGATGTCCGCGCCCAGCCCCCGCAGCTTCTCGTCGATTCGGTAGTAGCCCCGGTCCAGGTGGTACACCCGGTCCACGACGGTCTCACCGCCGGCCGCGAGGCCCGCCAGCACCAGGCACGCGGAGGCGCGCAGGTCCGTGGCCATCACCTGCGCGCCCGAGAGCGCGGACGGCCCGCTCACGATGGCCACGCGGCCGCTCTCGGAGACGCTCGCGCCCATGCGGCGCAGCTCGGCAACGTGCATGAAACGGTTCTCGAAGATGTTCTCGGTGATCGTGCTCGTGCCCGTCGCCTGCGTCATGAGGACCATGTACTGCGCCTGCATGTCGGTGGGGAAGCCGGGATGGGGCAGCGTGGTGACGTTGGCCGGCCGGATCACGCGCGGCGCACGCACGCGCAGGTTGTCGGGGCCCTCCTCGATGCGCACGCCGGTCTCGCGGAACTTGTCGAGCACGGCTCGCAGGTGCTCCGGCCGGCAGCGCTGGATCTCGATCTCGCCGCCGCCGATGGCGCATGCCGCGATGAAGGTTCCCGACTCGATGCGATCGGGGATCACGCTGTGGCTCGCCCCGTGGAGATGCTCCACACCCTTGATGCGGATCGTCGGCGTGCCGGCGCCCTCGATGCAGGCGCCCATGCCGTTGAGCAGGCTCGCGAGGTCTTCGATTTCAGGCTCGCAAGCCGCGTTCTGAACCAGCGTCTCGCCCTGGGCCCGCGCGGCGGCCATCATCACGTTCTCGGTGCCCGTGACGGTGACCGTCTCGAAATGGATCTGCGCGCCGTGGAGGCGCTCGGCCCGGGCTTCGACGTAGCCGTGCGCCACCGAGATCGATGCGCCCAGCTTCTCGAGGGCGAGCAGGTGCAGGTTGATGGGACGGGCGCCGATCGCGCAACCCCCCGGCAGCGAGACGCGTGCGAGCCCTCCGCGGGCCAGCAGCGGGCCCAGGACGAGCACCGAGGCGCGCATCGTCCTCACGAGCTCGTAGGGAGCCTCGACCGACGTGAGCTTCGCCGCCTCGACGGCGACCGCCCCGCCGACGCGAAACTCCACAGCCGCACCCAGGGCCTGAAGCACGCGCCCCATCGTCCGGATGTCCCGCACCTCCGGGACGTTGTCGAGGACGACCGGCTCCGGCGTGAGCAGCGCCGCGCACAGCTCGGGAAGGGAGGCGTTCTTGGCTCCAGAGATGCGGACGGTGCCTTCCAGCGGCCGTCCGCCCACGATGCGGATCTTGTCCATCGGCAGGCAAGAGTCTATCCTTCGGGCCCGAAGCGCCCCAACCGAACGGGAGGTTCCATGAGCCGAACGACCGTCATCCCTTGTATCGCGCTCGCGCTGTTCGCTTGTGGTGCGCCGAAGCCGGAGCCAGACGCGAAGGCGGCGGCCGTCGCCCCGATCCAGAGCATCGGCCAGGGCGAGGGTGCCATGTCGATCGTGGCCTGGGCTGGCTACATCGAGCGCGGCGAGACCGACAAGAGCTACGACTGGGTGACCGGCTTCGAGCGAGAGACGGGCTGCAAGGTGAGCATCAAGACCGCGGCCACTTCGGACGAGATGGTCGCGCTCATGAACGACGGGGGTTTCGACCTGGTGACGGCCTCCGGCGACGCCAGCCTGCGGCTGATCCGCGGCAGGACGGTCCAGGAGGTCAACGTCAACCTGGTCCCGAGCTGGGGCAAGGTGGACCCGCGGCTCCAGAACGCGCCGTGGCATACGGTCGACGGCAAGCACTACGGCGTGCCCTACCAGTGGGGCTCCAACGTGCTCATGTTCAACACCAAGGTGTTCGGCTCCAAGCCCCCCGACTCCTGGAACGTCGTGTTCGAGGAGATGAAGTTCCCCGACGGCAAGCCGAACAAGGGTCGCGTCCAGGCCTTCGACGGGCCCATCTACATCGCCGACGCGGCCCTCTACCTGATGACCCACAAGCCGGAGCTGGGCATCAAGGACCCCTACGCGCTCGACCGCAAGCAGTTCGACGCGGCCCTGGCGCTGCTGCGCCAGCAGCGCAAGCTGGTCGGACGCTACTGGCACGACGCCTTCATCCAGGTGGACGACTTCGTCAACGAGGGTGTCGTGGCCTCGAGCTCGTGGCCGTTCCAGGTCAACCTGCTCCGGAGCAAGAAGGCGCCGATCGACAGCGTGATCCCCAAGGAGGGCGCGACGGGCTGGGCGGACACCACCATGATGCACTCGAGCGCGCCGCACCCGAGCTGCGCCTACAAGTGGATGGAGCACTCGATCTCCAGCAAGACCCAGGGCGATCTCGCCGCCTGGTTCGGCTCAGTGCCGGCCGTGCCGGAGGCGTGCCAGGGCAACGCGCTCCTGGGCGAGAAGGGCTGCGAGACGAACGGCGCGGGCAACTTCGACCGCATCCACTTCTGGCGCACGCCCGTCGCGGCGTGCGGCGAGGGCCGCGAGTGCGTGCCCTACCACGAGTGGGTCACGAGCTCGATCGCCGTGATCGGTGGGCGCTAGCGGCGTCGCCGTCCGCCTGCGCGACGTTCACCGCCATTTCGGAGACGTGCGCGCGGTGAACGGCGTCAGCCTCGAGATCCGCGACGGCGAGTTCTTCTCTATGCTCGGACCCTCGGGCTCGGGCAAGACCACGTGCCTGCGCCTGGTCGCCGGCTTCGACCAGCCGACGCACGGCGAGGTCGAGCTGTTCGACACGTCGATGGCCGGCGTCCCACCGTGGGAGCGGGACGTCAACACCGTCTTTCAGGACTACGCGTTGTTCCCGCACATGGTCGTCGCGGAGAACGTGGCCTATGGCCTGCGCGTCAAGGGCGTGCCGCGCGCGGAGCGCGATCGCCGGGTGGCAGAGGCCCTCGAGATGGTGCGCTTGCCGGAGATCGGGTCTCGGCGCCCCGCGCAGCTCTCGGGCGGCCAGCGCCAGCGCGTGGCGCTGGCGCGGGCCCTCGTCAATCATCCGCGCCTGCTCCTTCTCGACGAGCCGCTCGGGGCTCTCGACCTCAAGCTGCGCCAGGAGATGCAAGCCGAGCTGAAGGCGCTGCAGCGACGCGTCGGCATCACGTTCCTCTACGTGACCCACGACCAGGAGGAAGCGCTCGCGATGAGCGACCGACTAGCGGTGTTCAGCCGCGGGCGAGTGGATCAGGTGGGAACGCCGGCGGACGTCTACGAGAGCCCCGCGACGTCGTTCGTCGCGGGGTTCGTCGGTGTGTCCAACGTCGTGCAGGGAGAGCTGGCCCTGCACGCCGCGGGCTCGTCCGAGCCGTTCACGGTCCGGCCGGAGAAGCTGCGTCGTCTTGCGGACGCTGAGCCGACCCCCGAAGGCCACCGCACAGTGGACGGCCGCGTGAGTGAAACGCTGTACCAAGGCGCCTTCACCCGTTACACGATCGAGGCGCACGGTGGCCGTCTGGCGGCGGTGGAGCAGAACCGCGCCCAGATTCCGACCGCCGCGCCGCGCCCGGGGCTGCCCGTCCGGATCGCGTGGCCGATCGAGGCGGAGCGGCGGCGTTCGGGCTGATGGGCGCGCGTCTGGCGCGATTCCTCTATCGCCGGCCCGCCCTCGGGCTCGCGCTCCTCCTGCTCCTGCCGCTGCTCTGGATGGGCCTGCTGTACGTGGGCTCGTTGTTCGCGCTCGTGATCCAGAGCTTCTTCCGCCTCGACGACTTCACGGGCCTGGTCGTGCGCCGCTTCACCCTGGACACCTGGCGCTCGCTGCTGCTGCCCGCCCACGTCGACATCGCGCAGCGCACGGTGACGATGGCGGCGCTCGTGACGCTCGCCGATGCCGTGCTGGCCTTCCCGCTCGCGTACTACATGGCGCGCTATGCATCCGGCCGCGTCAAGGCCCTGCTGGCCGTGGGTGTTCTGCTCCCACTGTGGTCGAGCTACCTCGTGCGCGTGTATGCCTGGAAGCTGATCCTCGCGAAGGAAGGCATGCTGACGTGGCTGCTCGGGCGGCTGGGCCTGTCGGGAGTCCTCGACGGCATCCTGCAGCTGCCGGGCATCGGCGGACCGTCCCTGTCCGTCTCGCCCCTCGGCACCTTCGTGGCGTTCGTCTACGTCTGGCTGCCATACATGGTCCTGCCGATCCAGGCCGCGCTCGAGCGCGTTCCGCGCTCGCTGCTCGAGGCCTCGGCTGATCTCGGCGCCCACCCGCTGCGCACCTTTGCGAGCGTGACGTTGCCGCTCGCCCTGCCCGGAGTCGTGGCGGGATCGATCTTCACCTTCTCGCTCACGCTCGGCGACTTCATCGTGCCGGGCACGCTCGGCAACTCGAGCCCGTTCATCGGGCAGGCGGTGCTGGCCCACCAGGGCACGGCTGGCAACGTCCCGCTCGCCGCAGCCTTCACGGCGATCCCGATGGCGATCATGGCGGTCTATCTCATGCTCGCCAAGCGGCTGGGAGCCTTCGATGCGCTCTGAGGAGAAGGCGCCGCTCCTGCTGAAGCTCGCGGTCGCGGCCGTGCTGCTCTTCCTCCACGCGCCATTCGCCGTGATCCTGCTCTACTGCTTCACCACCGAGGACGCCTCCTTCGTCTTTCCGCCGCCCGGGCTCACCCTCGACTGGTTCCGCGTCGCGTGGGAACGCCCGGACATCTGGCGCGCCCTGTTCCTTTCGCTGAGGGTCGCGGCGACCGCGACGGGCGCGGCGTTGGTGCTCGGCACGCTGGCGGCGCTCGCCGTGCACAGGATGCAGGCCCTCGGGCGAGAGGCGGTGTCGCTGCTGCTGGTCCTTCCCATCGCGCTGCCCGGGATCGTCACGGGCATCGCGCTCCGCTCGGCCCTGAGCCTGGGCGGGCTGTCGTTCAGCTTCTGGACCATCGTGGTGGGCCACGCGACGTTCTGCATCGTCGTCGTCTACAACAACGTGCTGGCCCGGCTGCGGCGCACCGCCGCGTCGCAGCTCGAGGCCTCGATGGACCTCGGGGCTTCGAGCTTCGAGACGTTCCGGCGCGTGCTGTTGCCCAACCTCGCGACCGCGTTGGTGGCCGGTGGGATGCTGGCCTTCGCGCTGTCCTTCGACGAGGTGATCGTGACGACGTTCACCGCGGGGCAGCAGGAAACCCTGCCGATCTGGATCTTCAGCCAGCTGACGAAGCCGAGGCAGCGGCCGGTGACGAACGTGGTCGCGGTGCTGGTCGTCGCGGTGACGACGCTGCCGATCGTGCTCGCACACTACCTGACTCGAGAGACGTCGACCGTGGAAGGCGGACATCGCTGAGCGGTTAGAATCCCGCCTTCGCAGGAGGTAGCGGGCATGATCCGACAACACGCGATCGTTGTCTTGCTGGCGATGGCGGCTCGGGGCTCTGCCGAGGAGAAGGTAGACCTCGTTGCGATCCACCGCATAAAAGCCGAGGCCCTGGCGAACGGCAAAGTGATGGACCACCTCTTCTACCTGACGGACGTCCACGGCCCGCGGCTGACGGCCTCGCCTGGATTCGAGGCTGCGGCCAGCTGGGCCGTCGGGCGCCTCCAGGGCTGGGGCATCGACGCCCGCAGCGAGGCGTGGGGGACCTTCGGCCGGAGCTGGACCCTCAACCGCTACGCGGCCCGCATGATCGCTCCCACCCATGCGACGCTCGCAGGCGTGCCGCGAGCCTGGTCCTCGGGTACGAACGGAGCCGTGACGGCCGACGTGGTGTTCGCTCCCGTCTTCATGCCCTGGCAGGACGCCGAGCGGCAGGACCCATCGAAGGTCGCCGAGCGGATCTCCCGATACATCGATGCCCAGCGCGGAAAGCTGCACGGCAAGATCGTGCTGATCGAGCCTCGGCGCGAGCTGACCCTGCCGACCGAAGCCGCGGCCAGGCGTTTCGACGAGGCGGAGCTGCAAAAGCTCTCAGCGGCGCAGGATCCCTACCCGACGCCGAAGATCGAGTGGCCGGTGACCTCGCTGCCGGAGGATCCCACGGAGCGAACAAGGCTGCTCGAGAGAATGCCCCTCGAGGTGTCCGAGGGATATTGGCTCGCCCAGACGCGAGCCTGGGACCCGCTCTGGACGTTCCTACGTGACGAGGCGGTCGTCGGCGTTCTGGCCGCCGACCAGCGGGGCGCGGGCGGGATCGCCTTCGCAGAGGAGGCCGGACTCTGGCGCGCAGGCTCGCCCGTCCCTCCGCCCCTGGTGGTCCTCGAGCCTGAGCCTTACGCCAGGATTGCGCGACTCCTCGAGCACAACGTACCGGTCACGGTCCAGCTCGACGTCGAGGTCGCCTTTCCCGAGGAGGACCGGCCCGCCTCGAACCTGATCGCGGAGATCCCCGGTGGCCGGCGCAAGCAGGAGGTCGTGATGCTCGGCGCACACCTCGATTCCTGGCACGGCGGGACCGGCGCCACGGACAACGCCGCGGGCTGCGCCGTGGCGATGGAGGCGATGCGCATCCTGAAGTCCCTGGCGCTGCCGCTCGACCGCACGGTGCGGCTCGCGCTCTGGAGCGGCGAGGAGCAGGGGATCTTCGGATCGAGGTCTTACGTCAAGGAGCACTTCGGCGACCCCGTCACGATGGCGCTGAAGCCCGAGCACGCGAAGCTGGCGGGCTACTTCAACGTGGACAACGGCACGGGCCGCATCCGTGGCGTGTACCTGCAGGGCAACGACATGGTGCGCCCGATCTTCGAGGCGTGGCTCGCGCCGTTCCGTGACCTGGGCGCCACCACCCTGACGATCCGCGACACGGACGGCACCGACCATCTGTCCTTCGACGCCGTGGGGCTACCGGGCTTCCAGTTCGTCCAGGATCCGGTCGACTATGGCACGCGAACGCACCACTCGGACCTGGACGTCTACGATCACATCCAGGCGGCCGACCTCATGCAGGCATCGGCCATCCTGGCCTCGTTCGTCTACCATGCCGCCAACCGGCCGGAGCTGCTTCCGCGCAAGCCGCTGCCGAAGCCGCTTCCGCCACCGAAGGACGCTGGTTCAGCGCGCAACTGACCGACGCGCGACAACGGTGCGCGGAATACCCTGAAGATCGTGGACGACGGCGTCGACCGCGAAACCGTTCCCCTCCAGGAGGCCGCTGACCAACGCCGACATGCCCGCGCCGACCTCCACGACGAGCCAGCCGCCGGGCTTCAACGCGCGCAAAGCCTGGGGCGCGAGGCGGGCATAGACGCTGAGCGGGTCGCCGGGCGGAAAGAGCGCAACGGCCGGGTCGTGGTCGCGCACCTCCGGCGGCAGCTCGTGGGTAGGATCGACGTAGGGAGGGTTGCAGGCGACCAGGTCGAAGCGGCCCTCCTCGTCCGCGACGGGAGCGAGCAGGTCGCCTTCGTGGAACGACACGCGCGCTGCGAGCCCGAGGCGCCGCGCGTTCTCGCGTGCGACGGCCAGTGCGGCGGGGGAGATCTCGATCGCATGGACGTCCGCGTCGCGGCGCTCCGCCGCCAGCGAGATGGCGATGCAGCCGGACCCCGTTCCCACGTCGACGACGACCGGCCGATGGGCTCCGCGCAGCCGCCGTAGCGATTCCTCGACGATCAGCTCCGTCTCCGGCCGCGGGATCAGCACGGCGGGGGTGACCAGGAACTCGTGGCGCCAGAACGCCTGCGTCCCCGTCAAGTGCTGGAGCGGCCGGCGTTTCGCGCGCTCGTCGACCAGAGCCTCGAAGCGCGCCTCGGCATCGCCGGGTATGGGCTCGAGCGCTGACGAGACGACGCGGGCACGGTCCCAACCCAGGACGAAGCGGAGCAGGAGCTCCGCATCCAGGTCCGCGGAATCGATGCCAGCCGCGGCGAGGCGCCGTGAGGCGGACCCGAGCAACGCAGCGACCGAAGCGCCGGGCGCCGTCACGGCGAGCTACGCCGACTGCTTGAGCTTCTCGGCCTGGTGATGCGCGATCAGGCCCTTCACGACCTCGTCGAGATCGCCATCGAGGACCTCGGGGAGC
>DATFEN010000323.1:0-4874 GCA_035251085.1 Vicinamibacteria bacterium | reverse complement strand
CGCAGGAGCCGGTGCCGGTCACGCCGGCGGCGCACTACGTCATGGGCGGTGTCGCGACCGACCTGCGCGGGGCGACGACGCTGCCCGGCCTGTTCGCGGCCGGTGAGGTGGCAGGCAACGGCGTCCACGGCGCGAACCGCCTGGCCAGCAACTCGCTGCTCGAGGGGCTCGTCTATGGGGCGAGGGCCGCGGACGCGATCGTCGATGCCGGCGACCCGAGGCCCGCTGGCGTCGCTATCCAAGAGCGTGACACGGCCGGCGCGCCCGCCTCGGCGCGCGATCGCGAGGCGCTGCGCCGCGAGGCCTGGGCGAAGCTGGGGCTCGAGCGTGACGGCGCGTCGATGCGCATGTTGCTCGATTGGCTCTCCGCCTTGCGAAGGGACGAGGGCCAACCCGCGACGCGGAGCGGCGCCGAGACGCGCAACCTCGCCGACGTGGCGTGGGCGATGGCCGCGTCCGCGATCCACCGCGAGGAGAGCCGTGGCGGGCACTTCCGGCGTGACTTTCCGGAGCTCGACGAGCGCTTCCGGCGCCACACGCTGCTCGACGGGGGGGCGCCCCGCCTCGTCGACGTGGATTGCCCCGTCCCCGAGCGAGCGCGAGCCTGATGGCGAACGTTCGGCTGTTCCCGTTCGGGGAGTACTGGTGGTTCTACCTCGCCTTCACGGGGCTGGTCGTGGTCCTGCTGCTCGTGGACCTGGGCATCTTCCATCGCGAGGCCCACAAGGTCACCGTGCGCGAGGCCGCGGGCTGGAGCGTGGTGTGGGTCAGCCTGGCCCTGGCCTTCAACGTCGGCTTCTACTTCTACATGCTCCACCGCTTCCCGCTCGACCCGCGCCTCGCCGGGCTCGACGCGGCGGCGCTGGCCAAGCAGACGGCCCTCGAGTTCCTGGCCGGCTACGTGGTCGAGTACTCGCTCTCGGTCGACAACATCTTCGTGTTCGTCGTGGTGCTCACGTACTTCGGCGTGCCGGCGCGCTTCCAGCACCGCGTGCTGTTCTTCGGCATCCTGGGCGCCCTGGTGTTCCGCGCGATCTTCATCGCCCTGGGCGCGCTGCTGCTCCAGTTCGAGTGGGTGATCTGGATCTTCGGCGGCTTCCTGATCCTGACCGGGGCGCGCATGATGTTCGGCCCCGAGGAGGGGCCCGTTGAGCCCCACGAGCGCTGGGTGATCCGCGCCTTTCGCCGCCACGTGCCGGTCACACCCGACTTCCGCGGCGCGAGCTTCTTCGTGCGCGAGGGCGACGGAAGGCTGCACGCGACGCCACTGTTCATCACCCTGCTGTTCCTGGAGATGACCGACATCGTGTTCGCGGTGGACTCGGTGCCCGCCATCTTCGGCCTCACGCGCGAGCCCCTGGTCGTGTTCACGTCGAACATCTTCGCGATCCTCGGCCTCCGGAACCTCTACTTCATGCTGGCCGGCGCCGTCGACAAGTTCCACATGCTGAAGTACGGCCTCGGCATCGTTCTCGTCTTCGTCGGGCTGAAGATGGTGTGGCTGAACCGCCTGTTCGGCGGCCATTTCCCCATCGGCATCTCGCTGGGCATCATCATCGGGACGATCGCCGTGTCGGTGGTCCTGTCCCTCGTCTTCCCCAGGAAGCAGGAGCCCCATTGACGGACGAGAAGCGCACCATGAAAGAGATCACGCCACGCAGCCAGGACTACTCGCAGTGGTACCTGGATGTTGTCCTGAAGGCTGACCTGGCGGATTACGGGCCCGTGAAGGGCTGCATGGTCATCAAGCCCTACGGCTATGCCATCTGGGAGCACATGCAGGCCGACATGGATCGGCGCATCAAGGAGACCGGCCACGTCAACGCCTATTTCCCGCTGTTCATCCCGAGGAGCTTCCTCGAAAAGGAAAAGGAGCACGTCGCGGGCTTCTCGCCCGAGTGCGCGTGGGTGACGATCGGGGGCGGCGAGGAGCTGCCCGAGCCGCTCGCGATCCGGCCCACGTCGGAGGCGATGATCTGTTCGATGTACGCAAAATGGGTGAACTCCTGGCGGGACCTGCCGATCCTGATCAACCAGTGGTGCAACATCGTGCGCTGGGAGAAGGTCACCCGGCCCTTCCTGCGCACCACCGAGTTCCTCTGGCAGGAGGGGCACACGCTTCACGAGACCTCCGAGGAGGCCGAGGCGGAGACCCTCAAGATGCTCCATGTCTACAAGAGCTTCTGCGAGGAGCTGATCGCCATGCCGGTCGTGGCCGGCCGCAAGTCCGATAGCGAGAAGTTCGCGGGAGCGCAGCGGACCTACGCGATCGAGGCGCTGATGGGCGATGGCAAGGCGCTCCAGGCGGGCACCTCGCACAACCTGGGCCAGAACTTCGCCAAGGCCTACGGCATCGAGTTCCTGGGGCGGAACCAGGAGCGCTTGCTGCCGTGGTCCACGTCCTGGGGGAGCACCACGCGCCTGGTGGGCGGCCTGATCATGACCCACGGCGACGACTCGGGCCTGATGCTCCCGCCGCGGGTGGCACCCTACCAGGTCGTCATCGTGCCGATCCCGCCGCGCAAGGGCGACGTCAACGAGGTCGTGCTGCCGAAGTGTCGCGAGGTGCTGGCCGCGCTGCGCGCCGCCGACGTGCGCGCCCACCTGGACGACCGTGACACCCAGCTCCCCGGCTGGAAGTACAGCGACTGGGAGATGCGCGGAGTGCCGCTGCGCATGGAGATCGGGCCGAAGGACATCGAGAAGGACCAATGCGTGCTGGTCCGGCGCGACACCCGGGAGAAGCTCGCAACACCCCTCGCCGGAGCCGGGGCCAGGATCCGGGAGCTGCTGGACCGCATCCAGGACGGCCTCCTGGAGCGCGCGCGGAAGCACATGGCCGACAACACGACCCACGTGAAGAGCTGGGACGAGTTCAAGCAGGTCATGGCCGACAAGCGCGGCTTCATCGTCGCGGGCTGGTGCCGCGAGCCCGACTGTGAGGCGAAGATCAAGGAGGAGACGAAGGCCACGACGCGCGTGATCCCGCTCGACAGCAAGCCTGGGTCGGGCTCCTGCATCCGCTGCGGCAAGCCTTCGCCGGAAGAGGTGCTCTTCGCCCAGGCGTACTGACGAATCGCGGAAGCCCGGTGCTATAGTCGGGGTTTCGAAGGAGGTTGGTCATGACGTTGCGAATCAACGGTGACGCGCCGAACTTCACCGCGGAGACGACCGAAGGCACCATCAATTTCCACGAATGGATCGGCGACGGCTGGGCAATCCTTTTCTCTCACCCCAAGGACTTCACGCCGGTGTGCACCACCGAGCTGGGCTACATGGCGGGTCTCAACCACGAGTTCAAGAAGCGCAATTGCAAGGTCCTCGGCCTCAGCGTGGACCCGGTCACGGACCACCAGAAGTGGTCGAAGGACATCGAGGAGACCCAGGGCCACGCGGTCAACTATCCCCTGATCGGCGACCCCGAGCTGAACGTCGCGAAGGCGTACGACATGCTGCCCGAGGGGGCCGGCTCCACGTCCCAGGGGCGCACCGCCACCGACAACGCAACCGTCCGCTCGGTGTTCGTGATCGGGCCGGACAAGAAGATCAAGGCCATGCTGACGTACCCGATGAGCACCGGCCGGAACTTCGACGAGGTGCTGCGCATCGTCGACTCGTGTCAGCTCACGGCGAAGCACAAGGTCGCGACGCCGGTGAACTGGAAGCAGGGGCAGGACGTCATCATCCTCGCCTCCGTCTCCGACGCCGAGGCGAAGGAGAAGTACCCCGCCGGATGGAAGGCGCCGCGGCCGTACCTGCGGATCGTCCCGCAGCCGAAGTAGGCTCGGCTGTCGATCAGCGCCCCGCCGCGCCGGTCCTTGCCGCTGGCTCGGCCCGGCCCCACAATCCCGTCATGCCCATGGATCCGCTCCGTGAGCTGCTGCCCGTCGTGACGCTCCTGCTCGGCGCGGTCCTCGCCTGCGCGGCAGACGCGCCGGACGAGACTGCCGTGGCTCGGATGCGCGATCGGATGGTCGAGCAGCAGATCGCGTCCCGCGGGATCAAGGACCCGCGCACCCTCGCCGCGATGCGAAAGGTGCCGCGGCATCTGTTCGTGCCGCCGTCGTCCTCGGCCGAGGCCTACGAGGACCACCCCCTGCCCATCGGCCACGGCCAGACGATCTCGCAGCCCTACATCGTCGCGTTCATGACCGAGGCCATCCGCCTCCGGGGTGGCGAGACCGTGCTCGAGGTCGGGACCGGCTCGGGCTATCAGGCCGCGGTGCTCTCGGAGATCGCGGCGAAGGTCTACACGATCGAGATCGTCGAGCCGCTGGCCGAGGACGCCCGGAGGCGGCTCGAGCGGCTCGGCTACGCGACCGTCAGCGTGCGCGCCGGCGACGGCTACCTGGGCTGGCCCGAGGCGGCGCCCTTCGACGCGATCATGGTCACAGCGGCGGCGCCGAAGGTGCCCGAGCCGCTGAAGCAGCAGCTCAAGGACGGCGGCCGTTTGTGCCTGCCGGTCGGCGAGGAGTTCCAGGAGCTGGTCGTGCTCACGCGCAAGGGAGCCGAATTCATCGAAGAGCGAGTGCTGCCCGTGCGCTTCGTGCCCATGACCGGACGGGTCCGAGAATAGCAGCCGGCGACAGACGGACTCGGAACCGTCACAGTCCATCCGCCCCGCCCTCGCGCGCCAGCGTATCGTGCCGGTGACCGCGGTAAGCTCTTGCCGCAAGGAGGCTTCGTGGACGGGGCCCTGATCGCGCTTTTCGCGCTGTTTCTCCTCGGCCTGCTGTTGCTGGCTCCGGTGCTCGCGATCGTAGCCCTCACGCGGACGAGCGCCCTGCGTGGCGAGGTGCAGGCGTTGCAGGCGCGGCTGAGGCTGCTCGAGGCGCGGGTGGGCCGCGCGGCGCCCACCGCCGCCGAGCCCGCGA
>DATFEN010000318.1:0-10676 GCA_035251085.1 Vicinamibacteria bacterium | reverse complement strand
CTGCCGGTAGCCGTGGAGGAAATCGCGGCGCTCGCGAGCGCCGGGCAACCAGGCCTCGTGCTGAGCCTCGAACGCGGCATCGGAGAGATCGAGGACGCGGTCGGGAAGGCGACCTCGCCGGACCATGCCCTCGAGGTATTCCCGCGTGGGCTTGCGCCGCGCGATCTTCAGGAAGTCGATGATCTGGGGGATCACGAGCGAGGCGGAGACGCTCCGCATCTCCTCCCGAAGCGTGCGGAGGCCCGGCACGAAGCGGTCGTCCGACAGCCGGAGCAGCGGGCCGCTCGCGACGTCGCGGATGCCGATCGCCTCGAGCACGATCATGCCGGCGCCGCCGAGCGCATAGCGCAGATAGATCTCGCGCACCGAGGGCGTGACGAAGCCGTCCTCGGTGCCGCGCCACGTGACCATGGCGGGGAGCCAGATGCGGTTGGGCAGTACGAGGCCGTTCCTGCCGACCGGGAGCGGCTGGAAGAGCAGCGAGCGCGCCGGATCAGTCGCCGTCTTCTTCATCCGCGTCGCGCTCGGACACGATCCGCCGGTCCTCCGCCATGTCGTCCTCGATGCCGAGGTCCGCGAGGCGCCGGCGCAGGGCCTCGAAGCCGCGCCGGTCGGGCGGAGGGTCGCTCCGGAAGACGTCCAGGATCTCCTCGAGGCGGTCGATGCGCCGGGCGAGCTGGCCGATCACCTCCATCGTCAGGCCGGCACCGCCGCGCCGTGCCACTTCGAAGGAGTCGGCTTCTCCATAAACGCCGAGAAGGTCCACCAGGCGAACGCTCAGGCTGTCGGCAGCGTCCACCAGCTCCCCCTGGAACAGGCTCTCGCGGACGAGCGACACGGCGTCCTCGATCTCCTCTTCCGTCCACTCGCCGCGGAGGCGCTCCCACGAGTCGGGATGCAGGACCGGGCCCTCGGGGCCCTCCTCGACCTCCGCCGCGACCTCTCCGCACAGGTCCAGGATGCGTCCCACGCTACACGCTCCAGTCGACGTCGGCCGGCAGCTCCATGCGCAGCGCCGCCGGGTTGGGGAAGCGGAGCCCGGCGGACCTCACGGCAGGCCTGATGTCGTCGACGAAGTCCTTCATGCATGCGCCCGAGTCGCGCTTCTTGAGGCCGTGCTCGATGGCGTACCGGTTCCCGGGCGTGCCGGGGCGCCCGAAGGAGAGCAGACCGATGCGGAGCCACCGCTCGAAGAGCGCCTGCTTTTCGTCGTCGAAGCGCCCCGACCGGCACTGCTCGACGACGATGCGCTCGCCCAGGTCCTGGTGGCCGGCCTCCTCCTTCACGATCTTCTGGATCACGGCGCGATACGGCACGAACGAGCAGTCCTCGTATTCCTTGAGCTGCCAGAAGCCGCCGCGGTCGTACAGGAACTGGGCCATGGCCAGCTCGATCCAGCTCTCGGCCATGGGCACGGGCCGGGCCGCGAGCCGCTCGCGGACCACGCGCTCGACCTCCTCGCCGGTGAACTCCTTGTACATCTTCGCGACCGCCTCGTAGTGCTCGGCCTCCTCGCGGATGTGCCACACCATGAAGCGCAGCCATTGGTCCGGGACGTATTGCAGGCCGTACCCGAACATGTGGGCCGCGGCCAGCTCGCGATAGGCCTGGCTCTCCATGAGCTGGATGATCATCTGCCGGTACTCGGCGCTCATGTCCTCCTTGCGGAGAATCTCGCTCATCGGCTCTCCTTCAGCAGGCTCCGGGCGATCACCAGCTTCTGGATCTCGCTCGTGCCTTCGTAAATGCGCAGCGCGCGCACCTCGCGGTAGAGGCGCTCGACGGTCGAGCCCTTCAGCACGCCCTGGCCGCCGTGGATCTGCACTGCCCGATCGACCACCCGCTGCGCCATCTCCGTGGCGGCGAGCTTGGCGGCGGCGCCCTCGCGAGAGATCGCGGCGCCCTGGTCCTTCAGCCACGCGGCGCGGCGCACGAGAAGGCGCGCCGCTTCGAGCTCGACGTGCATGTCCGCCAGCGTCATCTTCACGGACTGGAAGTCGGCGAGCGCCTGGCCGAACTGGCGCCGCGTCTGGGCGCGGCGCAGCGACTCGAACAACGCCCGGCCGGCGAGACCGCACGCGGCCGCGCCCACGCTGGGCCGGAAATGCTCCAGCGTCGCCACGGCGATCTTGAAGCCGTCGCCCTCCGCGCCCAGGAGCAGTCCGGGGGTGTCCTGAAGCTGGACCTCGCCGATCGGGTGCGGGGCGATCACCTCGAGGGCGCGCACGGAGATGCCGGGCGCCTCGCCGTCCACCAGGAACATCGAGAGCGCATCCCGCCCCGGCGAGCCGCCAGTGCGGGCGAGGATCGTGTAGACGCCCGCGAGGCCGGCGTTCGAGATGAAGGTCTTGATGCCGCTGAGGCGCCAAAGCGCTCCATCCCGGGCGGCCTCGGTCCGAACCCCGCCGAGGTCGGAGCCCGCTTCGGGCTCGGTCACGGCGAAGGCGGCCAGCATCTCGCCACGGACGACCGGAGGCAGCCAGGTCTGCTTCTGCACGTCGGTG
Organism: Vicinamibacteria bacterium; assembly: GCA_035251085.1. GTDB lineage: Bacteria > Acidobacteriota > Vicinamibacteria > Fen-336 > Fen-336 > DATFEN01. Next base: position 8,172 of record DATFEN010000318.1, on the reverse strand, counting down.
CCCGCGTGGCTGATCGGGAAGGAGCCCAGCCCCTGCATTACGAAGGCCGTGTCCGCCAGCGAGGAGTAATACGCGAGGGCCTCGCGCGCGACGACCAGCGAGCGCAGGTCCATGCAGCCGTACGGTTCGGGGATCACGTGCTTGAGGAAGCCTGCTTCGCCCAGGGCGCCGACGAGGCGACGCGTCTGCCCCCCGGGGTCGGACTCGTCCGATGCCGTGCCGCGAAGACGCTTTTCACCGAAGGCGCGGAGCCGCTCAGCGAGTTCGACGTGCTGCGCCTCGAGGAACGGATCGCGCGGTGCCCCGCTCACTCGGGCGCCCCAGAGAAGCGCGGCGCTCGCTTCTGAACGAAGGCGTCGAAGCCCTCGCGGAAATCCGGCCCCCGCATCAGATCGGCCTGGATGCGCGCTTCCTCGTCGAGGGCCGACTCGAGGTCAAGGGACAGCTCGCGGTTCAAGGCGCGCTTTGTCTCCGCCAGCCCGTCGAGGGGCCCCTTCGACAGTCGATCGACGAGCGCCTGCGTCTCCGCCTCCAGGCGCTCCCTAGGCACCACGCGATGATAGAGGCCGATGCGCTCAGCCTCCGCAGCCTCGACGAAGTCGCCGAGCATCAGCAGCTCCGTGGCGCGGCCGAGGCCGACGAGTCGCGGGAGGAGGAATGCCGCACCCATGTCGGCTCCGGCCAGGCCCACCTTCACGAACAGGAACGCGATCTTCGCGCCCTCCGCGGCCACGCGGAAATCGGAGGCCAGGGCGATCGCCGCGCCGGCGCCAGCCACGGTGCCGTTGAGAGACGCGACGATCGGACGCGGCAGGGCGCGCATCGCACGGACCAGGTCGCAGGTGAGGCGCGTGAAGCCGAGGAGCTGCTCGCGGTCGTAGCGCAGCAGCTCTCCGATGATCTCGTCCACGTCTCCGCCCGTGCAAAAGGCGCGGCCTGCCCCCGTCAGCACCACGGCCCGCAGGTCACGCCGCTTCGCTATCTCGCGGAGCAGCGCCGTCAGCTCCCGGTAGACCTCGAACGTGAGCGCGTTCAGCTTGTCGGGGCGGTCGAAGGTGATGCGCGCGATGGCCGCGTGCTCGGCGTAGCGGAAGCTCCTCGGCGTCAAGGGCGCGCCTCCAGGCTGCGGCTCAGCTCGCCCAGCAGGTCCCGGAGGCTCTCGAGGCGGGGTGCAGCGACGCGGCCGATTAGCGCTCCCACCTCGCGCCGATGCCGCGGGATGGCGCGGTCCATGAGCCGGCGGCCACGCGCTGTGAGGCGCAGCCGGACGGCGCGTCGATCCTCGGGGACCGGCTGGCGCTCGACCAGGTCGAGGGCCTCGAGTCGCGCGACGATGCCCGTCACGTTGCCGGCCGTGACCAGGAGCTCGCGGGTCAGCTGGCCGGGGGTCATGCCCTGAGGCCGTCGATGCAGCTGGGCGAGCACGTCGAACTGCGGCAGCGTCAGCTCCGGCGGCACGCGCCGGCGCAGCTCGCGGAGCAGCAGGCCGTGGGCCTTGAGCAGGCGGACCCAAACGGAGACGGCGAGCTGCCCGTCCTCAGCCATGTCCGCTCCGCGCTTCATAGCACCGCCGTGGCTTCGATCTCGACCTTCGCGGCGTCCTCGAGGAGCGCCCGCACCTCGACCAGCGTCATGGCAGGGTAGTGCCGGCCCATGCGCTCGCGATAGGCCGTCCCCAGGTCACGCGCGCGCGACCGATACTCGTGCTTGTCAGTGACGTAGACGGTGAGGCGAGCGATCGACTGCGGCGCGCCGCCCGCCGCGCGCACCACGGCCAGGACGTTGTCGAGGGCCTGGGCGAATTGAGCCACGAAGTCCGCTGAAACCACGCGCTGCTGCGCATCCCAGCCGATCTGCCCGGCCACGAAGAGCAGCTCGCCGCCTCCCTTCAATCCGTGGTTGTACCCGCGCGGCGGAGCCAGGGCAGGCGGGGTGACGACCTCGAGCGGCATCAGACCACCGTCCCGCCGTCGAGGCTCAGCGCCTGACCGGTGATGCCGCGGGCGGCGTCGCCGCAGAGGAAGAGCACGAGGGCCGAGACCTCCTCCGCGGTGAAGAGCCGCTTCTGCGGGCTCGCCTCCTCGAGGCGCCGGCGCACGTCGGCCGCCGCCAGGCCGGTCTTCTCGACGATCCGCGCCACCGACACGTCGGTCATCGGCGTGTCCACGTAGCCGGGGCACACGGCGTTGACGGTGACGCCCTTGGATGCGACCTCGAGGGCGGCGCACTTGGTCAGGCCCAGCAGGCCGTGCTTGCTGGCGGCGTAGGCCGAGATGTACGCATAGCCGGTCTTGCCCGCGATCGAGGCCACGTTCACGACGCGCCCGAAACCGCGCTCGAGCATCCCGGGGAGCGCCTCGCGCATGCAGTAGAAGGCCCCTGAGAGGTTGGTGTCGATGGCGCGACGCCAGGTCTCGTCGCTGGTCTTCCAGGTGAGCGCCGATGGCGCGACGCCCGCGCCGTTCACCAGGATGTCGATCGGTCCGAGGGCAGCGTTCGCCCCGGCCAGCAGGGCCCTCACGTCCTCGGAGCGCGAGACGTCGGCGGGAAGCGCCGCGCTGCGGCATCCTAGCTCCCGCACGCTCTCGGCCACAGCCTCGAGCTCGGCACGGGTCCGCGATGAGACCGCGACGTCGGCCCCCGCCCGCGCCAGGTCGAGGGCGACCGCGCGCCCGATACCCCGCCCGCCGCCCGTGACGAGGGCGCGACATCCCGCGATCGGCATGATCGTTGAAGTCTAAAGGATCACCCGGGGCTGAGGCAAGCGCTGACCGGTGCCCGGCCATGCTGGCCGGATCCCTGCCACCGATCGGCCTCTCGGCTCGATAAACGCTTGATCCACCGCGTGGCATGGAAACTGCAAGGCTTCCGCCTTCATGCTCGAGCCGGGCGACGACGCGAGCCCCTGCCTGAACGGCCTCATCGTGGTGGCCCGCTTCGAATACCTCCGGGACAAGCACGGTGTCGACGCCGTGCGGCGGGTCCTCGAGGCCCTGCCTCCCGAGGAGCGCGCGCGCCTGGCCGGCGTCGACAGCGCCGCGAGCTATCCCTTCGCCACCGTCATGGTGCTGGATCGCACCATCGCCGCGGTACTGCCCGAGTTGGGCGAGGAGGTCTACGAGCGCCTTGGTGAGACCGCCGCGCGTCTCCACAGCCGTTGGATCGGCGAGCACCGGACGCTGGTCAGCCCGCACGCCTTCCTGTCGATCCTCGCAGAGGAGCATCGCCGGCTGCACAGCTTCGGGCGGGCGAGCTATCGGCGCGTGGGCTTCAACGAGGGGGAGATCTCCTACCGCGACTATCCCGAGATCGATCCCACCTACTGCCGCTCGGGTCGCGCTTTCCTGCGCGCTTCGATCGAGCTGCTCCAGGGCCCGGGAGTGGTCGTGGAGGAGACGCAGTGCCAGAGCCGCGGCGACGCCGCTTGCGTCTACGCGATCAAGTGGCCGGTCGAGAGAGAGGGGCCGGGCCCGCTATAATCGGCGCAGCGCATGCTCGAGGCCGGCGTCGAAGCGCCCGATTTCGAAGCCCGTGACCAGAGCGGCCGCGTCGTCCATCTCTCGGACTACCGCGGCAGGAACGTCGTGCTCTGGTTCTACCCCAAGGCGGACACGCCCGGTTGAACCGCTGAGGGTTGCGGGTTCCGCGACCGGATCAAGGCGTACGACGAGAAAGGCGTGCAGATCCTCGGCATCAGCTTCGACACGGTGCCGGACAACGCCGCCTTCGCCCAGAAGTTCGCGTTCAACTTCCCGCTGCTCAGCGACACGACCCGCGCCGTGGGGCTGCAGTACGGCGCGGCCGACGACGTCAAGGCGCAGTACGCGAAGCGGATCAGCTACCTGATCGGCCCGGACGGACGCGTGCGCAAGGCCTTCCCGAAGGTCAACGCCGCGGCACACCCCGAGGAGATCCTCGCGGAGCTGTAGCCGTTAGTGCAACACGTGCGGATCGAGCTCGCCCGCCTCGATGCGAACGGGCAGGCGGTTCTGCTTCGGCGGCAGCGGGCAGGTCGCGTAGGGCGTGAACGCGCACGGCGGGCTGTAGGCCTTGTTGAAGTCGAGCTCGACCTTGCCGTCGGCCGGAGGCGCCGCGTAGAGGAAACGCCCGGCGCCGTAGGTCTCCTTCGGGGCGGTCTGGTCCTTGAAGATGAAGAACAGCTGCGAGGCGCCAGGCTCCTCGAGGACGGGCTCGAGGCGCAAGGTCTTCCCGCCCAGCTCGAACTCCGCGTAGCCGGGGCTCGGCATCGGATCCACCTGCCCCGTGATCGACGCGATGTCGATGTTCTTCGGCGTCGCGTAGGGCACCCAGCGCGCGGCGAGGCGGAAGCGCTCGCGCACGGGGTACCAGCGCAGGCCCTTGAAGCCTCGCCTGCGCGCGCTGTCCTGGTCCTTCATGCGGATCGCCTTGCGTCCGCCGCGATCGATCACCTGGATCGTGACGGGGCCCAGCACTAGCACGTCGTCGCTATCGGGCCGAAGCACGCCCTCGGTGACAGCCTGGCCGGCCATGGTCGCGCTGACGCCTGGAGCGAGACGGAAGCGCGTCTCCGCGCTCGACGTCAGGATGACCACACCGGCGCGGGGCGAGACCGACGCGGGGAGCACGATGCCGTTTCCCTTGTCGCTGCCGAATGAGGTCTCGCCCCGTTCCAGCCAGAACAACCCCTCCACGCTGAGCCAGCCGCCGTCGGCCTTCAGGCGCTCCTCACGCTTCTGCCGCCAGGCCTCGACCTCCGCGACGTAGGAGCCGCTCGTGACCGCCGTCGCGAGGGCCAGGCCCAGGACAATCCGCGTCACGACCGCTCCAGGGCGGCCTTCAGCTCGGCGTGGAGCAGCCGGTGGAAGAGGTGCTCGCCGGCCTCGCGTCGCACCGAGAGCCGTCCGGCGCCATAGGCCCTCGACAGCAGCCCGCGCTGCACGGACTCCGCGATCGCGACGTCCTCGGCCTGCACCCGGTCGGCCACGGCGACGCTCGCGGCGTTCCGCTCCCGCGCCCCCTCGGAGACATCGGTGAAGTAGAAGTCGAAGAACACGCGGCAGCGGTCGACGCCCAGCGGGAAGACCAGGTTCGTGTCCATCACGCCCTCATAGATGTTGATCATGAAGTTGGGGTGAACCCAGAGGTAGTAGGCGCGGTCGCCTTTCCGCACGGCGGCCACGTTCGACTCGCCCTTGGCGCCCTCGATGGGGCTCGACTGGATGCAATAGCGCGGCCCGTTCTCGATGGTGTAGGCGCTGTAGTCCAGCACGCTCGAGAGCCCCTTGTGCATGTGGGGCACGTGGTAGCCGCCGTCGAGATAGTTGTCGACGTACACCTTCCAGTTGCAGGCGATGTCGTAGCTCCGTCGCTCGAAGAAGCCGAGCTGCGCGATGCCCAGCGGCCGCACCAGCTCGAGCAGCCCGCCGAGCGTCGCCTCGAGCGGCTCCGCGGCGGGATCGAGGTTGACGAAGACGAAGCCCTCCCAGGTCGCAACGCCGACCGGGACGAGGCCGAAGTTCTTCTTGTCGAAGCAGGCGACGCCCTCCCAGTCCGTCATGCCGCGCAGCTCACCCTCGAGGTTGTACGTCCAGCCGTGGTACGGGCAGCGCATCACACTGGCCCGACCCTCGGGCTCCCACATCACTGCCGTCGCGTGATGGCGACAGACGTTGTAGAAGGCCCGCAACACGCCGTCCGAGCCACGCACGACCACGATCGGCTCGCCGGCGACGTCGGCCGTGACGAACTGCCCGGGCTCCCCGACCTGGTCGGCGCGAGCCACCATCTGCCAGGTCCTGCCGAACACGCCGCGGCGCTCGAGCTGCGCGACGTTCGGATCCGTGTACCACGGACCCGGGATCGTCCACGCCTCGGCGAGGGGTGACCTGGGGTCATAGGAATCGAGGATCTGGGAGACGGTCGCGCTCATGGCACGAGCATAAGGCAGGCGGCGCGGGCAGCGCCACACTGGCGCCACAGCGATCGCTGCTGGACCCGGAACGCATTTCGTCCGACACCAAGGTTCCCAATCTTGAACATCGTCCGGAGTGCGGCGCTTCTTCCCGCGCGTCGGCTATCATCCGCGTCCGTGGTCACCTACGACGACGTGGCGGGCGCCGCCCGGCGCCTCGACGGGCTCGCGCATCGGACGCCGGTCCTTACGTCGCGGACGCTCGACGAGCGACTGGGCGCTCGGGTCTTTCTCAAGGCGGAGAACACGCAGCGCGGAGGCGCGTTCAAGTTCCGGGGAGCCATGAACGCGCTGCAGCGGTTGCCCGACGACGTGCGAAAGCGCGGAGTGATCGCGTACTCGTCGGGCAACCACGCCCAGGCCATCACCCTCGCCGGCCGGCTGCTGGGCATCCGGGTGACCGTCGTGATGCCCGCCAATGCGCCGCAGGCCAAACGCTCCGCCACCGAGGGCTACGGGGCGCGCGTCGTGCCGTACGAGCCCGCGAGGGAAAAACGCGAGGAGGTGGCCCGTCGCCTGGTCGAGAGCGACGGCCTCACGCTCATCCCACCCTTCGACCACCCGGACGTGATCGCGGGCCAGGGCACCGCCGCCCGCGAGCTGTTCGACGCGGTGGGGGAGCTGGACCTGCTGCTCGTGCCGTGCGGCGGTGGCGGGCTGCTGTCGGGCTCGGCGATCGCAGCGCGCCGGCTGTCACCCTCGTGCCGCGTGATCGGCGTCGAGCCCGAGGCTGGCGACGACGCGAACCGCTCCTTCCGAAGCGGCGCCCTTCAGCGCGTGGACCAGCCCCGAACGATCGCCGACGGCGCGCGTACCCCCTCTCTCAGCGAGCTCACGTTCGCTCTCATCCGCCAGCACGTGGACGACATGGCGACGGTGTCCGATCAAGACCTCGTAAGAACCATGCGCTTCCTCTGGGAGCGCATGAAGACGGTCGTGGAGCCGACGGGCGCCCTGGGCCTGGCCCTCGCCTTCTGCGGCCACCGCGACGTGAAGGGCAAGCGCGTCGGCGCGATCCTCAGCGGCGGCAACGTGGACCTGGCGCTCGCCCTCGAGTGGTTCCGCTCGGCGCAGGAAGCAGGCGGCTAGTTCATTCGAAGCTGGCGAGCCGGATCTCGGCCCTACCGGACCGCCTCGGGCGACGTGAACACCGTGTCGGGAATCGTTGCGGGCACGTCGAGCACCGGAAACAGGATGCGCCGCTTGGTCTTCTCGCTGATGCGCTCCGGGGCGAGCTCGATGCCGCCGAAGCGTTTCCAGCCACGCCATTCCCAGCGCGTCGCAGGGCCCTTCTCGTCCTCCAGGATGTATTCCCAGCGGTCCACGAGGTGCGTCGCGCGGTTGACGAAGACCCAGTAGCGGTCCTTGGGCGTCAGCCCGACCTTGTCGAAGGTCAGCAGCAATCGGTCGTAGACCGCGTCGCCCTCCTTCGTCTCGCCCTCGAGCTTGAGCGACACGCCCGGGTCGCGGAGCTTGTAGGGCATGAGCAGCCAGTAGCTGTCGTTGACCCAGGCGCCGTAGCCCTGCTCCAGCAGCTGCTTTCTCGCCTCGCCCTCGGCGGGCTTGCCGTCGCGCCACGCGGAGCCTTCCCGGCTGTTGAGGTTCATCAGCACCTGGTAGGCGCCCTGCTTGTCCTTGCCCTCGACGCGATAGCGGCCCGTCCACTTGTCCCAGTAGTGGCTGCGCGAGGAGACGATCTTCCCCTCGCTTTCGACGGCGAAGTCGAAGCGCAGGAAGCGCGTGGACCTCCAGGCGGCCTCGCCGCCAAGCGCTGTCATCACCTGGTCCGCGATGGCCGTTGCAGCCGGATCCGCGGCGTTCGGCGCCGGAGCAGCGAACATGGCGAGAACGAGTGAGAGAGGGAGCATCGTTCCTCCTGACGAGGCCAAGTCTACAGCCCGAGCTCGCGGCCTGCCTCCTCGAACTCGCGCAGCAGGCGGCGGCGCAGGCCGGTGTCGGCCAGCCCGTAGCGGAGGCCGTTCAGGTTCAGCTGCCACAGCTCCGGCATCGACAGCGCCACCTCGCTGTGCGCGCGCTCGTACTCGTGCACCAGGTCCGTCGAGAAGAAGGGCGGGTCGTCCGTGCTGAGGGTCACCGGCACCCCGGCCGCGAGCAGCCGGCGCACGGGATGGATGGACAGGTCCTTGTACGGCGTGAGATAGACGTTGCTCGTGAGGGCGACGTCGCAGCACACGTCTCTCTCGGCCAGCAGGCGCAGC
>DATFEN010000311.1:0-6319 GCA_035251085.1 Vicinamibacteria bacterium | reverse complement strand
CACGATCCAGGGCTTCCTGCGCGCTGGCCTCATCCAGCGCCTCGTGATCACGCGCGTGCCCGTGCTCATCGGCGACGGGATCCCGCTCTTCGGCAGCCTGCCGCGCGACATCCGGCTCCGTCACGTCGCGACACGGCAATATGCGAGCGGCCTGGTTCAGAGCGAGTACGCGTGCGACGAAGCCAGCGCGAGCCTCGATGCGGGACGTGCTCGTTAGCCTCTTCGTTCTCAGCCGCGCGGGCCGAACCGCAGCTCCGCGCGGGCGCGCGCCCGCTGGGCCACCTCGACGCGATCGCGAGGCGGCGCGCTCGTCACGAGCGAATCCACGAGACGACGCGCGGCACCGCTGATCTCGCCGATCGCCTGCTCGAAGGCCGCCTCGTTCGCCTTGGACGGCGCGTTGAAACCACTGAGCTTGCGCACGAACTGCACCGAGGCGGCTCGGATCTCCTCGTCGCTGGCCGGCGGCTCGAAATTGAACAGTGTGCGGATGCTGCGACACATGAAAGGATTCTAGCCTAGGCTGAGGCGACGGCCTTCGGCGAGCAGCCCTGCGCTACGGCGGCCTCCAGCTTTGCCATCTCGAACGGCTTGGGCAGCACCCGATCGGCGTAGCGGGCAGCGCGCCCGAGGCGGTCGTGGTCCGCCGAGGTGAGCACGATCAGGGGCGGGTCCGGCAGCGATCGCGCTCGAATCGCCAGGCGCTCCCCGATCAGCCCAGCGAGGTCGAGCTCGACGACGATCACGAGGGGCGGCTCGGCGAGAATCGCACGTAGCGCTTCGTCCCCCCGGGCGGCGAGGCGCACTGGGCAATCCCTCACCGAGAGCGCCATCAACTCCTGCAGGTCTTCGTTGGGCTCGACGATCAAGACCGACACCGCAACCGCCTCCGTCCGCTCCAGGCCGCAGTTGGCTGTACGAGGCCCGCCGGCTCGAAGTTTCGCGGTTTTCCGGCTTGGGACGGCGCCGTTCGGAAGCGAACACCCGAGTGGATGGGACTCCTGCGGGGCTGGCCCCACAACGTACGGTGCTGCAAGCAGTTAGCTTGGCGGCGACGCTTGGCACGCATGCTGATTAGGGTGACGCCATGGACATCGCCCGCCCGTCCAGGGCCCGTGAAAAGAAGATGCGGCAGCTGGCCGCGGGCGGGGCCACCATCGTCGCGGTCTTGCTCATCACATTGGGTCTCTCCAGGCTGAAGCCGGCAGCGCCGACCGTCGAGCGCTCGACCGTCTGGGTCGACACCGTGAAGCGCGGTGAGATGTTGCGTCAGGTGCGTGGGCTCGGCACGCTCGTCCCGGAGGAGATCCGTTGGATCCCGGCACTCACGGAGGGTCGCGTCGAGCGGCGAGTGCTCGAGCCGGGAAGCGAGGTGAAGGCGGACTCCGTCGTCCTCGAGCTCTCGAACCCGGAACTCGAGCTGACCGTGCTCGAGGCCGAGTCACGCTTGCGCGCCGCCGAGGCCGCGTACACCGAATTGAAGGTGCGCCTGGAGAGCCAGCGCCTCGACCAGCAGGCGGCGGCGGCTCGGGTCCAGGCCGACTATCACCAGGCGCGGCTGCGCGCCGACGCCGACGAGCAGCTCGCCCGCGAGGGCCTGATCGCCGACATCACGCTGAAGGTCTCGAAGGTCACCGCCGACGAGCTGGGCAACCGGAACGGGATCGAGCAGAAGCGCCTCGAGATCGCCCGCGAGGCCGTGGACGCGCAGCTCGCGGTCCAGCAGGCCGCGGTCGACCAGCAGCGCGCGCTGGCCCGGCTTCGGCGCAGCCAGTTCCAGGCGCTGAAGGTGCGCGCGGGGATCGACGGCGTCCTGCAGGTCGTTCCGGTCGAGGTCGGCCAGCGCGTGACGCCGGGCACGAACCTCGCGCGCGTCGCACAACCGGGCCGGCTCAAGGCCGTCGTGCGCGTCGCCGAGACCCAGGCCAAGGACGTTCAGATCGGTCAGAAGGCCACGATCGACACGCGCAACGGCGTGGTCGCGGGCCACGTGATCCGCGTGGACCCGTCGTCGCAGAACGGCACCGTCGGCGTCGACCTCGCCTTCGACGCGGCGCTGCCCAAGGGCGCGCGGCCGGACCTCAGCGTGGACGGCACCATCGAGCTGGAGCGGCTCGAGAACGTGCTCTACGTCGGGAGGCCGGCCCAGGGACAGCCGGAGAGCCTGGTCGGGCTGTTCCGGCTGGAGCCGGGCACGGGCGAAGCCAACCGCGTCAAGGTGCGTCTGGGACGCGCGTCCGTCAATACCGTCGAGATCGTCGAGGGGCTGAAGGAGGGAGAGCAGGTCGTGCTCTCCGACACGTCGGCCTTCGACGCCCACGATCGCATCCGCTTGAACTAGAGGAGAGGAATGGCCACCACCACCGCACAGGCGTCCGCGCCGCTCATCAAGCTCGAGGGCCTCACCAAGGTCTTCTTCACCGACGAGGTCGAGACGCACGCCCTCGCGGGCATCCATCTCGACATCGAGAAGGGAGAGTACGTCGCGATCTCGGGTCCCTCGGGCTGCGGCAAGTCCACGCTGCTCTCGATCCTGGGCCTGCTCGACTCGGCGACGAGCGGCGCATACACGCTGAACGGCAACCCGGTCCAGGGGCTCGACCTCTCGCAGCGGGCCCGCATCCGCAACCGCGAGATCGGGTTCATCTTCCAGAGCTTCAACCTGATCGGCGACCTCAACGTGTACGAGAACGTCGAGCTGCCGCTCACCTATCGCGGCATGCGCGCCGCCGAACGCAAGGAGCGCGTGGTGCAGGCCTTGGAGCGGGTTGGGATGGGGCACCGCGCCAAGCACCTGCCGAGCCAGCTCTCCGGCGGCCAGCAGCAGCGCGTGGCGGTGGCCCGCGCTCTCGTCGGCAGCCCCTCAATCCTGCTCGCGGACGAGCCCACGGGCAACCTCGACTCGAAGAACGGCGAGGCCGTGATGGAGCTGCTGCGCGAGCTGCACCGCGCCGGCGCGACGATCTGCATGGTCACCCACGACTCGCGCTTCGCGCGCCACGCGGACCGCACCGTCCATCTCTTCGACGGCCGCATCGTGGAGGACGTCATCGAAGCGGCGCCAGTGGGAGCAGGCGCGGCGTAGCGGAGCGGCGCGTGCGCTCTCTCGCACAGGACCTCCGGTTTGCCGCCCGGATGCTCGTGAAGAGCCCGGGCACCACCCTCGCAGTCGTTGTCTCCCTGGCGCTCGCGATCGGGGCCAACACCACGACCTTCACATGGGCCAGCGCGGTGTTCGTCGAGCCGCTGCCGGGCGTACCCGACGTCGACCGGCTGCTCGTCGTTCACCAGACCGATCCGAACCAGGGGGTCGTGAGCTTCTCCTACCCCGACTATCGCGATTTCCGTGACCGCGCCCAGACCCTCAGTCTCGCCACCACCCGCCAGGTCCTCGCGTCGCTCGGCCGCGACGGCGCTTCGGAGCGCATCTATGCGCAGCTCGTCTCGGGCAACTTCTTCGAGGTGCTCGAGGTTCGGCCGGCCCTGGGCCGCAGCTTCGCGCCAGACGAGGACCGCACGCCGGGCGAACGGCCCGTCGTCGTGCTGAGCCACGCGCTCTGGCAGCGCAGCTTCGGCAGCGATCCGGGAATCGTGGGGCGCACTATCCAGCTCAACGCGCGGCCCTTCACGGTGATCGGCGTGGCGCCGAAGGGCTTCCACGGCTCCATGCTGGCTCTGCGCTTCGAAGCCTGGGTGCCGAGGATGATGCAGGAAGCGCTCGAGGCCGGCGGCAGCCGCCTTGAGGCACGCGGCAACCGCTGGCTCGAGGCCTTCGGGCGCCTTCGGCCTGGCTTCGACGACAAGGCCGCGGAGCTCGAGCTCGTCGGCATTCGCCGTCAGCTCTCCACGGAACACCCCGACGACGTCGTGGAGGGCCGCGGTGTCGCGGTCTTCCCGGTAACGCGCGCGCCCAGGAGCGGCGCTTCGGTGCTGGGCCCGGTCATGATCGCGCTGGCCTCCGTGGTCGGTCTCGTGCTGCTGATCGCCTGCGCGAACGTCGCGAACCTGCTCCTGGCCCGAGCCTCCTCGCGGCGCCGAGAGATGGCCGTGCGACTCTCGCTAGGCGCGCGGCGGAGCGACCTCGTCCGCCAGCTGCTGGTCGAGAGCATCGCGCGGCGCATCCCGCTGGGATTCAGCGGCACCAGCTCGTCCTCGATTGAGGTCGACGGGTTCGCGGCGCCGCAGGGCGACACCGCCTGGGGCTACTACGACACCGTGGGCCCCGCCTTTTTCCGCGCGATGGGCACTCCGATCGTGGCGGGGCGTGAGTTCACCGAGGTCGACGCCGCCGGCGCGGCGCCCGTCGCGGTCGTCAACGAGACCATGGCGCCGCCGCTACTGGAAGGAAGGCTCGCCCGTGGGTCGCCGGGTCCGCCTCGGCGAGGAGTGGCTCACCGTCGTCGGGGTCGTTCGCGACACGGCCTATCGCGAGATCGGCGAAGCGCCGGGACCGTGGTTCTACGTCCCGATCCTCCAGTTCTACAGGGCCGACGCAACCGTGGTCCTGCGCACGGAGAGCGAACCGCGAAGCCTGGCACGGCCGCTGGAAGCGGCGGTCGCGGCGCTGGATCCGAGCGTCGCGGTGTTCGGCATCCGCACCCTCGAGGAGCACGTCAGCGCCGCGTCGTTCCGACAGCGCCTGATGCTCATCGGGACCGTGCTCGGATTGCTCGGCGCCGTGGGCGCCTCGCGCCTGCTGCGGAGCCTGCTGTTCGGCACCGGACCCGCCGATGCCACCACGTTTGCCGGCGTGGTCGCACTGCTCGTCTCCGTCGCCGCCATCGCCTGCTCGATACCGGCCCGTCACGCCACGCGCGTGGACCCGATCACGACGTTGCGCACGGAATGAAGGAGGAGACGACTCGCCATGGACGGCATGCCCGAGACCACTGACGGCACCAGCCTCAAGACCCTCGTGACGGACTTCGAACGCCGGCTCATCCTCGAGGCCCTTGCGGCCAACGGCGGCAACCAACGGCAGGCAGCCCGCGCCCTGGGGGTGCTGCCCACCACGCTCAACGAGAAGCTGAAGCGCCTCGGCCTGCGCCCGCGGGACGAGGAGGCGGCTTGATCGAGGCGCTGGGACAAGACTTGCGCCTCGCCGCCCGCGCGCTCCTCAAGAGCCGGGGCTTCACGTCCATCGCGGTGCTCACGCTGGCCGTGGGCATCGGCGCGAGTGCGGCGATCTTCTCGGTCGTGGATGCGGTCCTCGTGCATCCGCTGCCCTTCGAGCACGCCGAGCGCCTGGTCGTGATGTGGCAACGGGACCTGAAGACCGGCACGCCCGTCGTCGAGATCAGCTACGGCGAGTTCCAGGACTGGAAGGCAGCGGCGCGCTCCTTCGACAGCCTCGCCGCGATGACGGCCACCAACTTTCGCGTGAACCTGACCGGCCGCGGCGAGCCGCGGTCGCTCGAGGGGGCGGCGGTCTCGGGCGACTTCTTCGACATCCTGGGTGTGGGGCCGGTCGCGGGTCGGACCTTCCGGCCGGACGAGGATGCGCCGGGCGCGACGCCTGTCGCGATGCTGCGCGAAGGCTTCTGGAGGCGGGAACTCGGCGCGGACGCTGCGGTCGTGGGTGGCGCGCTGACGCTCGACGGCGCACCCACGACCATCGTCGGGATCGTGCCCGACGACGTCTCGCTGCCGAAGGGCGCCGAGGCGTGGTTTCCGGCGGGCTCCGCCCTGTCGGCGGAGCCGGCCCGCTCGATCCGAATCCTGAAGACGGTCGCGCGTCTTGGCTCGGGCACCAGCCTCGACGAGGCCCGGACCGAGATGGAGCTGGTGGCGCAACGCCAGGCGGAGGCTCGGCCGAAGGAGAACGCCGGCTTCGGCATTCACGTCGCTCGGCTCGCCGACCAGGTTTACGGCGACACACGGCGTGCGTTGCTGCTGCTGTTCGCAGCGGTGGGCTTCGTCATGCTGATCGCCTGCGCGAACGTGGCGAACCTGCTCCTGGCCCGCGGCGCTGATCGCGAGTCCGAGCTGGCTCTGCGGCTCGCCCTCGGCGCCTCGCGCAAGCGCCTGGTGCGACAGCTGCTTTTCGAGAGCCTGCTGATGGCGCTGCTCGCCGGCGCGGCGGGGCTACTGTTCGCATTGTGGAGCGTCGCGGCGCTCGTGGCCCGCGTTCCAGCCGACATCCCGCGCCTGGCTCACGTGGCCGTCGACGCCCGCGTGTTCGCCTTCTGCCTCGGCCTCTCCGTCCTGACATCCCTACTCATCGGCCTCCTTCCGGCGCTGCGGGCGTCCGCCACGGATCCTGCCGTGGCGCTGCGCGAGGGGACGCGGCGGGCCTCGGACGCCGTGCGCGGGCGACGCC
>DATFEN010000290.1:0-11625 GCA_035251085.1 Vicinamibacteria bacterium | reverse complement strand
GCTCTGGCGGCGGCGCCGGCACCGGCGCGTCGGCTCGCGCCTCATCCACGGGAACGGGCTGATACAGGAAGGTCCACTTCAGCGTCTCCTCGTCGATCCGGTCCATCAACGCCTGGAACATCCCGAAGGACTCCTTCTTGTACTCGACGAGCGGGTCGCGCTGACCATAGCCGCGCAGCCCGATGCCCTCCTTCAGGTGGTCCAGCGCGTACAGGTGGTCCTTCCACTGGGTATCGACGATCTGGAGCATCAGCAGCCGCTCGTAGGCGAGCATCAGCTCCGGCCCGACGCCGGCCTCCTTCTGGGCGTAACGGGCGCGGATCTGCCCCTTGAGGCTCTCGGCGAGCGCGTCTCGGCCGAGGCTCTGCAGGTCCTCGATCCTGGCCTCGAGGCCGAAGGTCTCCCGCAGCGCGAGCGCAAGGCCCTCGTGGTTCCACTGCGACGGGTCGAGCTTCTCCTCGCAGTAGTTGTCGAGGTACCAGTCGACGACCTCGCCGGTCAGCTTCAGGACGTGGTCCCGCGTCGAGCTGCCCTCGAGGATCATGCGCCGCATGTCGTAGACGGCGCTGCGCTGCTTGTTCATCACGTCGTCGTACTCGAGCAGGTGCTTGCGGACCGCGAAGTTCTGCGCCTCCACCTGCTTCTGCGAGCGCTCGATCGAGCGCGTCACCAGGCGGTGCTCGATCGGCACGCCCTCGGTCATCCCGAGGCGTTCCATCAGGCCGCTGATGCGGTCCGACCCGAAGATGCGCATCAGGTCGTCCTGGAGCGAGAGGTAGAAGCGCGAGGATCCGGGGTCGCCCTGGCGCCCGGCGCGGCCTCGGAGCTGGTTGTCGATGCGGCGGGCCTCGTGGCGCTCGGTGGCCAGGATGTGAAGGCCGCCCAGCGCGACCACGCGCTCGCGCTCGTTCTTCTCGAGGAACGCCGCAACGCGCTCGATCTCGGCCGAGGCTGCCGCCCGCTCGAGCAGCGGCTTGAGCGGATGTGTGGCGAGGAAGTCGACCGGGTCCTCGATCGTCGGGTAGAAGTTGCGGCTGATCTTCTCCTTGCCGGAGCGAGGCAGGGCCTTGACCGCCTCGAGGTAGGCATGCAGCGCCGTCGTGCCCACGGCCATCTCGGTGACGGCCGCCACCGATGGATGGTCTGCGGCGAAGGCGGCCACGATCCCGAGATAGCGCTGCGCCAGCTCCTTCCGCTGCTCCGGAGGCAGCTTCCGCGCCTGGCGCTCCTTCTCGAAGTCTCCCTGCATCTCGCGGAGAGACTGCTCGGTGGCCTCGCGTCGCTGCTCCTCGCCGGCGGCGTCAGGTGCGATCTCCTTCTCGAGGAGGATGGCCTTGACGCGGTGGTCGGGGACGCCGCCGAGGATGATGTCGGTGCCTCTGCCGGCCATGTTGGTCGCGATCGTGACCGCGCCGTAACGGCCCGCCTGAGCGACGATCTCCGCCTCGCGCTCGTGGTACTTCGCGTTGAGCACGACGTGGCGGATCTTCTCGCGCTTCAGCAGCTCCGAGAGGTGCTCGGATTTCTCGATGGAGATCGTGCCCACGAGGACGGGGCGACCCGAATCGTGGAGCTCCTTGATCTCCTTCACGACCGCGTCGAACTTCTCGCGCTCGGTTCGATACACGACGTCCGGCTGCTCGACGCGGATCAGCGGCCGGTTGGTGGGGATGACCAACACCTCGAGCTTGTAGATCTTGTCGAACTCGGGCGCCTCGGTCTCCGCGGTGCCGGTCATGCCCGCGAGCTTCTTGTACATGCGGAAGTAGTTCTGGAAGGTGATGGTCGCGAGCGTCTGGTTCTCGCGTTCGATCTTCACCTTCTCCTTGGCCTCGACGGCCTGGTGCAGCCCGTCGGACCAGCGCCGGCCCTCCATCTTTCGGCCGGTGAACTCGTCGATGATGATGACCTTGCCCGCCTCCACCAGGTAGTCCACGTCGCGCTTGAACAGGGTGTGGGCGCGCAGGCCCTGGTTCACGTGATGGAGGATCTCCATGTTGGACGGATCCCAGAGGTTCTGGACGCCGAGCAGGCGCTCCGCGTGGGCCATGCCCTGCTCGGTCAGCGTGACGGTCTTGGCCTTTTCGTCGACGATGTAGTCGCCGGTCTTCTCGAGCTCCGCGCGCTCCTCGGCCTTGCGATCCCCGGCGATGCGGGCGCCGGGCTTGAGCTTGGGGACGACCGCGTCGATCCGGTAGTACTTGTCGGTGCTCTCCTCGGCCGGGCCGCTGATGATGAGCGGCGTGCGGGCCTCGTCGATCAGGATCGAGTCCACCTCGTCGACGATCGCGAAGTTGTGGCCGCGCTGGACGTAGTTGCGCAGCTCGAACTTCATGTTGTCGCGGAGGTAGTCGAAGCCCAGCTCGTTGTTCGTGCCGTAGGTGATGTCGGCCACGTAGGCCTGCTGCCGTTCGCGGTCGTCGAGGTGGTGCTGGATGACGCCGACGCTGAGGCCGAGGGAGCGGAAGATGCGGCCCATCCACTCGCTGTCGCGCTTCGCGAGGTAGTCGTTGACGGTGACGATGTGCACGCCATCGCCCGAGAGCGCGTTGAGGTAGGCCGGCAAGGTCGCGACGAGGGTCTTGCCCTCGCCGGTCTTCATCTCCGCGATCGTGCCGCGGTGCAGGGAGATGCCGCCGATGAGCTGGACGTCGAAGTGCCGCATGTTGAGCGTGCGGCGGCCGGCCTCGCGCACGACGGCGAACGCCTCGGGGAGCAGGGCGTCCAGGTTCTCGCCCCTGGCGATCCGCTCCTTGAACTCGGCCGTCTTCCGTCGAAGCGACTCGTCGGTGAGGGGCCGGACGGAGGCCTCCAGGTCCCCGATCCTCTGGACCATCGGGCGGATGCCCTTCAGCTCCCGTTCGTTCTTGGTCCCGAAGATCTTGGTGAGGAAGAAGTTCAGCATGCAGGGGAGCCGTGGACCTCCATCGGCTTAAGCTGACAAGCGTATCAGCGGGCGGACGGCTGGGTCAAAAGCCGTGGAGCCGGCAGCGAACAGCGTCGAGCGATCAGCCATCAGCCGTCAGCAACGACGGCCACACAGACACGGAGGACAGGGTGAAAGGGGGATCCTCAACGCCGAGGATCAGGTCCGGGACGCGCAGCCGAACCAGCCCGCGTAGCCACTTCCCGTCCCCTTGGGGGCGGGATAGGGCGGGGGGCTAAATTGAAGCCCGGCCCTTAACCGAAAGTCCGGTATTCGTCCAGGATGAAATGGATCGGGTTCTGCGCCTGGTCGCGGACCCAGACTTCGTAGTGGCAGTGAGGCGCCGTCGCGCGCCCCGTCTGACCGACGTAGCCCACGACGTCGCCCCGCTTGATCCGCTGCCCCGGCTTGACGGCGAAGCCGGAGAGGTGGCCGTAGCGAGTGACCACGCCGTACTGGTGATCCACGACGATGGCGTTTCCGTACCCACCCTTTTCTCCGGCCGAGAGCACGATCCCGTCCGCCGGGGCGATGATTCGCGTCCCCGTCGGGGCCGAGATGTCGATGCCGGGATGGAAGTCGGGCGAACCGGTGAAGGGGTCGATGCGATTGCCGAAGGTCGCGGAGAGGTACCCGCGCACGGGCCAGACCGAGGGCGTGGAGGCCAGGAGGACCGACTGATCCTTGTAAAAGCGTTCGAGCTCGCGCGATTTCTCGGTGAGGTCGGCGACGCTGCGATCCACAGACTCGAGCGACGCCTCCACGTCCTGGCTCGGAGCCTTTGCCTCCGGCCCTGTCACGCCACCGACACCGCCGATCTGCGGGTCAGGAAGGGTGTTCTCCAGGCCGGCCATGACTCCGAGCTTGTTGACGATGCCCTGCAACATCTGGACCCGGCCCTGAAGCGCCTGGGTTCCCGCGGCGTACTCACGGTTCTTGTTGAGCAGAGCCTCGTTCTGGGCGCGGAGATCCCGAAGCTGCCGGACCTCGCCAGCGATCCGCGCATAGTGAAGGGCGATTCCGCCGACCACCAGGAAGGCGAGCCATGCCCCGCTCAGCAGCCAACGGGTGACTCTTACCGAGACCTGGAACTTCCGGAATCGCGCCTTCGCGTGGGGAACGACGATGAGGGTGTAGAACTCGTTAGCCATCAGCCTCCATGCTAGCTGGCGTGGATCCGCAAAAAACTCAGGGAGCCTAGCACGGGGTCTGGCGGGGCGTCAACCCATTTCTCCAATCGATTGAGAGGGATATGGGCTACTCATCCGGAGGGGAAAAATGACGGAATTGTGACGCTTCGGCGAGGTGCGCGGCCTCCACGGACCGACACCCCTTCAGATCGGCGATGGTCCTGGCGACCCGGAGGAGCCGGTCGTGCCCTCTCCCGGTCAAACCGAGGCGGTCGACCACAGCGGCCAGGAACGAACGTCCCTCGGCGTCGAGCGTAGCGTGCCGCCGGAGGGATCCGGGGCCGAGCTCCGCGTTCGGTCGACCCTGGCGCTGGTACTGGAGCTCCCGGGCGGCGCCCGCCCGCCCAGCGACCGCTTCCGAGGTCTCGCCGGGCGGGCCGCTGAGGTCGGCGAACGGGAGCGCCGAGACGGTCACGCGCAGGTCGAGGCGATCGAGGAGCGGCCCCGAGATGCGGGATCGGTAGCCTCGCACCTGACCCGGCGTACATCGGCACGGCCGGCGTGCATCGCCCCGAAAGCCGCAGGGGCACGGGTTCATGGCCGCGACGAGCTGGAAGCGGGCCGGCAGCTCGAGGACGCCCCGGCCGCGGGCGACCGTGACGATCCGATCCTCCAGCGGCTGGCGAAGGGCCTCGAGCACGTTCCGCCTGAACTCCGGCAGCTCGTCGAGGAAGAGAACGCCGTGATGGGCGAGGCTGACCTCCCCCGGGCGCGGCGAAGGGCCGCCGCCGACGAGCGCCGCGTCGCTGACGGTGTGGTGCGGCGCCCGGAACGGCCTGGACACGATCAGCCGCTGCACAGACGCGCCTGCGGCCGAGTGGATGGCGGCGGCCTCCAACGCCTCGTCGGGCCGCAGCGGAGGAAGGAGGCCGGGCAGCCGGCGCGCCAGCATGGTCTTCCCTGCGCCAGGTGGGCCGGTCAGCAGCAGGTTGTGGCCGCCCGCCGCGGCGATCTCGAGCGCGCGTCGCGCGAGCGGCTGTCCACGCACTTCGGCGAGGTCGGGGGCTGGCTCGGGCGCCGGCGCGGCGATCGAAACAGCGGGTGTTTCTTCGGGAGGCACCGGCCGGTCCTCTCTGGCCGCGATCGCGAGCGCTTTGGTGAGGGACTCGACCGCGTGGATGCGCAGGCCGCCGAAGAGGCGCGCCTCCCCGGCGTTCTCGCGCGGCACGATCGCATCCGAGAGGCCGGCTTCACGAGCCGCGAGCAGCATGGGCAGGACACCGCGAACGGCGCGCACGCCGCCATCGAGAGCCAGTTCGCCGACGAGAAGCACCGAGGCCAGGGGTCCGCTCGGAAGCTCGCCGTCGGCGGCGAGTAGCGCTGCAGCGATGGCGAGGTCGAAGCCCGGGCCGAGCTTGGGCATGCCGGCAGGCGACAGGTTCACAGTGAGCCGGCGATCCCACTTGAACGCGTATCCACAGTTGCGCAGCGCCGCATGCATGCGGTCCTTGCTCTCGCGCACCGATGAGTCCGGCAGGCCGAGCAAGCTGAAACGCGGGAAGCCAGCGGCAGTGTCGGCCTCGACACGCACCAGGTGGCCGCGGACGCCGACCACGGCCGCGCCCCAGGCAGTTGCGAGCATACGGTACTCCTCCCAAGTGGCGGGGGGAGAGCCCGCGACGGGCCGAGCCTAAGGCCGCGTCGAGCCGCAGGAGGTCCGAGACACGAGGAGGCGCAGCTCCTCACGCCGGTGAAGGCATGAGGACAGGTCCGCGCGCGGGGCTACATCTTGCGCGCGAAGATCGTGAGCAGCCGCCCAGCCGTGATCCGTGTGCTGCGCAGTCCGTTCCAGGACTGCAGCTCGCGGACCGTGGTGCCGTAGCGCTCGGCGATGGCGCCCAGGGTGTCGCCGGGGCGGATGCGGTACGTGACACGGATGCGGGAGGACGAGGGCGGCTGCAACGAGGCCGTCACCACCGTGCCGGAGCTCTCGCTCGCGGGGCGCGCGACGGCGGTGCGCGGCTCGATCGGGATGATCAGCTCCTGGCCGACCCGGAGCGACCCATTGACGGAGAGCGCGTTGGCGGCGGCCAGGTCCTGGCTGCGGATTCCGTACTTCTTTGCGATCGAGTAGAAGTTCTGGCCTCGTGCCACCACGTGGGTGCGGAACTGCACGCGCTTCTGGGCCGGAACGTTGTCGAGGCAAGCAGTGAGCAATGCCGCCCGGCCTTCGGGCACCCGCAGCGGATAGCCGTCCGTCGCCGGCGTGGCGAGCCGCCGCAGCTCGGGGTTCAGTGCGCGGACATCGTCGACCGGCGTCTCAAGGCACTCTGCCACGACACGCAGGTCGACGGGTCCGGCGACACCGGCGATCTCGTACGTCCGCGGCACCTCGGGGGTGATCTCGAAGCCGTACTTGGCGGGCGCCTTGGCCACCACGATGGCCGCGTGGATCAGCGGAACGTAGTTCTTCGTCTCTCGACGGAACGCCC
This sequence comes from Vicinamibacteria bacterium, assembly GCA_035251085.1. Lineage (GTDB taxonomy): Bacteria > Acidobacteriota > Vicinamibacteria > Fen-336 > Fen-336 > DATFEN01. The sequence continues at coordinate 5,077 of DATFEN010000290.1, read as the reverse complement.
GCGTCTTGCGCAGCCGCCAGTAGTCGTTCGTTCCGTAACGGCTGATGCCGCGCAGCACCTTCGACTCGCCCGCGTTGTAGCCGGCCAGCGCCAGGTTCCAGTCGCCGAGCAGGCCATGGAGCTCCTTCAGGTACTTCGCCGCAGCCCGGGTCGCCTTCTCGGGATCACTGCGCTCGTCGACCCACCAGTCCTGCTGCAGGCCGTAGCGCTTGCCCGTGGCCGGGATGAACTGCCACACGCCCTTCGCCTTGGCTCGCGACAGCGCCTGGGTCTTGAACGCGCTCTCGACCAACGCCACGTACGCGAGATCCTGCGGCAGCCCTTCCTCCGCGAAGACCTGGCGGATGTGAGGCAGATAGAGACCGCCCCTGGCCAGCGCCTCGGAGAACCACTCCCGCAGCCGGCCCTGGTACAGGTCGATGCACGCGAGGACCGCGTCGTTGAGCTCGACGGGGAAGTCGTTGGTCTCCTCCCGCACCGCCTCCTCGGCCGTGCGCCGCGTCTCGTCGCTGGGCGGGGACTCCGCTACGGCCAGCCCGCCCACCTCGTCGATCGAGGCCGGCTCGGGCAGTGGCTCGCTGAAGCCGTCGCCCGCCGCCAGCGCCTCGATCTCGCGGAGGTGGATGGCCTCGAGGGTACGGCGGTACGCCTCTCCGAGGCGCGCGTTTGCATAGGCTCCGCCGGGAGCGGTCAGGTAGACGTCGACGGCCTTGTCGAACGCCTCGCGGGCCTTCATGAGGTGGCCCTGCTTCAGCTCGGCGATGCCGGCCTCGAGGTGCTCGTCGGCTGTGGCGATCAGGCGGCTGGTGGGGTCCTCGGCGGCCTCGGAAGCCGGGGGAGCGGGCTCCTCGCGGCTGACCACGCGCGTCCCGTGTGCGCAAGCGCACACTGCGGCCGCGAGCACGACAATCCCCCCGATGCGGACGCTGCGCAAGTCCGGTCGCCCTCCCTACGCTCTGACGGTGACGGTACCGAGAATCCTAGCACGCCCGTCATCTGGAGGCTCCTGGTCGGCTCAGGACTCCTCCTGGAGCACGTCCCGTCCGCTGGCCAGGTCGCGCGCCGAGGGGGTGACGATGGCCCCCCGGACGAGGCGGATCTTCCGGCCCTCGACGAGGGCCCGACGCACGTCTGCCTCCGCCACGAAGTCCTGGGCCGGCTCGGCGCCGACGCCCGAGCGTCGAGGGCCGGGCCGCCGCTCGTAGGCAAGGCGCTTGACGTTGATCAGGTGCAGCGGAGTGATGTTGTCCGAGGTGATGTTCCCGGCGTAGGCCCCGCAGCCGAGGCTCATCGACGGGGCGAGGCCGGTGGTATAGCCAGTCGCCCCCATCGATGTCTGCGTGTTGGCCACGATGCGGAACACGGGCTTCCGAAGGGCGAACTCGCGGATCACGGTGTCGTCGCGGCTGTGAATGCCCATGGTGTGCCCGGTGCCGCCGAAGCGCAGGAGCTGCAGGCAACGCTCGCAGCCCTCGTGCCAGTCCTTGACCACGTAGAACGCCAGCACGGGCGAGAGCTTCTCGATCGAGAGCGGGTGATCCCGGCCCACACCCTGGAGCGGGGCGACGAGAACACGTGTGCCGGCGGGCACGGTGACGCCCGCCCTCTGGGCGATGAGCGCGGCGGGGCGTCCGACGATCTCGGGGTTGGCGAGGCCCTGTGCCGTCACGACCACTTTGGCGACGGCCGCCGACTCCACCTCGCCGAGGAAGTAGCCGCCGTTTCGCTTCACCTCCTCGACGACCTGATCGCGGATCGCCTCGTCGCAGATGAGCGACTGCTCGGAGGAGCACAGCGTGCCGTAGTCGAAGGTCTTGCCGTCGATCACGTCGCGGACGGCCTTGGGGACGTCCGCGGTGCGCTCGATGTAGGCCGGCACGTTCCCCGGGCCCACCCCGTAGGCCGGCTTGCCTGACGAGTACGCGGCGCGCACCAGGCCGATCCCGCCGGTCGCCAGGATCACGCCCGTGTCGCGACACTTCATGAGCTCCTGCGTGCCGGCGAGGCTCACCTCGGACATGCACGCGATCGCGCCGTCGGGCAACCCGGCGCCCTTCGCCGCCTTCGCCATCACCTCCTCGGTCTCGAGGATGCAGCGCCGGGCGGACGGGTGCGGCGACATCACGACGGCATTGCGCCCCTTGATCGAGACGAGCGCCTTGAAGATCGCCGTGGAGGTGGGATTCGTCGAGGGGATGACGGCGGCGACGACGCCCATCGGCTCCGCGATCTCGACCACCCGCGTCGCGCGGTCTTCGCGCAGGATGCCGACCGTGCGCAGGGTCCGGATGTATTCGTGGACGTCGACCGCCGAGAACAGGTTCTTCGCGGTCTTGTCGCGAACGTTGCCGAACCCGGTCTCCTCGTGCGCGAGGCGCGCCAGGCGTTCGGCCTCGCCGCGGGCGGCCTGGGCCATCGCCGCGACGACGCGGTCGACCTCTTCCTGGGTGAATCCAGCGAGCTCACGCTGAGCCGCGCGTGCCTTCGCGGCGAGCTCGCGGGCCTGTTCGACCGAGCGGGTGTCGGCGTCCTGGGTCATCCGCCTCCCTTCGAGCCGCCGAAGCGGCGCGACTATAGCACGCGCGCCAGCACCCAGTCGCCGCTGGCGGCCATGACCGCGATGCGCGCCGTCGCCTCGACCTCCGGAAGACGATCGCGGTCGACGAGCAATACGCCCTGGCGCGCGCGGGCCGCGGCGACCGCAGTTTCGGCCGAAGGGCTAGGCGCCTCGAGGAGGCGCTCCTGGTAATAGAGGATCGGATTCGCGAACCCCCAGTAGCGGCCGCCCAGGTAAGGCAGCGATGCGCCAGCGGGCACCGTGTCTCGAATGGCCGAGCCGAACTTCAGGGAGTCGTTCCCGGATCGGGCGAGCATCGTGGGCGCGGTCCAGAAGACCGCAGCAGCTGCCAGCGCCACGGGTGGCGCACTGCGGCGCACCCAGGCCGCGACGCCCGGATACCGGCGCTGAAGCCAATACCCAGCCGCCAGGGCCATGGCGGGCAGGGTCGGGAACAGGTAGCGCGGCGACTGGGCGCTCGAAAGACTGTAGAGCAGCGCGGGAGCCACGACCCACACCACGATGAGGCGGCCCCCCGGGCCTGAGTCGCGGCGTACCAGGGAGGGGATCGCAGCGAGCGCCAGCAGGATGACGGGCTGATACGAGCCGAGGAGTGCCGCTGGGTAGCCGAGCAGCACGCGGCTCGGGTTGAAGCCGGCCATGGAGCGCGCCGCGATCTCGGTGACGAAGTGTTGCTGAAGGAAGCGCGATCCATGCGTGAGCCATTGGTGCAGCGGCCAAACCGCGCCGAGGGCGAGTCCCAGAATGACGCCCGCCCAGAGCCACGGGTTCCGTAGCCAACGGCGGACTCCGTGCGAGACGAGCGCCGCGACGGCGAGCACGAGCAGCGGCAGCAGGCCGAGCACGCTCTTCGTGAGGATTCCGGCGCCGAGCGGGAGGCTGAGCCACGCCTTCCTCGTCGAGATCTCGTCGGGAATCAGGAGTATCGACATCGCGAGCAGGACCCATAAGGCGAGCGCCATGTCGAACATGGCGCGCCGTGCATGGTTCGCGAAGAACGGGGTCAGCAGGAGCAACGCGCCCGCCGTGAGCGATTCGGACTCGCCCCAGAGACGACGTCCGACGGCGAGCACCCCGACCAGGACGCCCAGGGCCATCACGATCGAAGGCAAGCGGGCCGCAAGGTCGTTCTCGCCGAAGAGGCGAAAGGAGCTGGCGAGGATCCAGACGGGCAGCGCGGGGTTCTGGAAGGTCGGCAATCCGTTCCAGGTGACCGTCAGCCAGTTGCCCGAGCGCGCCATCTCCACGCCTTTGCGGGCGTAGAAACAGTCGTCCAGGGAGGGCAGGCTCAGGCTGTAGGAGTTGGCGGTGAAGAGCAACGCGGCGGCCGCGAGCTGCAAAAGTCCTTGGCGTGCGAGCGGCCCTGTCCGCATCAGCGGCGCACTATAAGCCCTTCGTATCGTGCCGCGCGCGGCTCTTGGCTTGGCGCGCTTCGCTTCGAGAGCATTGACAGCGCGCGACGCCATCCCCTAGAATCGCAAGGTTTTGCCCAAGTCTTGGGCTCGAGTTCTAGGGGAGTAGGAGAATCCTGATGATGCAGCGACGTTCCTGGATGGCGGCCAGCCTTGCCTTTGCCAGCGCGGCCGTCCTTCCCGCCTGCGGGCGCCGGTCCGCCGAGGTCAATCCGATCGTGCCAGCCTTCAGTGCCAACCGCATGAAGGCCCCCCTCGGCAGCGCCATCGAGGCGACGTACACATTCACAGTCGAGCCGAGCGCCAAGAAGCTCCCCCAGGACTACCGGGTGCTCGCGCATTTCCTCGACTCGCACAAGGTCGTCCTTTTCACCGACGATCACCTGCCTCCGGTGCCAACGTCCTCCTGGGAGGCGGGCAAGACGTACACGTGGAAGCGGACCGTCTTCATCCCCGTCTACCCGTACGTGGGAGACGTTCAGCTCGTGATGGGCCTCTACCCGGCCCAGGGCAAGAGCGAGCGCCCGGCCCTGAAGGGTGAGGACGTGGGCCTTCGCGCCTACAAAGCGGCCAAGATGGAGTTCCTGCCACAGACCGAGAACATCTTCCTCGTCTACAAGGACGGCTGGCACAACCCCGAGGCGATGCCGCAGAACCCCGGCGTCGAGCGCACCTGGACCAAGAAGGAGGCGCTCGTCTCCTTCAAGAACCCCAGGAAGGACGTCGTGCTCTACCTCGAGGCCGACACCTGCACGAAGTGCTACCCGGAGCCGGCCGTGCTCACGCTCTCGGTCAACAACAAGGTCGGCACCAAGGTGCCGATCGAGACGGCCGAGTTGTTCTTGAAGAAGGTCAGGATCAAGGCCGAGGACCTCGGCACCGAAGACTGGGTCGACCTGCGGCTCACCATGAATCAGGCGTTCGTGCCCAAGCAGCTCCCGGAGCTGTTCAAGGGCTCGAGCGACGACCGCGAGCTGGGCCTGCTCGTCTACCACCTGTTCGTCGGCGAGGCCGACAAGCTCGGCGAGATCCCGGCCGACACCGTGGTGGAGGCCGCGGCACTCGAGCCCGCCGCTGCCGGGAAGGC
>DATFEN010000288.1:0-5597 GCA_035251085.1 Vicinamibacteria bacterium | reverse complement strand
CCCAATGTCAGGCCCTCCGGTTGAACAAGTGACGTAGATATCCGGCGAGCGTCCAAACGCCGGACCAGACGAAAATCGTGGAGAACAGGTGGAAGAAGAAGGCCAGGCCGCCGGCCTGGCCTCCGAGCGCCAGGCCCTCGGGCGTAGGGTCTTGCGCGAAAGCGTCGACCTGCGTCGAACAGCTCGAGCATCCGCCGGCCCTCGGTGCATGCGACCCTTCCGCTCGCGACGCCCTCGCAGCGGAACGTCACGCCGCTCGTGAAGTACAGCGCAGCCGTACCCATGAGCAGCGGGATCCCCCCGACCAGGAGGGCTCCGAACAGGCTCGTCTGCGGCTGCTCGTCACCCATCCCTCAGCTACTAGAGAGCGCGCAACGTGCTGGCCACGTTGGCCCGCGAGGCACGGATCGCCGGAGGGAGGCCGCCCAGCGCGCCCATCAGCAGGGCGAAGAGCATCCCCGAGGCCAGCAACTCCGGGGTGATGCGGAACGCGAAGGCCAGGTGGGAGAAGGTCTGCCAGTTGATGGTGCCGGTGGTCAGGCCATTGACCGGGAGCACGGCCAGGCAGCCGAGCAGCCCGCCCACCGCCGCGATGATCAACGCCTCGACGAAGAACGAGAGCACGATGCTGCCGCCGCCGAAGCCGATCGCGCGCAGGACCGCGATCTCGCGTGACCGTTCCGACACTGCGGAGTACATGGTGTTGAGTGCGCCGAAGACGGCACCGAGCCCCATGACCGCCGCGATCAGCATGCCGACTGCCCTGATGAGAATCGAGACGACCTGGGACTGCTTCTCGTAGTAGTCGCGCTCCCGCGTCGCCTGCACGTTCAGCCGAGGGTCGCCCTCGAGGGCGGTCTCGAAGCTGGCGAAGTCCTCGGGCGACTTGAGCCTTGCCGTGGCCGACTGAAATATGTTCGTCGGACGCTGGTAGGAACCGTTGAGCACGTTCGCGTCCGCCCAGACCTCGGAGTCGAAGGCCGTGCCCTTGCCGTCGAAGACGCCCACGATCTTCCAGTTCCCGGCTCCGATGCGTACCTCGGCCCCGAGGTCCAGGCCGGCGTAGGCGGCGCGGGCTCCCTTGCCCACGACCGCCTCCGCCAACCCCGGGCGGAGGAATCGCCCCTCCGCGAGCTTCACGTTCTCCCGCACGCCGAGGACGCGTTGGGAGACGCCGCGCACCTGGACGTTGGCGTCAGTGCCGGTTTCGCGCAGGGGCAGGGCCACGATCACCACCACTTCCGCGCTCACCAGGGGTCCCGCCGAGTCACGCGCGACCTGCGGGGCCTCTTCGACGACGCGCACCTCGTCGAGCGTGATGGAGCTCGTCATCTCGGAGTCCGCTCCGCCTCGCTGGACGATCACGTTCCCAGGTAGCCCGGACGAGGTCAGGGTGGCTTCGAAGCCGCGGGCCAGCGCGAGCATGGCCACGAAGACGCCCACCGATCCTGCGATCCCGAGCACCGCCACCACTGAGGACGTCCAGCGCTCCCGTGCGCTGCGCAGGTTGTAGTCCACGGGGATCGCCATGGTCACACCCTCCGGAGCGCGTCCACCACGCCCAAGCGCATGGCGGAGAGGGCGGGAAGGAGGCCCGCGAGGAGGCCGGTGCCGACCGCGACCAAGACGCCGATGACCGCGGCGGTGGGGGGGAGGTACATGAGGATGATCCCGTTCGTGAGGTCCCGCGCGGTGATCGCGCGCCCGGCCAGCAGGCCCAGGCCTCCACCGAGAGCCGCGATGATGACCGACTCCGCCAGCACCAGGCCGAGCACGAATCGGTCCGAGTAGCCGATGGCCTTGAGCACGGCCAGTTCGTTCGTGCGCTCGCGCACCGAGATCGCCATCGTGTTGCCGGTCACGAGGAGCAGGGTGAACAAGACGATCGTGCCGATGACCATGATGAGGAACTCGATGTTGCCCATCTGCTTGACGAAAGAAGCGGCGAAGGCCGATTCCGTCTGGGTGCGCGTCTCGGAGGCGGAGTTCGCGAACTCCGCATCGATCGCCTTCAGGACGCCCGCCGCGTCGTTCGGGTCGGCCACCCGGACCACGTACCAGCCCACGATCCCCTTCCAGTAATCCGGCCCCTTCTCGTACATGTACCGGTGCTGCATCCAGAACTGGGTCTCGTCGTCCTGGCGCCGGGTGCCGCTGTAGAGCCCGCGGACGTTGAATTCCCAGCTATCGCCCCCGAGGTAGCCGGGGGCCTTCAGCGGGATGCGGTCGCCGATCTTCCAGCCGAAGCGGGCGGCGAGCTTGCGGCCGAGAATCACCCCTTGCCGGTCGGCCTTGAAGGCGGCCCACTCGGCGTCGTCCACCTTGAACTCCGGGTACATGGCGAGCCATTGGTCGGGCTCGATGGCGAACTGTGCGAAGAAATTCTTCGGATCCTGGTAGATCCCCCCGAACCAGGTGGCGTGCGCCACCTCCTTCACTCCGGGGATGCGACGGATGCGGTCGAGGTAGGGAAGGGGCAGGGGCTGGATGAGGCCCGTCCGGCCGATGACCACCAGGCGGTCTGCGCCTGCCACGTCGATGCCCTGCTGGAAGCCCGCGCGGAGCGCAGCGAGCAGGGCGAAGAGGAGAAGGGCCACGAAGAAGGACCCGATGGTGAGCGTAGTCCGGATCTTCTTCCGAAAGAGGTTGGCGATGAGAATGGGCAGGAACCTCATGCCGTGACCCCCTCCACTCGGAGTGCGTTCTGCGCTTCCACCAGGACGCCCTTCTCGAGGTGAAGCAGCGCGCTCGCTCGCTCCGCCGCGCGCGGGTCGTGGGTCACCATCAAGATCGTTGTCTTCCGCTCGGAGACGAGGAGGCACAGCAGGTCGAGGATCTCGTCGGCGCTGCGGCGATCCAGGTCTCCGGTGGGCTCGTCGCAGAGCAGGAAGGTCGGATCGGCCACGATCGCGCGTGCGATCGCGACGCGCTGCTCCTGCCCGCCGGAGAGCTGTCGCGGGAAATGCTGCATGCGGTCGGCCAGCCCCACCAGCCGGAATACCGCCTCCACGTGCTCCCGGCGCTGTCGTCGCTGAAGCGGGGTCAGGAGCAGGGGCAGCTCGACGTTGCGGAAAGCGGTCAGGACGGGGATCAGGTTGTAGGCCTGGAACACGAAACCCACGTGTCGCGCGCGCCAGGCGGTGAGCTTGCGGCGCGACATGGCTGTGATCTCGTCGCCAGCCACCGTCACGGTGCCTGCGGAGGGAACGTCGAGTCCACCCAGCAGGTTCAGGAGCGTGGTCTTACCCGATCCGCTCGGGCCCATGAAGGCGATGAACTCGCCCGTGCCCACGTCGAGGTTCAGTCCCTGGAGGACGTGGATCTCCTCGCCGCCGCGCCTATAGTTCTTGTCGAGCCCCCTTGCCCGGATGAGACTCGCGCCGTCGCCGGTGCCGTCGACTCTAACCATTGGCTGCCCCCGCTTGATCGACCAGGTCGCAAGACCAGTGTCTGACAATTCTCGCCCACGTCTTGCCCCCCGGCCGCGAGTTCTCTCTACGCCATGGCCGTCCGGGCAGCGCCTCGGCGGCGGGCCACGATGAGCGTGAGGTCGTCGTGCTGCTCGTGGGGGCTGAAGGAGCGGACCTCGTCCACGAGCGACGCGAGCAGGGACTGGGGCGGGCTGTCGCGGTGCCGGCGCAGGGCGTCGACGAGTCGCTGCTCCCCGAACTCCTCGCCTGCCTGGTCGAAAGCTTCCGTGACCCCGTCGGTGTAGAGCGCGAGGACGTCGTCGGGCTCGAGGCGGCACTCTCCGACCGAGCACTCCCACTGTCGGAAGAGCCCCAGGACTGACGAGGTCGGCTCCAGTCGGTCCAGGGTCCCGTCTCGACGCAGAAGAAGCGCGCAGAGGTGGCCGCAGTTCACGTAGCGGAGCGCGCCCGTCCGGTCGTGGTAGTCGGCGAAGAACAGGCTGGCGAAGGCACCCTCGGGCGAGTTCTCGCAAAAGAGGAGGTTGACGGATTGGAGAAGGCGCCGCGGCTCGTCGAGGGCGAACGCGACCTGGCTGCGGAGGTTCGCCTGGAGGTTCGCCATGAGCAGGGCGGCGGCCATCCCTTTGCCCATCACGTCCCCGATGACGAGGCCCAGGCGATCGGGGCCCAGGCTCAAGAAGTCGTAGTAGTCGCCGCCCACTGCGTGCGCGGGGAGGCAGGTGCCGGCGTAGTCGAGCGAGCCCAGGGCGGGCATGGACTGGGGGAAGAGCCGAGCCTGCACCTGGCGGGCGATCGCGAGCTCGTGGGCGGCGCGGCGCTCCGCCTCGAGCTTGTCGGCGGCGGCGCGTCGAGCGGCTTCCACTGCGTGGGTGACTTCGTCGAAGCTGACGAGGGAGAAGGTATTCCCGTCCACGTCGCGAAAGCGCGCGAAGACGCCGCCCCACACGGGCGTCTCCTCGCCGAGCAGGCGGGGCGACGAGGAGTCGGCAGCGGGCGTCGGTTCGTACTTGATCCGCCGGAGCCGCGGAGTGCTCGAGAAGTGGACGCCCTTCCGTGACCACTCCTGGAACCGGCCGGCCACGTCGGCGGTGACGAGCACGACTTGTGTGGCGCGGCCGATGAGCCGGTGCTCGGCGGAACGTGGTTTGGGGGCGACGAGGGTGAGGATGGCGGTGCCGTCGGGCGGCGACACCGCGACCCAGCGCTCGCCGGACTGGAGGCGGGTGTCAATCACCAGCCGGAAGCCGAGCTGGTCGAGGTAGAAGCGGAGGCTCCGGTCGAGGTCGCGCACGAAGATGCGCACCGCGTGGATACTCAGGAAAGACGCGGCGACGCCCGGGGGGAAGGCGGGCACGCCCCCCGAGCCGGGCGAGTCGCTGGCCATGCCCGCGATTATAGGTTTGGGGTTTTCCCAATAGGTCCGCGAAGCGCTGGGTCGAAGCTCCGCTACAGGGCGAGCCGTTTCATCCAACGGAAGCAGGTCGTCCGGTCGGTGCCCGTAGTAATCTTGGTTTTTCGGCCGCACACAGCGTGACACGCGGCGAGAGGAGAAGCCATGGCAGAGAGTGTCTACAAGGTCATCGAGCTCGTCGGCACCAGCACGGACTCCTGGGAGAAGGCGGCCTCGGCCGCGATCGCCCGCGCCTCCAAGTCGATTCGGGACCTGCGCGTCGCCGAGGTCTCCGAGCTGGACATGCAGATCGAGAACGGAAAGGTCAAGGCCTATCGCGTGAAGGTGAAGGTCTCCTTCAAGTACGAGGGGAAGTAGGCGGCGATCACTCGTCGAGTCGACTGCACTCTAGGGCCGAACCGACAGCTTCTCGGCGGCCTCACCCACCTGGCGCTCCGAGCCCAGCCCCGAAAGGGACGGCTGGAGAGGGACACCCAGGGCTTGCGCCGTCGTCTCCAGCACGCTGCCGTTGAGCAGCGGGATCATCGGCGCCACCTGATACGCGGGATCGGCGAACGCATCGTCGGGCGAGAGGATCGTCCAGCCGCGCGCGCGAAACATGTCGATGACGTCTCCTAGGAACAGCGCGTTGATCAGCCGGTGGTGCAGCAGCAGCACGTGTTTCACGTCGCGGCCGTACAGCTGGCGGCCGAGCCGGTCGTAGGCCTGAGCGTGCTCCCACAAGTGGGCCAGGTAGAGCTCACGCCAGGGAGCCA
>DATFEN010000283.1:0-17394 GCA_035251085.1 Vicinamibacteria bacterium | reverse complement strand
CGGCTCCGCCGCTGGCGCGCTTCCCCTCTGGCCGCGAAGCGTCACGCGTGGTGTATTTCCCGAGCTGCCTGACGCGTATCGTGGGCGAAGAGGACGGCCTGATGCCTCGTGCGCAGGCCATGCGCGACGTGCTCCAGGCCGCTGGCTTCGAGGCGGTGCTGCCCGAGGGCATCGACGGCCTGTGCTGCGGCCTCGCGTTCGGAAGCAAGGGCTATCCGCGGGCGGCGGCGCGCGCACAGCAGCGCGCGCTGCGGGCCGCCAGGAGCGCCGGTGCCGGCGCTCCCGTGGTGACCGATGCCTCGCCCTGCGCGGCGACCCTCGGCGTGCTCGACTTTCCTTCCTTTTGGGCGCGCGAGGCGCTTCCGCGCCTCAGCCCACGCCGGCTTGCGGGCACGGTCGTGCTCCACCCGGCTTGCTCGCTCGTGAAGGCCGGCGGGCTGTCCGACCTGCTGCAGGTGGCGCGGGCCCATTGCGAAGCCGTCGCGGTGCCGTCCTCCGCCGAATGCTGCGGCTTCGCTGGCGACCGCGGCTTCCTATTGCCCGAGGTGACGGCGTCGGCCACGCGCGCCGAGGCTGCGGAGGTGAGGGGCACAGAAGCCGCCTACCATTGCTCGACCACGCGCACCTGCGAGATCGGCATGACTCGGGCCACGGGCCTCCGCTACGTTTCGCTGATGCATCTCGTCCGCGAGAGCCTGCTTGGCTGATCGGCTGCTCGACGCGCTGGCGTCGCTTCCGAGCGGGCCCACCTACCTGCTCCTGATGCTGCTGTCTGCCCTCGAGAACGTCTTCCCGCCCGTGCCGGCGGACGTGGCCGTGGCCCTGGGCGCGTTCCTGGCGCACCGCGGCGAGATCCAGGCGCCGCTGCTCGGCGTCCTGTGCTGGCTCGCGAACATGGGCTCGTCGGCAGCGATCTATGCCCTCGCGCGACGGCACGGGAGCACGTTCCGCGACGGCTGGGGCCGACGCCTCGTCCCAGCGGCGGCCATGGCCGCGATCGAGGACGCGTATCGGAAACATGGAACCCTGGGCATCTTCCTCACCCGCTTCCTGCCCGGAGTACGCGCGGCTGTGCTCCCTTTCGCGGGCCTGGCCGGCGTTCCGCCGCTTCTCGCGCTCGTGCCTGCGGGCCTGGCCTCCGCGCTCTGGTACGCGTTCCTGATCGGCGCAGGCATGGCCTTGGGGGAGAGCTGGGACGCGGTCAAGGCCCTCATCGAGGAAGTGAACAGGGCTCTCGCCGTGATCGCGCTGGTGTTCGCGGCCGTCTTCCTCTACTGGTTGCGGCGGAGGACCCGCCGCGCATGAACGCGATCTTCCTGCTCCACTACCGGCCCGCCTGAAGCGCTTCCTGCCCGGGAACTACTGAGCTTTCCTTGAGAGCGCCTTGACCGTGGCGCGGATCCGCTCACGGGTGCTCGGCGCGAACCAGCCGTCGAGCCAGTCGTCGAGGAGCTCCGCTTCGCGCGCTCTCATCGCTGTGATGGTATCGCCGCGCAGGTAGGCCTTGGTTCGCCTGAAAGCGTGGAGGTCCTTCTCGGTGAACTCCGCGAGGCGTTGCAGGCAGGCGTCCAAGAAGCCTTCGGGAGCCGCGAGCTCGTCGGCGAGGCCGGCACGGAGCGCTTCTTCACCCTCGAAGTTCCGGCCGAGCAGCGCGACCCTGGAGTAGGCCGAGGGAGCCACTGAGTAGCGCAGCAGCAGCGCGACGGACCACGGGAGCGGCACGCCGATCTTCACTTCGTTGAGGCCGATCTGCGCCCCCGGCGCCAGCACGCGCCAATCCGCGGTGAGGGCGAGGATGCATCCGCCTGCGATGGCGTGACCCGAGACCGCGGCCACGACGGGTTTGGGAAGGGCGAAGAACGTCCACATCGCGTCCGCGAAGCGGAGCATGAAACCACGCATCGCGGGTCGGTCGAGTTTCGAGAGCTCGACCAGGTCGAGGCCAGGACAGAACAGCTTCGGCTTCGCCGAGGCCATCAGCACGCCACGCACCGAATCGTCAGCCGTCGCTTCGCGCGCGGCGCCCAACAATTCATCGATGAGCGCGGGGTTCATTGCGTTGCCCCGTGCGTTGTCCAGAGTCAGCACGAGGTGATCGTCGCGGGCCTCGCGGCGGATCAGGCTCACGGCGCGCAGGCTACCACGGCGCATCGCTCTCGGTCTTTGACCCGCGCTGTCCGCCCGGATACGATCCGCACTCCGCAGACAAGAACTGTGATCGGCCAGAACGTCTCGCATTACCGCATCACGTCCAAGCTCGGCAGCGGCGGCATGGGCGTGGTCTACGCGGCCGAGGACACGAGCCTCGGGCGCAAGGTGGCGCTCAAATTCCTGCCCCAGGAGCTGGCGCAGGACGCGCCCTCCCTCGAGCGCTTCCAGCGGGAAGCCCGGGCGGCCTCCGCGCTCAATCATCCCGGGATCTGCACCGTGTATGCGATCGACCAGCACGAGGGGCGGCCGTTCATCGCGATGGAGCTGCTCGAGGGCGAGACGCTGGCGACGAAGATCGGCGGTCACCCCCTCGAGCTCGACCTGCTGCTACGCCTCGCGACCCAGATCGCGGATGCCCTCGAGTCCGCCCATGCGAAGGGGATCGTCCACCGCGACCTGAAGCCCGCGAACATCTTCGTGACCCCGCGGGGCCAGGCCAAGGTCCTCGACTTCGGACTGGCCAAGTTCGATTCGAGAACGAGCGCAACGGGCCCGCTGGTCTCGGAAGCTCCCACTGCAGCACGGCCCGAGGAGCTGACGAAGGCGGGCTCGACCATCGGCACGGTGTTCTACATGTCACCCGAGCAGGCGCGCGGACAGCTCACCGACGCCCGGACGGACCTGTTCTCCCTGGGGACGGTCGTCTATCAGATGGCCACGGGCGTCCTGCCGTTCCAGGGGGACACGTCCGCGGTGATCTTCGATGCGATCCTCAACCGCGAGCCGCCTCCTCTCGACCGGCTCAACCCATCCCTGCCCGCGGAGCTGGGGCGGATCCTCGGCAAGGCGCTGGAGAAGGACCGGGAGCTGCGCTACCAGTCCGCCACCGATTTCAAGACGGACCTGCTGCGGCTCCAGCGGGACGTGGATTCGGGCGGACGGCGCGCGGCGCAGGCCGACTCGCGAGGGGGTCGGTCCTCCGAGAAATCGGTCGCCGTCCTCTACCTCGAGAACCCGAGCGGCGCGAAAGAGGAAGAGTACCTGCGCGACGGCGTCACGGAGGACATCATCACCGAGCTGACCAAGATCCAGGGGCTCAAGATCTTCTCGCGCCCGACCGTGCTGCCCTACCGTGACAAGCCCGTGACCCCGGCGCAGATCGGCCAGCAGCTCGGAGCCGCCTACGTGCTCGCCGGCAGCCTGAGGCGCGCGGGCACGCGCCTCCGCATCAACGTCCAGCTGATCGATACCCACACCGACTTCCCGCTCTGGACCGAGCGCTACGACCGCGAGATGGCGGACGTGTTCGAGCTGCAGGACGAGATCGCCCACAAGATCGCCGAGGCGCTTCGAATCACGCTTTCACCGCAGGAGCAGGAAGCCCTCGCCGCCAAGCCGACCGAGAACCTGCAGGCCTACGACCTGTTTCTGCGCGGCCGAAGCTATGCGCGCCGCTTGGTGCGTCAGGATCTCGAGTTCGCGCTTCAGCTCTATGAGAACGCCGTCGCGCAGGATCCGAGCTTCGCGCTCGCCTACGCGGCGATCGCCAACGTCTGCGCCGTCTACCACTACAACTTCGAGCGCGAGGCTTCCTGGCTCGAGCGGGCCCGCGCCGCTTCTCAGAAAGCGATGGCCCTCCAGCCTGAGCTTCCGGAGGCCAAGGTTGCCCAGGCGTGGATCCTGTATGCGAGCGCCGAGTACGACGAGGCCCTCCGTAACTTGCGTGCCGTCGTCGAACGCAAGCGCGATACCGAGAGCGCCTACTACCTGCTCCTGCGCGTGCTCTTCGCGTCGGGCCAGTATCAGGAGGTCGCGCGTGTGGCCGAGGCCGCGATCGAAGCGAGCGGCACCGATTACAACGTCTATGTGCCGGTCATGAACGCCCTGGGTGCGCTAGGCAAGCACGAAACCTTGAAGAACGTTCGGCAGCGCGCGGTCCAGGCCTTCGAGGAGCACCTCCGTCGGACGCCCGAAGATGCGCGGGCTCGAATACTGCTGGCGGGCAACTACGCATACGAGGGCCGGATCGACGACGCCACGCGCGAAGCCAACCTGGCGATGTTGCTGCGGCCCAACGACGCAAACGTCCATTACAACGCCGCCTGTACCTTCTGCTCGATGGGCAAGAAGGCGGAGGCGATCGACGCGCTCGCGAAGGCCTGGAAGGCGGGCTTCCGTGACCCCGACTGGACGCGCCGAGATCCCGATCTCGTGCTGTTGCACGGCGACGCGGAGTTCGAGCGGCTCTATCCCGCCAGTCCAACCACGGGTTGAGGTCCGCGCGGCCGCGAAGCTATTTCTCCAGGCTCGCCCGCAGGAACCAGGCGTGCTTCTCGAACTCGGTGATGATCCCGGTCAGCAGGTCGACCGTGTCGACATCGTCCTCCTTCTCGCTCAGGTCGCGGGTCTCGCGCAGCCCCTCCAGGTAGCTCTCGATGCGCTCGGCCAGCAACTTCACATGGTCCATGTCCCGCGTGGTGTCCTGGGGGTAGTCCGCGAGGCGTGAGGCCTTCGCCACGTGGCGCGGCGTGCCCTGGGCGAGCGCGCCCAGGGTCACCGCCCGTTCCGCGATGGCATCGTTGTGATTCGCCAGGCTGACGGCGAAAGTCTCGAAGAGCGGATGCAGCGCCGCGAAGTGCGGCCCCTTGATGTTCCAGTGGGCGACCTTGATCTGGCCGTGCAGGTCGAGGCCGTCGGCCAGCCGCTGGTTGAGCGAAGCGGCCAGCGCGGTGCGCGTGGTCTCGGAGAGTGGCGTCGGGCTCTTGTACATTTCGTGCTCCTCCTTCAAACCGCCGCAGCGGCGGGCTGTGCCACGGCGACTGCCTCGAGGGCGACCGCCGCCGCGTTTACGACCGCCGCCTGCAGCTTGAACTCCGGAAACGGTCGCCATCGGTCAGCATCGTTCGATTCCTCCTTGTATGAAATCCAGTCTTGGACGATGTCTAATCAGCGTCGAAAAAAAGAGGCCTCAGCTCCTCCGGGCCGCCCTCCGGCCGCGCATCACGACCTGATACTCGTGGACATCGAAGCCCTTGAGGCGCTCGAGCCGGCTGACCGACAGCGCGTCCCAGGGCACGTCCACGATCTCACCGGACGTCTCGTCGATGAAGTGGTGGTGCGACTCCGTCTTCGGGTCGAACACGATCTTGCCGGGCGCGAGCACGAACGCGCGCAGCAAGCCCCTCTCGACGAAGAGGTTCAGCGTGTTGTAGACCGTGGCCCGCGAGACCATCGGAAAGCCCTTCTTCACACGGCGAAACACCTGGTCGGCGGAGGGGTGCTCTTCGGTCGCCAGGACGTACTGCGCGACCGCCACCCGCTGCGCCGAGGGCTGGATCCCGTGAGCCCTGAGGCTCGTTACCGCGTCCTTCACGCCTTTAGACTACGTCTAAACATCAATTCTGTCAAGGCAGGGTTTGACCCGGGCGCGCCCCCGGCTTTTGATTGAAGGGTGAAGGACGCCGAGACGCGGCTCTTCCGCGACTTCGTCCGAGCCGGATCCGTCGCCGTGCTGCTGCTCGTGGGCATGGTCGTGGACCTGCGCCCGGCCTGGTTCGGGATTCGCGTGGACGCCCACGGCCACGGCGATCTGAGCGTGATGCGCTGGCTCTGGGCCTTCGAAGGCCTGCTGACGCTCCCGATCCTGCTTGGCCCCGGCCGCTCTTTCTTCACTTCGGCGTGGAGCCAGTTCCGCAAGCGCTCGACGAGCATGGACACGCTGATCGCGCTGGGCACCGGGGTTGCCTGGCTCTATTCGACGGCGGTGGTGATCGCGCCGAGTCTCTTTCCGCCCGGGACGGCCATGCCGTTCTACGACGCCGCTGCGATCGTGATCGCGCTCGTGCTGCTCGGGCAATGGCTCGAGGCCCGCGCTCGAGGCGGAACCGGCGAGGCCCTCGAGGCGCTGTCGAGGCTGCAGGTGAAGGCGGTCCGCGTTCGGCGCGAGGAGGCGGACGTGGAGGTTCCCGCCGACGAGGTATGCGTGGGCGACGTGGTGATCGTGCGTCCAGGAGAGCGGCTGGCGGTCGACGGTGAGATCGTCGAGGGGGGAAGCCACGTCGACGAATCCATGCTGACGGGTGAGCCGTTGCCCGTCGGCAAGCGCCCCGGCGACCGCGTCTTCGGTGGCACGCTCAACCGAGAGGGCGCGCTCGCCCTCCGCGCGACACAGGTCGGTGCGGAGACGGCCCTCGCCCGGATCGCCGAGGCCGTCGCTCGCGCGCAAGCCTCGCGTCCTCCGATCGCACGCCTGGTCGACCGCGTGAGCCGCGTGTTCGTGCCGGTGGTGATGATCGTGGCGGTGCTCACCTTCATGGGCTGGTACACCTTCGGCGGCGAGCTGAAGCTGCTCTACGGCCTCGTCACCGCGGCGTCGGTGCTCCTGATCGCCTGCCCCTGCGCTCTGGGCCTCGCCACGCCGATCAGCCTCACGGTGGGCCTCGGGCGCATGGCCGAGGCGGGCATCCTGGTGCGCAACGGCGAGGCTCTTCAGGCGGCCGCTTCCCTCGACGTCCTGTGCATCGACAAGACCGGCACGCTGACCGAGGGACGACCGCGTCTGGTCGAGGCGGTGGCGGTGAAGGATCTCGACGCCACCGAGCTGCTCAGGGTGGCGGCCGCTGCCGAAGCGGCTTCGGAGCATCCGCTGGCGTCGGCCATCGTCGAGGGTGCGCGCGAACGAGGCGTCCCCATCGTGCGGGCGGCGTCGTTCGAGGCCGTCGCCGGCCGCGGCGTGCGCGCAAGCCTGAACGGCGTGCTGGTCCTGGTCGGGCGCCGCGAGTTCGTCTTGGGGGAGGCGGCGACGCCGCTCGACGCGCAGGCGAAGCGGCTGTCCGCCGAGGGCCGTACGCTCGCCTGGGTCTCTCGCGACGGGGAGCTGCTGGGCTTCGTCGCCGTCGGCGACCAGCTCCGGAAGGAGGCGAGGGCAACCGTGCAGGGGCTGCGGCGTCTCGGGCTGAGGGTGGTGCTCCTGTCGGGCGACGCGCTCTCGACCGCAACGGCCGTGGCTCGCGAGGTCGGCATCGACGACGTGCGTGCGGGCCTGCTGCCCGAACAGAAGCTTGACGCGATCCGACGCCTGCAGGCGCAGGGCCTCGAGGTCGGGATGGCTGGCGACGGCATCAATGACGCCCCGGCGCTCGCGCAGGCCGACGTGGGCTTCGCGGTCGGAAGCGGGGCGGACGTCGCGGTGGCGGCGGCCGACGTGACGCTGCTCGGCGGCCGGCTCCGTGCCCTGCCGGCGGCGATCCAGGCCTCGCGACGGACGCTCGCGAACATCCGTCAGAACCTGGTGGGCGCCTTCGGCTACAACGTGGTGGCGATCGTGGTCGCCACGGGCGCACTGGTGCCGTGGCTCGGCCATTGGGGGTTGCTCTCTCCGCTGGTGGCGGGCGCCGCGATGTCGCTCAGCTCGGTCACCGTGGTCTCGAACGCGCTGCGCCTGCGCCACGCTGAGATCAACGCGTGAGCGCCGACGTCGTGCTCGTCGACCTCGCCGGACTGGCTGCGATCGGTGCGATCGTCTGGTACTTCTTCCTGTCGCGCCGGCCCGACGAAGCCGCCGCCGCGGAGGCCGGGGGCGTGCAGGAGGTCCGCGTCGTGGTCAAGGGCGGCTACTCGCCCGACCGCATCGTGGCGCACCCCGGGCTGCCCCTGCGACTCCACTTCGATCGTCAGGAGGAATCCCACTGCTCCGAGGAGGTGGTGTTCCCCGACTTCGGCGTGCGGCGCCATCTGCCCGCCTTCGCCACCACCACCATCGACCTGCCTGCGAGGCCGGCCGGGAGCTACGCATTCGCCTGCGGCATGGACATGCTGCACGGGACGCTGGTGCTGGGGGACGCAGCGCTCGAGTCCGGGCCAGCGCGCGATCGTCGCGAGGGGCACGGCTCCGAGCATCGCGAGACCGACCCCATCTGCGGCATGGCGGTCCTGCCCGAACGAGCCGCGGCGACCAGCGCGCGCGGCGGCAGGACCTACTATTTCTGCAGCGTGGGCTGCCAGGAGCGATTCGACGCGGGCCTGCCGCCTCGATCGATGGCTGCTTCGGGAGAGCAGCGCGTGAGCCTGGGCGTGCGGCCGCCGACGCAGCGTTGACGAGGGATGGCGTGAGGGCGACGTTCCGCGTCAGGCGAAGAGCGCGAGCTGTGAGCGCACCGCGCTCAGCCGCTGCGTGACGGCCCCGTATTCACCCGAGCGGCGCAAGCCGTGCTTCTCGGCGATGCGGTCGGCCCGGGCGAGCACGCTCTCCCGGTAGCGCCCGGTGAGGTACACGCGGTCGGCGTAGGCGCGGCGATAGGCCTCGGCGTAGCGTGGGAACTCGCGCTCGATGAATGCGAGGTAGCGCTCCCGCGTTGGCGAGCGCAGGAACAGCAGCCCGGCGTTGAACCGCCGCACGCCCGCCGCGGCCGCGCGGGCGAAGAGCGCGTCGAGCGTCGCCTCGTCGTCGGTCAGCCCCGGCAGGATCGGCAGCGCTGCGAGGCCCACGTCGAGGTCGGCCTCGGCGAGGCGTCGCAGCACCTCGAGCCGCACGAGCGGCGGCGGCGCCCAGGGCTCGACGCGTCGCAGCAGCTGTGCGTCGGTCGAGATCAAGGAGACGCTCACCGAGAGCCTGCCACGCTGGTGGATGCGTCGCAGGAGGTCGATGTCGCGCAGGACCAGGGCTCCCTTCGTGATCAGCCCCAGCCGGATCCCCCGATGCTGGGCGCATAACTCGAGGAAGCGCCGCGTCACCCTCTGGTCCGCCTCCCCCGGCTGGTACGGATCGGTCGCCGAGCCGAGCGCGATGCGTTCGCCGCGGCGTACCGCTATGCGTAGCCGCCGCGCCGTCTCGGCTTCGCCCCCGCGCTTCACCCACACCGCGGTGTGGAACGTGTCGGGGTCGGTGAGGCCGAGATACTCGTGAGTGTAGGTGGCGTAGCAGTATCTGCAGCCCATCGCGCAGCCGCGGTACGGGTTCACGGTCCACTCGAACGGCATGCGCTCCGAGGTGCAGCGGCCTAGCAGCGAGCGCGTCTCGAGGACTCGATAGGAGACGTCACCGCGCCGCCGGAAAGCGTCCTGCCCCAGGCGGGGCGCGAGGCTCGGGGCAGGCACGCCGGGGTGGATGGCCATCTCTGTTTCGCTTTAGTTTCGCCTATGCCGAGCGGGCTCGTCAACCCGTCTCCGCCGTGTTCTCCGCGTGTTCGTGGCTTGTGTTCCGTTGTCGCGCGGCTACACTGGACTCAGGTCCTCGATGGCCGCCACCGCCTCGCCCCTCGCGACACTCCTCGGGCAGCTGACGCGCGAGGGCGAGTTGTACGAGAAGCTCCCGAACCAGCGCGTGCGCTGCTACGCGTGCGGACACCGCTGCCTGATCCCGCCGGGCCGCGACGGGATCTGCCGTGTTCGCTTCAACGACCAGGGAACGCTCCGCGTGCCGTGGGGCTACGTGGGCGCGCTACAGCTCGACCCCGTGGAGAAGAAGCCTTTCTTCCATGCGCTGCCGGGCTCGAGGGCGCTGTCCTTCGGCATGCTCGGCTGCGACTACCACTGCGGCTACTGCTTCGTGCCGGGGACCGAGGTCCGCACCGTCGCGGGCTCGCGGCCGATCGATCTGCTGTTCACGCGCTCGGAGACGGTCTTCGAGACCGAGCGGGATGCGGTCGCCGTCGCGCCGGGCGTCGACGTCGTCACCCACCTCGGCCGCGCGCGCGCGGTGCGCGGCGTGTTCCGGCACGAGTACCGGGGCTCGCTCGTCGAGATCGACATGAAGGGCGCGGCCACGCTCCGTACCACGCCCGAGCACGAGTTCCTGGTCCGTGCGCGGGCCGCACGCGGACCAGCACCGACGTTCTTCGTGCCGGCCTCGGCGATCACCCCCGAGTTCGACCTGCTCGAGCCGGCGTCGGACGGAACGTTCCGCCGGCGCGTCATCGCCGACGCGCGCCTGCTGCAATACCACGGCCCCGTGTTCAACCTGGAGGTCGAGGAGGACCGGACGTACCTGGTCCACGGCCTGGCCGTCCACAACTGCCAGAACTGGATCACGTCCCAGGCGCTGCGCGATCCGAAGGCAGTGGCGCCGCCCGAGACGATCACGCCCGTTGAGTTCGCCGCGACCGCGCGCCGGCTGGGCGCGCGCATCGTCACGTCGACGTACAACGAGCCGCTCATCACCAGCGAGTGGGCGATGGAGATCTTCCGCGAGGCGACGCGCCAGGGGCTGGTAGCGTCGTACGTCTCGAACGGCAACGGCACGCCGGAAGTGCTCGACTACATCCAGCCCCTCGTGTCCCTCTACAAGGTCGACCTCAAGGGCTTCCGCGACAAGGCTTACCGCGAGCTGGGCGGGACGCTCGACCGCGTCACCGATACGATTCGCGACCTGCACGCCCGAGGCTTCTGGGTCGAGATCGTGACCCTCATCGTGCCGGGCTTCAACGACTCGAGCGAGGAGCTGCGTGACATGGCGCGCTTCCTCCGATCGGTCTCGGCGGACATCCCGTGGCACGTCACCGCCTTCCATCCGGACTACAAGATGACGGACCCCGACCGCACCGGCGTCGCCACGCTCCTGCGCGCGGCGGAGATCGGGCGCGAGGAAGGCCTGGACTTCGTCTACGCGGGCAACCTTCCCGGCGAGGTAGGGGCATGGGAGGACACCCGCTGCCCCGGCTGTGGGGCGCGCCTCATCGAGCGCCGCGGCTTCCGCGTGATCCGCGACCGCATCGGCGAGACGGGCGCGTGCCCCGACTGCGCGCGCCCGGTTCCGGGGTTCTGGCGAGTGCCGGCGAAGATCTGAGGTCTTAGCGGCAGGCCTTCGCGACGGCGTCGCGGCAAGCCTTCTGCAAGTCGCCCCGCTTCACCTCTTCCTGAAGCTCCGGCCCTGTCGCCATGGGGTTCGGGACCACGGGGTCGGTGGCGATGGCTTGAAGCTGCGGGCAGGCTTTGCGGGCCGCGGGTCCGAGCGATCCGAGCCCCCTGGCGACATCGATACGCACGTCGTTGCTCTTGTCGTTGTAGAGCATCCAGGTGAGCGTCGGAACGGCGTCGGCGCCTGCCTTGGCGACGAGGGTGCGAACACCGCGAATGCGGTTTGCCGGGTTGGCATCGCGAGTGTCGCGCTCGATCTGCTCGAGCTGAGCCTGCTGCCGTGCCTGCGCGGCGCGCGCCTGATCCACTTCGGCGATGGCCGCGTCGGAGTCGGCTCCAGAGGGCGCCTTCTCGATCCGGTCGAGCAGCGCATCCAGCTTCGCGTTGCCCGCGCCGGCCTTGTCGGCGGCCGTCAGCGCCTCGCGTGCTTCCTTGAACTGCTTGTTCGAGAGGTAGGCCCAGGCCATGGTCTGGTTGCAGGCCGGCGAGAGGCCCGTGTCGATCTGCATCGCCTGCTTGCAGGCCGCGATCGAATCAACGTAGCGCTTGGCGTTCAGGTAGACCCAGGCGAGGCCGAGCGCGGCCTGGGCGTTCTTCGGGTCGAGCTCGAGGGCCTTCTTGTACGCGGCGATGGCCTCCTCGTTCCGAGGGGGCTCGATGCTGCGGTACACGAAGCCCAGGTTCGTATAGCCCGCGGTGTTCTTGTATCCGGGCGAAGCCACGACCTTCTTCAACTCCTCCACGGCCTGCGCGTCCTGGCCGACCTGGCTCAAGGCCAGGCCGTAGTTCGAGCGGAGGTCGGCGTTGGAGGGATCCGATTGGACCGCCTTCGCGTACTCCGCCACGGCCTCCTTGACCTTCCCCGTGGAGTGGTAGGCGCGCGCAAGGTAGGCGTGGGCGTTGGCAGATCCCGGCAGGAGTTGGACGGCCTTCTCGAGCGGGGCCACCGCGGCATCGAATTCGTTCTTGCGCAGGAGCAGCTCCCCGAGCAGGAGTTGGGCGTCGCCGCTGGAGGGCGCGGCGGCTGCGAGCTTCTTGGCTTCGGTCAGCGCGCCGTCCAGGTCGCCCTTGCGGAACTGCGCGTTGATCAGCACGCTTCGCGCGGAGGAGAACTCCGGATCCGACTCCAAAGCCTTGCGATACGCGGCCGCGGCTTGGTCGAAGCGGCCGTCGGCCTCGAAGATCTTGCCAACGATCATCTGGATCTCGGGGCTCTTGGGGTTCTTGAAGGCGCCGTCCTGGGCCTCTCCAATCGCGTCGTTCCACAGCTTGGGATCGGACGCGAGGATGGCCGTGGCCAGGATTGCGTGTCCTTCCGGGGAGTTGGGGTCGAGCTCGACGGCCTTGCGGGCGGAGGTCAGACCCTCGGCTGCCTTGCCGGCGGCCACCAGAGCTGCTGCGAGAGTGGCGTGGGCACGTGCCGCACGAGCGTCGAGCTCGATGGCCTTGCGGGCGGCCGCGGCCGCGTCATCGTTCCGGCCGAGGGCAAGGAGTGCGACCGCGCGGGCCTGGTGGGCATCCGCGTTCGCGCCAGCGGCGACGGCCTTGTCCGCGGTCTCGAGCGCCTTGGCCGGGTTCACGCGAGCCTGGGCGCGCGCCAGCGCTGCCAGCGTGGCGGGCGTCGCCGCGACCTGCACCGCCTGCTCGGCTCGCGCGAGCGCGGCCTTGGCGGGTCCCGTGCGGAGCAGGTAGCTGGCGTGCATCGCCATCGCTTCCGCCTTGGGCGCGCCGCTGCCGAGCTCGGCGCCCTTCCCATAGGCTGCTCCGGCTTCGTCAAGGGTGCTGGCGCGCTCGAGGATCAGTCCCTGGAAGACGTAAGCCTCGGGCCCGGGGCGCGAGTCGACGAGCTTCTGCATCGTCTTCACGGCTTCCTCGGTCTTGCCCTTGACGAGCTGGTCCTGCGCCTTGGCGTAGGCCTCGTCGACCTTCGGGTCGGCGCCGGCAGCGGGCATGGCGGAGAACGAAGCGGCGAGCGCAGCGGCGAGCAATCTCTTCATCTATGCTTCCGTTTCTGTGGGGTTCAGGGAAACTGGAGGCGCATTATAGCCCTTTGGCGCGAGCGGCCTTGTGATACCCTCTCGGCCTCCTCATGGAGCCTCCGAGTACCTGCCAGTCGTGCCGGCGCGCTGCCTCCGAGGGAAGCTTGTCGTACCGCAAGGGGATGGAAACCGTGCGCCACGCGACGTTCCTCCAGTGTGACGTATGCGAGCGTTATGCCTGCGCCGATTGCCTCCAGGTGTACGACATCTTCTCCGGGTACGACTTCCTCTGTCACGAGTGCGCGCGCTCGTTTCCGCCCCCTCCCGGCGAGAGGGGACACTAGTCCCTCGCGTTCGCCTCGAGGTTTGGACACCAGGGCGCAATCGGGTGGTCTGCATCGCCCACATGTGGACGAAATCGCGCAATCGAGGAAAAATGAGGACGGGCCCCAGATGAGTGCAATCCTGCTAAAGCATTGGTCCACAGTCGGTTGACATTTGTTGACAAATTCAAGGAAACCGGCACGGGCCTTGCTACGTCCATACAGGTAGAAAGGCCATGAATGTTTTCCTGATGGCTTATCCAACCTCAAACCGAACCCGCTGAACCATCCTACCCCCCTCAACAGGGGACTATCCTCTCTCTCGGGGCGCCCGCAATGGCGCCCCGAAGTTTTTTGACCCGGAAACGTACAGACCGTCCCCCGAGAAGGTCAGTGGGTCTTCGTCTCGCCGGTCGGCCCGGCGAAGTCGGCCAGCCAGATGTCGCACTCGCGGCGCGCCTCGAGGTGCCGCCCGCGCCGAGCGGCGCGACGATCTGATAGGGGCCGAAGCGCGCGCCCGGCTCGAGACCCATGGCCGCTGCCCTCTTCTGCGGAAACGTACGCGCATTCTACTCAAAGGCGCTCGTGACGGGCTCTGCTACTCTGCTCGTGCATGACGCCCATCGAGACTGCACTTCAAACGGCGGAGGCGGACGCCGTCATGGCTCCCGCCCCAAGCCCGCGCGCGGCGCTTTCGCGTCGGCGCCGACTAGCGATCGGCGACCCGCAGGCGCCGTTCGAGCGCTTCCTGTCCATCCTCGACCGCCACGGGCTGCTCGGCGACGACGGACGGTTGCGTGAGGATTGCGCGCTCGTTTCGATCGGCGACCACTTCGACTGGGGGGGGCCCGCGCGGCGCGAAGAGGCCGCGCGCAGCGGACTGCTCCTGCTCGCGTGGCTGGCGGCACACCCGCCCGACCAGGTGGCGCTGATCGCCGGCAACCACGACCTGGCGCGTGTCGGCGAGCTGATCGGTTTCGACGATGCGGAATTCCGGGCTGCGCAGGCCGAGGCCGACGGCGCGTATCGCGGCGGCGCGACCGACGCGGCGGCCGAGACGCGCCTTCTCGAGCGCTTCCCGGCGCTGGCCACGGCCGAGACCGCTGCTCGCGACCTGGGCACGTACCGGACCGAGCAGCGGACGCTGGTGGGCACACTGCTCCGCGCCCGGCGCTTCATGCTCGGCCTCGTGGCTGACGACGACCTTCTCCTGTGCCACGCAGGCGTCACGTCGGACGACCTGAACGAGATCGGGCTCCCCTCCGAGCAACACCGCGACGCCCAGGCGGTGGCGGTGGCGTTGAACGGCGCGCTCGACGTGGCGGTGGACGCGTGGAACGGCCGCTCGCCCCTCACGATCCCGGGCCTGCACCGGCCCGGCGGCGCCCGCCGCGGCGAGGCGCGTGGCATGCTTCTCCATCGCCCGGGGCATCCCGACACCAACCGGAACCCCAGGCTCTACGAGGGCCCGCCGCGCCGGCGCTTCGACCCGCGCTGGCTGCCCAGGGGCTTGACGCAGGCAATCGGCCATATCCGCGACAAGAAGTGCCGCGAGCTGCTCGGGCCCTGGAGCGACGGCGCCCCACCCCAGGACGGCCCGCTGCGGCACCTGCGCGTCCGCGGCGAGTCCGTGCGCTACACCCGTGGTGTGCCGGATGGCGAGGATCCGAGTTCCGCGACGTTGCTCTTCATCGACGGCGGCATGAACTTCATCGCAGATCCCGAACGGTACGAGATGCTGGATCTCGCCACGCGGCGCGCCGCAGACACCGAGTGACCGCTACTTCAGCAGGTGCTCCTGCACGAAAGCCACGGTCGCGTAGAACTGGAAGTCGATGTTCCGCTTCTTCTTGAAGCCGTGGCCCTCGTCGTTGGCCACCAGATACCAGACCGGGATGCCGCGCCGCTTGAGGGCCGCGACGACCTGATCCGACTCGCTGGCGGGCACGCGGGGGTCGTTGCGGCCCTGTATCACGAACATCGGCTTGGACATCCTCTCCACGTTGTTGACGGGCGCGATTCGCTCGAGGAACTCGCGCATCTTCGGATCGCGCTCGTCGCCGTACTCGGCGCGGCGCAGGTCCCGCCGATACGCCTCGGTGTTCTCCAGGAAGGTCACGAAGTTCGAGACCCCGACCACGTCGACGAAGCAGCGCACGCGGTCGGAGAAGTGGGTGGCCGATGCCAGGGTCATGTAGCCGCCGTAGCTGCCGCCCGTGATCATGATGCGGTCCGCGTCGAGGTCCGGGCGAGTCCCGATCCAGTCGAGCAGCGCGCCGATGTCCTTCACGGAGTCCTCGCGTTTCATGCCGTCGTCCAGGCCGACGAAGCTCTTGCCGAAGCCCGTCGAGCCGCGAACGTTCGGGTAGATGAGCGCGATGCCCAGCTCGCTCGTGTAGAAGTTGGAGCGGCCGAGGAAGTCGGGACGGTCCTGGCCCTCGGGCCCGCCGTGGATGCTCACGATGGCCGGACGCCGTCCAGTCCACTTCGCGGCGGGCTTGTAGAGGAAGCCCGAGAGCGTCTTGCCGTCGAAGCTCGGCCAGCGGATGAGTTCGGCCGTGGCGAAGCTCGCGACGGGGAAGCCGGCGGTCTCGCTCTCGGTCCAGCGCTCGACCCGGCCGGAGGCGGCGTCGACCGTGTAGACATCGTACGGAGCGCGCGCTTCCGACAGCTCGAGGGCGACGTCCCTCGAGCTCTCGTGCCACGCGACGCCGCCGATGACGCCGACCGGGAGCCGCGGAGCGGGTCGCTCCTTGCCGGAGGCGGTGTCGAGGAAGCGCAGGACGGAGACGCCGTTCTCGTTGGTGACGAAGGCCACCTGGGTCCCGTCCGGTGACACGTCGAAGCCCTCGACGTCCCACTCGATGTGCGGTGTGAGCACGGTGACGCCGCCGGTGATGAGATCCAGGCGCGCGAGGCGCTGGAACTCCGAGTCCTTGTCGGTCGTCACGTAGGCGCTCTTGCCGTCGGGAGAGAACTCGCCGCCCCCCCAGGCGATCCTGGGTCCATCCTTCGGCGTCACCTGTCGTCTCGCGCCCGTCGCCAAGTCCACGATCCACAGATGGCTCTCAACGACAGAGATGTACTGGCCGACGAGGAGCTTTGAGTCGTCAGGAGAGAAATCGAGCGCACCCCAGCCCCCTCCGTCGACCTCGAGCAAGAGGCGCAGGCTCTTAGGATCCTTCGGATCGACCACATAGATGTCGCGGTCGGCGCCGTTGCGGGACGTCGAGCCGAAGGCCATCAGGCCCTTGCGTGAGAACGGCCCGAGAGCATTCTGTGAGCGCTTGCCGTCCGTGACCAGCGTGATCGCGCCCGTGGCCAGGTCGAAGCGATGGATCTGGCGGAACTCGTCGCCGCCGCGGTCCTTAGTGAAGACGAAGTAGCCGAGGTCCCGCCGCGGAAAGGCCGCGCTCGTGACCGGCTCGCTGAAGAATGTCATCTGGCGTCTATCCGCCCCGGGGCCCTTCACCCAATGGAGCTGGGCGGTGTCGCCGAAGCGCGTCGCGATCAGCATCTCTCGCATCGCGGGATGCCAGGCGACGAAGCTCGCCGCGCGGAACTCCGTGTAGCGGCCGACGGTCTCGGCCACGCTCGCCGGTACTCTCGGCACGCCGTCCACGACCAGGTTCTCGTTGGGGACGATCTCGGCGGGCTGCGCCAGGGCAGCGGGCGCCAGCAGGACGAAGGCGACCGGCAGGAAGTACCTCACGTTCCAGTGCTCCTTCGAGTCTTGAACGGCAGCACGGCCGCTGCCTTCGCCGGTTGACGCCGGCGCAAGGCCTCGGCGACTGCCGCGTGCGGATCCACGACGCCCCAGCCCTGGCGGTCGACCTCGACGCCGGGGATGCGACGCGACGTGCGCACCATGATGCTCTTGACCTCCTGGGGATTCAGGCGGGCGTTGGCCTCGAGCATGATCGCCGCCACCGAGGAGACGATCGGCGCGGCGAAGCTGGTGCCGTCGACGTGCTTGTAGTGGGTCGAGACCACGTTCTCGTCGCGCAGGCTCTTGCGCACCAGCGCGCGCAGCGCGTGCGGGGAGATGCCGCGCGCCGCGTCCAGCGTGGGATCGACGCCGGGGCTCT
>DATFEN010000124.1:0-24352 GCA_035251085.1 Vicinamibacteria bacterium | reverse complement strand
CTCCGAGGCTGGGGATCGACTTCGTCGGGACCATCCGGTCGCGCCGCCAGGCATCCGCGGCCGCCAGGATGTCGCCGTCGTAGCCCGCCTTCGCGACCAGGGCGGCGACGCGGTTCCGCTTCGGCTTCGGATCCGAGGGCTCGGGCGCCGCCCCGGTCGAGGCCCGCACGCAGCGCTCGTACGGTACCGGCGCGCCGCGTCCGAGCAGCTCCTGCACCAGTTCCCACATCGCCTCGAAGCAGGTGGCGAGCCCTTCGAGATACGCGCCTCGCCGCCCGCCGAGCGCGCGCCCGCCGTCGCCCATTCCCGCGATGGCGCCCCGCACGTCGACCGCAGCGAGGTAGGCGTCGACCGCTGCGCGGTCGAGCTGTTTCGACGCCACGCCGCCGCTAGCGCGCAGGCTTCCGGCGGCCTCGTGCGTGTAGGCGAGCGGCAGCGGCTCGTCGGAGAACCACGAATCGGCGATGAAGCGCCCGGTCCCCGAAGGGTTGAGCACGTCGCCTCCCCACAGCGTGTCGATGCCGATGATCGCGTCCGCGACGCAACGCTCCAGCCGGTCCACTTCAGGCTCCCTCCACACGGCGCGTGGAAGCGAACCAAGTGTAGAGGCAGAGCGCCATGAAACCGAGGGCCGAGATGCTCTGCGAGAGCCACTCCACGTCGTAGAACGGCGTCCGGATCATGTCTTCCGAGTAGCCGGGCATGAAGACGCGCAGCCCCGCGCCGAACACGCCGCCGAGCGCGCCGCCGGCCATGAGGCCGGAGGCCACCACGATCCCCCGCTCGCGAATGCCCGGGCGGCCCTCCCGGTCCGCCTTGCGGTTCAGGAAGTGCACCAGGAAGCCACCCACGAGCGCGGGCGTGTTCAGCTCGAGGGGCAGGTACATGCCGAGGGCGAAGATGAGGCCGGGCGCGCCCAGCATCTCGATACTGACCGCGATCACGGCGCCGGTGCCGAACAGCGCCCACGCCACCGGCTGCTGGCTGATGAAGCCCTCGACCAGCGCCCGCATGATCGCCGCCTGCGGCGCAGGAAGCACCTGCCGAGGGTCGCCCGGCACCGCGTCCCCGAACTGGTACCCGCGCGCCAGGATCGCGATCGTGACGCCGGCCGCGATCGCGGCCGCGATCACGCCGAGGAACTTCACGCCCTGCTGGGCGGCGGGCGTCGAGCCGAGCCAGTAGCCGGTCTTGAGGTCGGTGATCGTCTGGCCCGAGACCGAGAGCGCGGTGCAGACCATGCCTGCGATGGCCATCACGAAGAACATGCCGCTCGCGCCCGAGAGGCCGAAGCGCAGCAGCACCACCGACGAGATGATGATCGTGAGCATGGTCATGCCCGAGACCGGGTTGCGGGAGATCGTGGCGATGGCGTTGGCCGCCACCGACGCGAAGAAGAAGGAGAATCCCAGCATCAGCAGCAGGCCGACGATCACCACCAGCGGCGAGACGCCGAGCGTTCCGAAGAAGATCGCGGCGGCGAGCGCGCTCACCATCACGCCGACGAGCATACGCAGGACGGGCAGGTCGCGATCGGTCCGCTCCTGGCTGTGGTCCTCGCCGTGACGGAACGCCTTCGCGGCGATGGCGAACGAACCCGCGACGATGCGCAGCGATTTCACGATGCCGAAGATGCCGGCCGTGGCGATCGCCCCCACGCCGACGAGCCGCACGTAGCCACGGAAGATCTGGCCCGCATCCATCTGCGCGAGGGGAACGCGCGCCGGGTAGACCGTGAAGTCCGCGGGCAGATGCTGGCCGACCATCCACAGCAGCGGCACCAGGACGAAGTTGGAAAGGAAGCCGCCCGCGCAGAGGATCATCGACGCGCGCAGCCCCATGACGTAGCCGAGCCCGAGGATGAACGCGACGGCGTCGAAGCTCGCCACGACGCGAGCCCTCTCGGCCAGGAGCTTCACGGCGGGGACGAACTGCAAGTCCACGAACTCCTTCCAGACGTGGAAGGTGGTGACGAAGAAATCGTAGACACCGGACACGGCGGTGGCCTGCAGCAGCAGGCGCGCCTGCGAGCCACCCTTCTCTCCCGTGACCAGCACCTCGGTGATGGCCGTGGCCTCGGGATAGGGCAGCACGCCGTGCATCTCGCGCACGAAGTAGCGGCGCAGCGGGATCAGGAACAGCACCCCAAGGCAACCACCCGCCAGGCAGATGAACGTCGTCTGGACGGGGTTCGGGTCGAGCTTCAGGATGTAGAGGGCCGGCAGCGTGAAGATCGCGCCAGCCACCACCGCCCCCGAGATGCCGCCGATGCCGGTGATGATGACGTTCTCGAGGACGCTGGAGCGCCGCGCGTACACGCGCGCCAGGCCGATCGCGAGGATCGAGATCGGGATGGCTGCCTCCATCACCTGGCCGACCTTCAACCCCGAATAGGCCGACGCGACCGTGAAGATCACGCACAGGAACAGGCCCCAGCCCACCGATCGCGCGGTGATCTCGGGCGTGGCGGCCTCGGCCGCGACCACCGGACGGTAAGCCTCGCCGGGCTTCAACGTCCGGTAGGCGTTCTCGGGAAGCGACGTCGTCTCAGTCATGGTTACCCCAGTTCGATCGGCGATTCAGCCCTTGAAGGGCATCGCCGACAACCATGAACGAAAGCTCGGCAGCGCGGCGTGATGCGTGGTATCGGTCTGCAGCGGTGTGACCGAGATGAAGCCTTGGCGCACCGCGGAGACGTCGGCCAGCTCGTCCGACTGCCAGCGGTCGCGGCCCTCCTCGATCCAGTAGTAGGTCTGCCGGCGCGGGTCGAGCCCCTCGAGCACCTCGCCGAAGTGCTCGCGGCGCCCCTGCACCGTGAGCATCGCCCCGCGCGGCGCGCCGACCGGGACGTTGACGTTGAGCAGCGTCGCCGGCGGGAGGCCGCGTGCCAGGACCTCGCCCGCGAGCCTCGCTGCGAAGGCCCCGGCGTGGGAGAAGTCGGTCTCGGACTTCGAGGCCAGCGAGAACGCGATGGCCGGGATGCCGAAGAAGACGCCCTCGCGCGCGCCTCCCACGGTCCCGGAGTAGAACACGTCGTCGCCGAGGTTGCCCCCGCGGTTGATCCCCGAGCACACGAGCTCCGGACGCTGCGGGAGCAGCTTCGCGCAGGCCAGGTTCACGCAATCGGCGGGCGTCCCGTCGACGGCGTGCCAGCGCTCCTCGAGCTTCTCGACGCGCAGCGGGTGCTTGAGTGTCAGGGACTGGGAGCAGGCGCTCTGCTCGCGGTCAGGGGCCACGACGTGGACGTCGCCGAGCGGCTTCAGCGCGTCGACCAGCGCGCGGATCCCCGGGAAGTGGATGCCGTCGTCGTTGGTGACCAGGATGAGGGGCAAAGGGCGGGTAGCGAGGGATGGTCGGGATGGGCGGATTTGAACCGCCGACCACCTGCACCCCAAGCAGGTGCGCTACCAGGCTGCGCTACATCCCGATGGCCATTGAAGCGTCAGCCCCGGTTTTTATCATTCCTGTCCAGGAGAGTCAAAATCTCCTTGAGCTGTTCGCGCACCTGCTTCAGCGCTGCGCGCCCGGGCTCATTGACGCCCTCTGCGGCCTGCGACTGCGGGGTCTCCGGCCGTCCCGTCAGCTCGACCTCGAGGCGTTTCTTCGCGCCGGCGATCGTGAAGCCCTCGTCGTAGAGGAGCTCCTTGATGCGAAGCACGGTCTCGATGTCTCGCCGCCTGTAGATGCGCTGGCCGGAGCTGTTCTTCGCCGGGGCGAGAGCCTGGAACTCCGACTCCCAGTAGCGCAGCACGTAGGGCTGCGTCTCGGTCAGCTCGCACACCTCGCCGATCTTGAAGAACAGCTTGTTCGGGATCCGCTTGTCGATCACCGATCGGACGTTTACTCGGTGACGGCGCCGCCGAAGAGCTTGGAGGGTCGAAACACAACCGACGAGCGCGGCTTGATCAACATCTCCTCTCCCGTCTGAGGGTTTCGACCCCTTCTTTCCCTCTTCTGGCGAATCAGGAACGTCCCGAAGCCCGTGATCTGGACCTTCTCACCATGGCCGAGGCGGCTCTTGATGGAATCGAAGATGACCTCCACGAGGCGGGCCGCCTCACGGTTCGAGATGCCACCGTGGCGCTCGTAGACGATGCGCGCGATGTCGGCCTTGGTCATGCGGCGTCCACGAGCCTACAAGATGCTGAAACTACAGATATTTAGACGAAGGACTTCAAGCATTATATGAGTGCCATTCGTCGATGTCAAGGAAATCCTTAGCTTCGAGGATCCTAGTGCGCGCGGGCACGCACCTTTAAGCGGATCGGGGAGCCCCCAAAGCCGAACTCCTTTCGTATCTGGTTCTCCAGGTAGCGCTTATACGAGAAGTGAAGGTCGACGGGCTGGTTCAGGGAGATCAGGAACGTCGGGGGCGCCGTGCCGATCTGCGCCCCATACAGGATCGTTACCGGCTTTCCGCCCTTGGCCGCCTTCGGGGCGTAGGCCTGGGCGGCCCGCCCGAGGACCCGATTGAGCTGGCCGGTCGTGACGCGCTGGCGGAAGCTCTGCCCGACGCTGCGCGCCGCGGCGAGGAGGCCCTTCGCCCCCCGCCCTGTCTTCGCCGACACCCAGACGATCGGCGCATGGGCCAGGAACTTCAGCTCGTCGCGCAGCGACTCCTCGAAGGCCTTCGTCTTGAGCCGCCCCGCGACCGCGAGGTCCCACTTGTTCACGACCAGGACCACCGCGCGGCCCGCCTCCTGCACGTAGCCGGCGATGGTCGCGTCCATTTCGCGCATGCCATCGATTGGATCGAGGAGCAGGATCGCGACCTCGCAGCGCTCGATCGCCTTGCGCGCCTGGAGGACGCTCACGTGGTCGACATTGTCCTGGAGCAGGCGCTGGCGGCGGATGCCGGCGGTATCGACGAACAAGTAGCGCTCGCCATCGCGCTCTAGCACGCTGTCCACCGTGTCCCGCGTAGTGCCTGGGATCGGCGAGACCAGCGCGCGTTCCTCCCCGAGAAGCTGGTTCAAGAGCGACGACTTGCCGACGTTCGGCCGGCCCACCAGAGCGATGCGAAGCGTGGGCTTCGCTTCCTCCAGCTCCACGCGGGGCAGGCCCTCGAGCGCGCGGTCGAGCAGGTCACCGACGCCGAGGCCATGCTCCGCGGACGTCGCGACGAGGTCCGAGAAGCCCAACGCCGCGAACTCCGCCTCGGCGCTCTCCGCATCCTCGGCCTTGTTGACCGCCACCACGACCTGTTTGCCCTTCTTGTGCAGCCGGCCGGCGATCGCGGAGTCGTCCGGCAGCAGACCCGCCCGCGCGTCGACCACCAGCACCACCCGGTCGGCCTCGTCGATAGCCCGCTCGGCCTGGAGGGCTGCCGGGCCCAGCAGGGGGTCGTCGCTCCCGAGCAAGAGCCCGCCCGTGTCCACCAGCTCGAAGGCCGCCCCCTGCCACGACGCCTGGGCGTAGTTCCGGTCCCGCGTGGAGCCCGGCCGGCCGTCGGTGATGGCCTTCCGCCGTCCGCAGATCCGATTGAACAACGTCGACTTGCCGACGTTCGGCCGGCCCACCAGGGCCAGCCGAGGGATCGGAATCATGGGCTATACTTACTACGACTTGGAGGTCGTACACCCATGATCAAGGTGGACATCATCAACGAAGTCTCGAAAGCCGCCGACATCACCAAGGTCAAGGCCGAGGTGGCGGTGGAGGCCGTCCTCGATGCCATGAAGACGTCGATGATGCGCGGCGAGCGCATCGAGCTGCGCGGCTTCGGCGTGTTCCAAGTCAAGCCCCGGAAGCGGGGCATCGGACGTAACCCCCGGACGGGCAAGGAGGTCCGGATCCCGCCCGGGCGAACCATCCGCTTCAAGCCGGGCAAGGACCTCCAGAACCTGAGCCAGTAGCCCCGATAGGGCGTCCCGAAGCCTTGAGCGAGCCCCTCCGCGGGTTCGACCCGCGTCCGTTCCCGTCCGACGATCCCTGGCTGGCACCCCGGCCGGAACGGCAACGGCTCCT
The DNA here is from genome assembly GCA_035251085.1 of Vicinamibacteria bacterium. Lineage (GTDB taxonomy): Bacteria > Acidobacteriota > Vicinamibacteria > Fen-336 > Fen-336 > DATFEN01. The sequence goes on along the minus strand of DATFEN010000124.1, from coordinate 18,385 downwards.
CCTGCCCGAGGGTCCCTTCGAGCGCTATGGCCGACACGTCCTCCTGTTCCTGCTCACTGCGTTGTCGGTCTACATGATGGGGGGGCCGTATCTCGTGGCCGGCCTCCTCTCGATCCTCTTCGCACACGAGATGGGCCACTACGTCGCCTGCCGCATCTATCGTGTGGACGCGACGCTTCCCTACTTCCTTCCGGCGCCGTTCGTCAGCTTCGTGGGAACGCTCGGCGCATTCATCCGGATCCGCGGCCCGATTCCCAACCGGAAGGCGTTGTTCGACATCGGCGTGGCGGGGCCGCTCGCAGGGTTTCTCGTCTGCCTGCCGGTTCTAGTCCTGGGCACGCTCGAAGCGGCCGTGATCCCCGACCCAGGTCCCAATGCCGACGGCTTCATATTTTTCGGCGATCCGCTCCTCGTCCAGTGGGCCTACACCTGGCTTCGAGGAGATCCGGGCCCGGGGAACACGTTCGTGATGGGTCCGCTCGCGGAGGCCGCATGGTTCGGGCTTTTTGTGACCGCGCTCAACCTGATGCCCGTCGGCCAGCTCGATGGCGGCCACGTCTCCCATGCGCTCCTCGGGCGCCGCGCGATCGTCGTTTCGCGCCTCGCCCTCGTCGGCTGCCTCTTCCTGCTCTACCTGCGCCCGACGTGGCTCGTGTGGTGCCTGCTGCTGCTGATGCTGGGCCGCCGCCCCCACCCACCGACGCTCGACGAGAGCGCGCCGGTCGGTCGCGCCCGGATCGCGATCGGCCTGTTCGCGGCGCTGGTCTTCGTGATCTGCTTCACACCCAGCCCGATCATCGTGAGCTGGGCGGACGTCCGCGCGGCGCTCGCTGAGCTGCTCACATCACGCTGACCGGGTCGACGTCGACGGCGACGCCCGGCCAGCGGACGGCGCCGTAACGCTCCACCAGCACACGCCGTACGGCCTCTCGCATCGCGCCGCGGCCGCCCTTGAGCAGGAGCTGGAAGCGGTGCTCCTGCCGGAGCCGCGCCAACGGGGCTGAGGCAGGCCCCAGGACGCGGAAGCGGCCGGGCGCGAGGGAGCGCAGCCCCTTCGCGATCGCATCGGCCTCGCGGGCGGCAGGCCCGGCGTCGCGGCCGCGCACGACCAGGTTCAAGAGCGCCGTGCCGGGCGGATAGCCCATCGTCCGGCGAAACTCCATCTCCCGATCGAAGAACGCCGCGTAGTCCTGCTCGCAGGCCAGGCGCAGCGCGTAGTGATCGGGCAGGTGGCTCTGAAGGATGACCTCGCCCGGCCGGTCGCCGCGGCCGGCTCGACCGGCGACCTGAGTGAGGAGCTGGAACGTGCGCTCGGCGGAGCGGAAATCCGGCAGCCCGAGCCCCACGTCGGCGTCGATCACGCCCACGAGCGTCACGTTTGGGAAGTCGTGGCCCTTGGCGATCATCTGCGTGCCGACGAGCACGTCGAGCTGGCCCGCCTCGAACCCGGCGAGCGTCTTCGCTACGGCGCCCCGACGACGCCCCACGTCGCGATCGAGCCGTCCGACGCGCGCCTCGGGCAGCGCCGCCTTGACGACCTCGACGACCTGCTCCGTTCCATAGCCGGTCAGGCGCAGGTATTCGCCCTTGCAGAGCGGACACGCCGACACCGCGCGCGACAGGTAGCCGCAGTAGTGGCACTCGGTCGTCTCGCCTCGGCGATGCACCGTCAGCGAGACCGAGCAGTTCGGACACGCCGCCTGGTGCCCGCACTCGCGGCAGAGCAGGCTCACGGCCCAGCCGCGACGGTTGAGGAGCAACAGCGCCTGCTCCCGTCGCTGCAGCCGAGCTCGGATCGCCTCGAGCAGCAACGGGCTCAGGACCTCGCTGCCGCCCGCCTTGAGCGTCTCGCGGCGATCCACGATCTCCACCGCGGGCAGGCCCTGAGGGCTGACGCGCGCGGGCAGCGACAGGCGCGCGTACTTCCCCGCCGCGGCGTTCGCGTGGGACTCGAGCGACGGGGTCGCCGAGCCGAGCACGACCGTCGCGCCCTCGAGGCGCGCGCGCATCACCGCGACATCCCTCGCGTGATAGCGCGGGCTCTCGTCCTGCTTGTAGGCGCCCTCGTGCTCCTCGTCGACCACGACGAGGCCGAGGTCCTCGACCGGCGCGAACAACGCGGAGCGCGCGCCGACCACGACGCGCGCGCCGCCCTCGCGGATCCGCCACCATTGGTCGTGGCGCTCACCCAGGCTCAACTCGCTGTGGAGCACGGACACCGTCGCGCCGAAGCGCGCCTCGGCGGCGCGGATCAGCAGCGGCGTCAGCGCGATCTCGGGGACCAGCAGCAGCACCCCTCGCGCCGCGCGCAGCGCCCGCTCGGCGCAGCGGAAGTAGATCTCGGTCTTGCCGCTCCCGGTGATGCCGTGGAGCAGGAACGGCCGGAAGCCCCCGCTCTCGACGGCCTCGAGCAGCGGCTCGAGGGCGCGCTCCTGGTCAGCGGTCGGGACGAGCGTCGGCCTCTTCACGGCAGGCATTGCCTCGGGCCGGCGCTCGGTGCGCTCCTCGACGACTCGTAGCACGCCCAGCACGGCAAGCCTTCGAAGCGACGCGCGAAGGTGCGGTCGGTCGCGCACCAAGTCGGGCACGGGCGCACGCCCGCCGGCACTCCGCAAGCGGTCGAGTACCTCGGCCTGGGCCCTTCCGAGCGACGCGACCGGCGCATTCAGGAGCTCCGCGACCTGCACCTGCTTGAACCCTGGCCGATCGATCTCTTGCTCGATGACGACGATCCCCCGCTCGCGGAGCCGGCCGAGCCGCGCGGATGGGTCGCGGCCCAGCCTGGCCGCCAGCGTCGACACGCGAACCGCTCCATCGCGCAGCGCCGCCACGATGGGATCGTCCGGCGCTGCGTCGACGCTCGACACCAGCCGTGCAACCGCCCGGCTGGCGCGCACGCCAGCCGGCGGCAGGATCAGCCGATGGCACTCCCCTGGCGGCGCGAGGTAATAGTCGGACATCCACTCGGCGAGATCGAGCAGCGGAGGCGGCACGAGCGGCGCCTCGTCGATCACCTCGAGGACGTTCTTGAGCGTCAGCGCCTTCTCACCGCGGCCGCGGGCCTCAGCCGGTCCCGTGACCACGCCGATCACGCGCCGGCCCGCGAAGGGCACCAGGACGCGTGCGCCTCGCTCCGGCAACAACATGGTGTCGGGAACGCGATAGGAGAACGCGGACTGCACCGGCAGCGGCACTGCTACAGCGACCTCCCGGCTCGACATGGCCGCCTATTCTGGCCGGCGCGCGGGTCGGTCTAGGTCCGTCGAAGGAGGTCCATGACCGCCTTCATGTCCTCCCAAAGCTCCTTCTTCGCGGAAGGATTTCGCAGGAGGTACGCGGGATGGTAGGTCGGCATGACCGGGATGTCCCGGTAGGAGCAGAGCCGGCCGCGCAACCGGGTGATCGGAGTCGCGGTCTTGCAGAGCCATTGCGCGGCGAACTTGCCGAGCGCAACCAGGACCTTCGGCCGGATCGCCTCGATCTGCCGCTCGAGGAATGGGACGCACGTCAACACCTCGTCGGGCTCAGGGTTCCGATTGCCCGGCGGCCGGCACTTGATGATGTTCGCGATGTAGACCTGCGGGCGGGGCATCCTGAGCCCTTTCTCGATGATGTCGGTGAGCAGTTGGCCCGCGCGGCCCACGAAGGCGAGGCCCTGCTCGTCCTCGTCGGCCCCCGGCGCCTCGCCCACGAACATGAGCTCGGCGTTCGGGTTTCCCTGCCCGAAGACGATCGTCCTGCGTCCGCTCGCGAGTCGACAGCGCTGGCAGTCGCCGAGATCGGTCCGGATGGCCGTCAGCGCTGCGGCACCATCGGCGGGCTCGGCCGACACTGCGACCACCGCCGACGACGCGACTGGCGGGGCGCCCAGCTCCGTGAGCCCTGCGAGAAAGCGCGCATGCTCAGCAAGCTCGGCGAGGGGGTTGGCTTGGATGCGGCCGGGGCGGTCTTCCATTAGCCCCCCTCCCGTTCCCTCCCCAGAGGGGGAGGGGCAGGCCCTGCAGAAGCTGCGTGCCTCGCATCCCCTTGGTGGGGAGTCGAGGCACGCGGGCATTTTCGGCTCAGCGACCCGGACGTCCAGGTCGGCGCTTGGTGAACCAAGGCTCGCGTCACTGGTGGTCGGCTCAGTGGCGTTTCCTCCCTGGCCTCCGTGGCTCCGTGGCTGGCTTTCTCTGAGACCGTGCTTCTCTGAACCTCTCCGCTCGTGCCGGCGTCCGTCCGGCGCGCAGCTCCACCACGCGGTCCCAGATCCGCTCCGACAGCTCGCGCTTGTCCACCACCGGCACCGCGATCTCGCCCTTAGGGTCGATGAGCAGGGCGGCGTTCGTCTCCACCGCGAAGCCCTGGCCGCGCTTCGAGACGTCGTTGGCCACGATCAGGTCCAGGTTCTTCTCCACCAGCTTGCGCCGAGCGTACTCACGGACGCCGTTCGTCTCGGCCGCGAAGCCGATCAGGAAGCGCGACCCCTTCGCCGCGCCCAGCCGCTTCAGGATGTCCGCGGTGCGCTCCATCTCGAGGCTCAGCGCGCCGTCCCGCTTCTTGACCTTCTGCGGAGCGACCGCGGCCGGCCGCCAGTCGGAGACGGCCGCCGCCATCGCGACGATGGCCGCGTCGGCGGCACGCTTCTCGACGGCCTCGGCCATCTCGGCGGCCGAGCGGACGCGCACCGTCTCGACACCGGTCGGATCGGCGAGCGACGTGGGGCCCGATACGAGCACGACCCGAGCGCCGCGGTTGCGCGCGGCCTCGGCCAGCCGGTAGCCCATGCGCCCGCTGGAGCGGTTCGAGACGAAGCGCACCGGGTCGATGTCCTCGACGGTCGGCCCCGCGGTGACGAGCACGCTTTGTCCCTCGAGGTCGCTCCGCCGGGCGAGCATGCTCATCGCAGCGGCCACGATGTCCGCGGGCTCGGCCAGCCGCCCCTTCCCCAGCCAGCCGCAGGCCAGGTAGCCCGCCCCCGGGTCGACGAAGCGCACCCCGCGGCGACGCAACGCGTCCATGTTCTCCACGACCGCCGGGTGCTCGAACATGTTCACGTTCATGGCCGGGGCCACGAGGACCGGCGCCTTCGTGGCGGTGTAGAGCGTCGAGAGCGCATCGTCGGCGATGCCGCGGGCGAACTTCCCGAGGCAGTTGGCGGTGGCCGGCGCCACGAGCAGCAGGTCCGCCGAGTCCGCCAGGCTGATGTGGCGGATGTCACCCTCCATGCCCAGCGCGAACTGATCGAGGAACACCGGGTGCCGCGAGAGCGCCTCGAACGTCATGGGCGAGACGAAGCGCGCCGCGTTCTGCGTCATCACGACGTGCACGTCCACGCCGCGCTTCTGCAGCTCGCGCAGCACCTCGCAGGCCTTGTAGGCCCCGATGCAGCCGGTGACGCCGAGGACGACCGTGGCCATGGCGCGTTCGCCCGCGGGCGGAGACGAGCTACTCCGCCTCGGGGGGCGGCGCTGCCGGGGCCGCCTCGTTCGTCAGCTCCCAGGACACGGTGCCCGCCAGCACCTCCTGCATCGCGATGCGGGTGGATTTGCGGCTGCGCGTATCGACGCGCGGCTTGGCACCGATCTGGAGCTGCTTGGCGCGCTGCGCCGCGACCGCGATGAACCGGAACTTGCTGTCGACTTCCTTCGGCAGGATCAGGTTGTTCGCCATTGTCTTCTGCTCTCTCCTCACTTCGCGGGAAACGTACTCAGGATGCGCCGGGCCTCGCCATCCGTGCGGCTGGAGCGGCAGCGTGCGGCGCGGATCACGCACTTCATGGACTCGACGCAGCGATCGAGGTCGTCGTTGACCAGGACGTACTCGTACTCGCCGTAGAGGCTGGCCTCCTCAGCGGCCGTCTTGAGGCGTTGCGCGATCACGGCCTCGCTCTCGGAGCCGCGGCCGCGCAACCGCCGCTCGAGCGCCTCGAACGACGGCGGCAGGATGAAGATCGACACGGCGTCCTTCATCTTCATCCGCACCTGGGCCGCGCCCTGCACGTCCACGTCGAGGAGCAGGTCGAGGCCCTCGTGGCGCGCGCGCGCGTACTCGGCCTGGCTCGTCCCGTAGAGCTCCTCGTGGACGACGGCCCACTCGAGCATCTGGCCCGTGCGCTTCAGCTCCTCGAAGGCCGTCCGGCTCACGAAGTGGTAGTGGACGCCCTCGCTCTCGCCCTCGCGCGGCGCGCGGGTGGTGTGGGAGACGGAGAAGCGCACGCCCGCCATCTCCTCGAGGATGCGGGCGAGCACCGTGGACTTGCCGGCCCCCGAGGGCGCCGACACCACGATCACGTTGGGCGCCCGCTCACTCAACGTTCTGCACCTGCTCGCGGAACTTCTCGATCTCCGCCTTCGCCGCGATCACGGCGTGCGAGACCGGCGCCTGGGAGGCCTTGCTGCCGATGGTGTTGGCCTCGCGCACCATCTCCTGCGCCACGAAGTCGAGGCGCTTGCCCTGCGGCTCGGGAGACGCCACCAGCTCCCGGGCCAGCGACACGTGGCTGCGCAAGCGCTGCAGCTCCTCGGTGACGTCGAGGCGCTCGGCCGCCCGCACCACCTCGGCGTACAGGCGGGCGTCCTCGAGCCCCAGCTCCCCCGCGAGCTCGCGGGCCTTCTGGACGAGCACTTCGCGCCGCGCCGCCTTGCCCTCGTCCTGCAGGCGCTCGATCTCCGCGGCAGCCCGCTCGATCCCGTCGACCAGTCGACGCAGCTCCGCGCCCAGCCGCGCCCCCTCGGCCATGCGCATCGTCTGGAGGCTGTCGAGCGCGTTCGCCACCAGCTCGAGGATCGAGCGCCGGACGTCCTCTTCGAGCGCGTCCTGCTCCTCCACCACCTCGAACGCGCCCGGGAAGCGGGCCACCTCGGCGACGCCCACCTGGCCGGCGAGCGAGTACTCGTCGCGCAGGGCGCGCAGCGCCGAGACCGCGCCCGCGATCACGCGTTGGCGCGGAACGACCGTCGCCTCCCCGTCGGGGAACGTCGCGCGCAGCGTCACGTCCACTTTGCCCCGCGCGAGCCGCGACTGCACGAGCGCCTTGATCTCAGGCTCGAGCGCCTGGACGCGCCGCGAGAGGTTGAGGGCGACCTCGAGGTAGCGGTGGTTCAGGCTGCGCACGCTGACGGCCACGCGCAGGGCGTCGTTGTCCAGGGCAGCCTGCCCGTAGCCGGTCATTGAACGGATCATGGCCTCGGGCTCACAACGCCGGGTCCTCGTCGAACTGCAGGTCGTGGAGACGGCTGTAGAGCTGTCCCAGTTTCATCAGCTCGTCGTGGGTGCCCTCCTCGCGGATCTCGCCGCCGTCCAGGACGATGATGCGGTCTGCCTTGCGCACGGTCGCCAGGCGGTGCGCGATCACGAGCGTGGTGCGGCCCTTGATCAGGTTCTGGAGCGCCTGCTGCACGAGCCGCTCGGACTCGGCGTCGAGGGCGGAGGTGGCCTCGTCGAGGATGAGGATGGGCGGGTCCTTGAGCAGCGCCCGCGCGATCGCGATGCGCTGACGCTGGCCGCCCGAGAGCCGGCTCCCGCGCTCGCCGATCACGGTGTCGTAGCGCCGCGGCAGGTCGAGGATGAAGTCGTGGGCGAAAGCCGCCCGGGCCGCGCTCTCGACGCGCACCTCGTCCACGTCGTCGAGGCCGTAGGCGATGTTCGCCCGGACCGTGTCGTTGAACAGCACGGTGTCCTGGGTGACCAGCCCGATCTGCTCGCGCAGGCTCTGAAGCGAGGTGCGGCGGACATCCAGCCCGTCGATCAGCACGGCGCCGCCGGTCACGTCGTAGAAGCGCGGCAGCAGGTTGACCAGCGTGGTCTTGCCGGCGCCGCTGCGCCCGACGATCGCGAGCACCTCGCCCGCGCGGGCGCGGAAGCTCACGCGGCGGAGCACGGAGCCGTCGGTGTCGTCGTGGCGGAACTCCACCTCGCGGTACTCGAGCTCGCGCTCCATGCGCCGAAGGGCCACGGCGCCCACGTCCTCGGGCACCTCCTGGTGCGTGTCGAGGACCTCGAACACGCGGGCGCCGGCGGCCAACGCGCCCTGCAGCGTCGCGTTCACGTGGGAGAGGCGCTTGATCGGCGTGTACATCATGAACAACGCCGTGAGGAAGGAGACGAAGCGCCCCGGGGTGAGCAGGCCGGCCTGGATCAGCCAGGAGCCGTAGAAGAGCGCGCCGACCAGCGCGACCCCGCCGACCGCTTCCATGAGCGGCGGCAGGAATGCGTTCGTGCGCGTGATCCTCAAGTTGACGAAGAGGAGACGCCTCGCCGCCCGCCGGAAGCGCTCGATCTCGAAGGGCTCCATGGCGAAGCCCTTGACGATGCGGAAGCCGGAGATCGTCTCCTGCAGGATCTCGGTGATGTCCCGCCAGCGGCGCAGCGAGGTCTCGTTGGACGCGCGCAACCGCCGCCCGAGCCGCACGAGCGGGATCAGGGCGAGCGGCATGCCCAGGATGGCGGACACCGCGAGGCTCCAGCTCTGGACGAACAGGATCGCGAGCAGGCCGATGACGGTCAGGCCTTCCTTCAGCAGGTCGCCTGCCATCTCCGAGACGGCGCTCTGGATCTTCTCCACGTCGGTCGTGATGTGGCTCATCAACGAGCCCGTGGTGCGCCTCGAGAGGAAGGTCACCGACTGGCGGAGGATGTGCTCGTAGAGCGCGTTTCGGAGATCGGTGACGGCGCGCTGGCCGACCGACGCCACGAGCGTCGTCGACAGGTAGGAGCAAAGGCCCTTCGCGAGATACAGCACGAGGATGATCACGCCGACGCGTCCGACGTTCGCCGGCTGCACCAGCGACTTGATCAGCACGTCGTCGAAGATCGGCCGCACCATGTATGCGAGCAGGGCGCCTGCCGCCGCGTAGCCAGCCGTGGCCAGCCACGACAGGAACAGCAACGCGCGATAGGGCCGCGTGTAGCCGAAGAGCCGCCGGAACAGCCCAAAGCCGCGCGCCGCCTCCTGGAAGAAACGCGCGATGCGCCGAGGGCGCCATGACGGGCGTCGTTGGCGCACGGGAGGCGTGGTGGTCTCTGGCAGCGGGACCGCCGGGAGGGCTATGGCCTGATCTCCTTGCAGGAACGCGGTTTAGCGTTCCGGGCAGACAGAAGAGTATACGGGAATTCCCGCCCGCTCGGCAACTGCCGGCTGGCGTGGCACGATGGCGGCTCAATGGCCCTCATCGTCCGGCCCCAAGGCCCCGAAGACGATTCCGCTGTCGCGGAGGTGAACGAAGACGCCTTCGAGCGACCGGACGAGGCAGCCCTCGTGGCTGCGCTGTTACGCGGCACCGCGTTTCTGCCCGGCCTCAGCCTGGTCGCCGAGGTCCACGGCGAGGTCGTCGACCACATCCTCTTCACGCGCCTGCACGTCGGCGCGGTGCGGACGCCGGGCCTCGCCCTGGCGCCCATGGCGGTTCGCAAGGCGCATCAGCGCAGGGGCGTCGGCTCTGCCCTCGTGCGCGAGGGGCTGCGCGCGGCCACCACGTGCGGCGAGGCCTTCGCGATCGTCGTGGGCCATCCCGAGTACTACCCCCGCTTCGGCTTCGCGCCCGCCAGCCGGTTCGGCATCCGCGCCTCGTTCGAGGTCCGCGACGAATCCCTGATGGCTCTGGAGCTTAGGCCGGGTGGGCTGCGCGGCGTCGCCGGACGGATCGAATGGGCTCCGGAGTTCGGGCTCGTCAGTCCGTGAAGCGATACTTGATCAAGGTCCAGAGCGCCGGAAACCCGTCCCGCCACGTGATCTTCTTGCCCTCGGAATAGTCGCGGCCCTCGTAGGTGATGGGCACCTCGTAGACGCGTGCGCGCCGCTTGAAGAGCTTCGCGGTGATCTCCGGCTCGATGCCGAAGCGGTTGCTCTTGAGGGCGAGCGACTTCATCAGGTCCGCGCGCACCGCCTTGAAGCAGGTCTCCATGTCGGTCATGGTCGTGTTGTAGAGGAGGTTCGTGACCAGGTTCAGGAACAGGTTCGCCAGATAGTGGCTGAACAGGAAGCAGCGGTGGCGGCCGATGAAGCGGCTGCCGAAGACCGCGTCCGCCTTGCCCTTGACGATCAGGTCCAGGAGCTCCGGGTACTCCTCGGGGCTGTACTCGAGGTCGGCGTCCTGGACGACGATGACGTCCCCGCTGGCCTCCGCGACGCCGCGCCGCACGGCCGCGCCCTTGCCCTGGTTGCGGTCCTGCTTCAGGAGCCGGAACCCTTTCTCCGACGCCAGCCGGTCCAGCAGCTCCCGGCTCCCGTCCGTGGAGAAGTCGTCGACGGCGATGAGCTCCTTGCGCACCGGCACCGCCAGCACCCGCCCGACGATCTCCTCGACCGTGGCCCGCTCGTTGTAGACGGGCATCACGACCGAGAGCAGCGGGTCGCGGAGCCGCTCCGGCCGGATCAACGGCGGCCGATCCCCTCGTAATGAAAGCCGAGGGCCCTGAGCGGTTCCGGCGAGAAGATGTTGCGCCCGTCGAAGATGGCCGGTGTCCGCATCAGCGACTTGATGCGCTGGAAGTCGGGCTCGCGGAACTCGTTCCATTCCGTGACGAGGACCAGGGCGTCGGCTCCCTCGACGGCCTCGTAGCCCCTGGCGCACCACGTCACGCGATCGCCGAGCCAGTGCTTGGCCTGCGCCATCGCCTTGGGGTCGTACACCTTGACCTGCGCGCCCTTCTCCAGGAGGCCCTCGATGATCGTCAGCGCCGGCGCCTCGCGCATGTCGTCGGTCTTCGGCTTGAACGCCAGACCCCACACGGCGATCAGCTTGCCCCGCAGGTCGCCCAGCTTCTCCTCGATCCGCGGCAGCAGGATGCCCTTCTGCTTCGCGTTGGCGCGCTCCACCGCATCGACGACCTCGAGGTCGACGCCGGCGTCCTCGGCGGTGCGGACGAGCGCCTTGACGTCCTTCGGGAAGCACGAGCCGCCGTATCCGATGCCCGCGTAGAGGAACGACGGGCCGATGCGGGCGTCGGTGCCCATCCCCATGCGCACCTGACGCACGTCCGCGCCCACCCGGTCGCACAGGTTGGCGATCTCGTTCATGAACGAGATGCGGGTGGCCAGCATCGCGTTGGCGGCGTACTTGGTGAGCTCGGCCGAGGCGTGGTCCATCAACAGGATCGGATGGCCCTGGCGCACGAAGGGCTCGTACAGCTCACGCATGATGGCCTCGACCTTGGGATCGTCGGTGCCGATCACCACGCGGTCCGGGCGCATGAAGTCGTCGACCGCGGCGCCCTCCTTGAGGAACTCCGGGTTCGACACCACGGCGAACGGCTCCTTCGTCCGATCCTCCATGACGGCCTTCACCTTCGCCGCCGTGCCGACCGGGACCGTGGACTTGAGGACCACGACCTTGAAGCCGTTCGAGGCGTCCGCGATGGCCCTCGCCACGGCGAGCACGTGGGTCAGATCCGCGGAGCCGTCCTCGTCCTGGGGCGTCCCGACCGCGACGAACAGGATGTCGCTCCGACGCACGGCGTCCACCAGGTCCGTGGTGAAGGACAGCCGCTCCTCGCGAACGTTGCGCGGGACCATCTCCTCGAGCCCTGGCTCGTAGATCGGGATCTCCCCCCGCCTCAGTGCATCCACCTTGTCCGGGACGTTGTCCACGCAGAGCACGGTGTTTCCGTTTTCCGCGAGGCACGCCCCCACCACCAGCCCGACATAACCCGTCCCGACCACGCCGATCTTCATCTAAGTCGTTCTCCTGCCGTGCAGAGGGACCGGTGAATTTAGCACATCTGCTATGATTTGCCGCCCGTGAGCCCCCGGAGCTACGGCCTTGACCTTCGCCCCGCGCTCAGGCGGCCCACCGGCGTCGGGGCGTACGTGCTGGCCCTCGCACAGCGGCTGCCAAGCCTCGCTCCCGAGGACCGCTTCTACCTCTTCTCCGCCTCGCTCAAGGACCGCTACCCGCCGACGGACTGGCCGTCCAACGTGACGCTCGTGGACCGCCCGATCCCGGTCCAGGCGCTCAACTACTCCTGGAACCGCCTGGGTTTCCCCTCCCTGGACCGGCTGGTGGGGGCGCCCCTCGACCTCGTCCACTCCCCGCATCCGCTCATCGTTCCGGGCAAGCGCGCGAAGCACGTCGTGACGATCCACGACCTCTTCTTCATGAAGCACCCCGAGATGACCGAGGCCGAGATCCGCCGCGACTACGTGCCGCTCGTCAAGGATCACGTGCGGCGCGCCGACGGCGTCATCTGCGTGTCGCAGCACACGGCCCACGAGGCGCGCCTGCTCCTCGACATCCCGCCACAGAAGATCGCGGTGATCCCCAACGGCGTCGACCCCGCCTATCGAGCCTCGATCACCCAAGAAGAGGTGGAGGCCACGCTGGCTCGGCTCCGCCTGCCGCGAGGCGCCCTGCTGTACATCGGAAGCGAGGAGAAGCGCAAGAACCTCGTCAGCCTCGCGCGGGCCTACATGGGCCTCGGGCAACGCCACCGCCAACTGCCGCCGCTGATCCTCGTTGGCCCCGGATCACACTGGGGCCAGGGCGGCTCGATCGCAGGCGGCATGCAGATCCACGCCACCGGCTATCTGGAGACGCGCGAGCTGCGCGCGCTGATGGCCGCCTCCCGGGCGCTCGTGCTGCCCTCGCTCGAGGAGGGCTTCGGTCTCCCCGTGGCCGAGGCCATGGCCGCGGGCCTGCCGGTCGTGTGCTCCCAGGGCTCCGCGCTCGAGGAGGTGGCCGGCGGCGCGGCGACGCTCGTGAACCCGCTCGACACGCGCTCCATCGCCGTCGGGATCGAGAAGATCCTGGACGACCCGAAGCGAGTCGAGGAGCAGCGCAGGCAGGGCCTCGAGCGCAGCCAGCAGTTCGACTGGGACCTCTCGGCGCGCATGACGCTGGCCTTCTACCGGACCCTGCTCGGCTCCTGACGCTGCGCATCGGCATCGACGCCCGAGAGCTGCAGGGCGGCCGCCCCACGGGGACCGGCCGCTACCTACGAAACCTGCTGCGGCGCTGGCGCGAGCGCGAGGATCTGGAGCTGCTCGTCTACTTCAACGGGGCTGCACCGACCGACCTCGTCCTCGAGCATCCGCGCGTGACGCGGCGTGCCCTGGGCGGCGGGGCCAGCCGCGGGCTGGCCTGGCAGGAGCTTCGGCTTCCACGCGCCATGAAGCGCGACCGCCTGGACGTGTTCTTCGCGCCGGCGTACTCCTGCCCGCTGCGACTTCGAGTGCCGCGCGTCACCAGCATCCACGACCTCTCGTTCTTCTCCTGGCCCGACGACATGAGCCCGTACGAGGGACTGCGCCGGCGCCTGCTGGTCGCGGCCAGCGCCCGCGTCTCCGCGCGGCTGGTCGTGGATTGCGACTTCGGCCGGCGCGAGCTTCTGGCCCGCTTTCCCGACGTCGCCGGCCGCGTCGCGGCGGTCCCGCTGGGTCCGGACGACGACCTGCCCGCTCCGGCTTCACGAGAGGCCGCCCGCCGTCAGCTCGGCACGGACGGGCTCCGGGTGCTGACCGTGGGCTCGATCTTCAACCGGCGCAGGTTGCCCGTGCTGCTCGACGCGATCGGACGTCTGCGTCGCTCCGGCGTCCCGGCATTACTCGACGTCGTCGGCGACAACCGGACCGCGCCGCGTCTCGATCTGCCCAGAGCTGTGCGGCAGGCCGGCCTTTCCGCCGCCGTCTCGCTGCTCGGCTTCGTCTCGGACGACGAGCTGGTGATGCGCTACGCCGCGGCCGACGCGTTCGTGTTCCTCTCCGAGTACGAAGGCTTCGGACTCCCCGTGCTCGAGGCGATGGTGCGCGGGCTGCCCGTGGTGACGAGCACGCGGCCTTCGCTCGGCGAGCTGTTCGCCGGCGCCGCGCTCCTCGTGGATCCGAGCGATGCGGTGGCGGTCGCCGCGGCGCTGCGCAGGCTGTTGACCGATCCCCGCGAGCGCGAGGCGCTCGTCGCGCGCGGCCGCGAACGAGCGCGGCAGTTCTCCTGGGCGCAGACTGCCGAGCGCACGCTGGCTGTCCTGCGCGAAGCCGCGGCATGAGCGCCGACGTGACCGCCGTCCTCGTCTCGTGGAACTCGGCGGCCGACCTGCCGCGGGCTTTCGGTTCGCTCGCAGGTGCCGTCGCCGAGGTCATCGTCGTGGACAACGCGAGCGACGACGCGTCGGCCGAGGTGGCGCGTGGGTTCGGCGCGCGCGTGATCTCGAATCCTCGAAACATCGGGTTCGCGCGAGCTGCGAACCAGGGGCTGCGCGAGGCACACACCCCACTCGTGCTCCTGCTCAACCCCGATGCGGAGCTCCGCCCCGGCGCTCTCCAGGCACTCGTGCGAGCCCTGGGCTCCCGCCCACGCGCTGCGGTCGTCGGGCCGAGAACGCGCAACGAGGACGGCACGATCCAGGTCTCCTTCGGCCGCGACCTCACTCCGGCCGTCGAGCGTCGCCAGCGCCGGCTCGTGCTCGGCGTGAAGCGCCGAGCCCTCGCCGTCCTTCGCGAGGTCGAGGACTCGACGTCCCGCGAACAAGTTTCCGACTGGGTCTCGGGCGCCTGCTGGCTCGCGCGTCGCGACGCTCTGGAATCCGTCGGCCTCTTCGACGAGGGCTACTTCCTCTACGAGGAGGACGCCGATCTGTGCCGTCGCCTCCGCGCCGCCGGCTGGGAGATCGTGTTCACACCCGACGCCGAGATCGTCCACCGCAAGGGCCGAAGCGCCGACCGTTCGGAAGGCCTTGCCCAGCGCGAATACGACAGGAGCCACCTGCGCTACTACAGGAAGTACAACGGACGGCTGCAGGCGCTGTGGCTGTGGGTGAGCTTGGTGTTGAGGGGGCGGTGGAGATGAAGGCGCGTTCTCAATGCTCCGTGACTCCGTGGCTTCCGCCTCGGCTCCATCTTGTGTTACTTTCCCCCATGGCGCGCATCGCGATCGACGCCCGCAAGTGGCGCGATTACGGCATTGGGACCTACGTGCGCAACCTGGTCCGCCACCTCGCGCGCCTCGACCACGAGACCACCTACTTCCTCTTCTGCGAACGGCAGGATGCCGCGGTGCTGCGCGACCTCGCCGCCAACTTCGTACCGGTCGTCGACGACTCGCCCGGCTACGGCCTGAAGGAGCACCTCTCGATCCCGCTCAAGCTGCGCCGGCTCGGCGCGGAGCTCTTCCACACGCCGCACTACGTGCTGCCGCTGCTGTGCCCGACGCGCGCCGTCGTCACCATCCACGACTGCATCCATTTGCTCTTCCCGCAATACCTGCCGAACCGAGCGGCCCTGCGCTACGCGGAGTTCATGATGCGCAGCGCGATCCGCCGCAGCGCGCTCGTGCTGACCGTGTCGGAAGCCTCACGGGCGGACATCCTGCGCTTCTTCCCCGAGACCGAGGCGGAGCGCGTGCAGGTCGTCCCGAACGCCATCGACCCGGCGATCCTCGACGACCCCGGCGATGAAGAGCGGGAGCGCGTCCGCGAGCGCTACCAGATCCGCGGTCGCTTCGTGCTGTACGCGGGGAACATCAAGCCGCACAAGAACCTCGACCGGCTGATCTCCGCGTTCGCGCTGCTGCGCCAGGAGGGCTTCGACGACCTCAAGCTGATCATCATCGGCGACGAGGTCTCGCGCCACGGCTCGCTGCGGCGCACGGCCGACGCCGCGGGGCTGCGCCAGGAGGTGCGCTTCTTCGGCTTCGTCCCCGATCGCACGTTGGCCTGCCTGTACCGCATGGCCTCGGTGTTCGCGTTCCCGTCGCTCTACGAGGGCTTCGGGCTGCCTCCGCTCGAGGCGATGGCGTGCGGTGCACCGGTCGTGACCTCGCGGCTATCGTCGCTGCCCGAGGTCGTTGACGATGCGGCGCTTCTGGTGGATCCGTACAGCATCGAGGATATCGCGCGGGGCCTGACGCGTGTCCTCACCGACGACGAGCTGCGCGCCCAGCTCGTCGCCCGAGGCCAAACCCGCGAGCAGGACTTCAGCTGGGAAAAGTCGGTCGAGAAGATCCATGCGACCTACCTGAAGGTGCTGGGCGCTCCCGTCCCCGCCGTCGCCGCACCCCAAACCCGCTAGCCTGCCCGGTCGGCGCGACGTCCACGTACTGGAGAGAGAACGCGGTGCGCAGCCCCGGGCGCGCCAAGGGGTCCCCGGCGCCGGACTTCCCCACCTCCACGGCATACGCGGCCCGGATCTCGAGTCGGTTGAAGCCTTCCTTCACGGCGCTCGAGGGCCACCGAGCCTCGTAGAGGCCCCCGAGGCTCGACGCCGTGAGGGCAACGTCACCAATGGGCGTCCCGTTGCCCAGCAGGCTCAGCCGCTGTGGCTGCATCCCCGGAAAGACCAACGGCTGGGCACGGAGTCGAAGCGTGTAGTCGCGGCCCGGCAGCAGCGGCAGACGGATCCAGCTCTGCGTGCCGTCCGAAAAGCGCGCGCACACATTCTTGTTGCAGGACGGGGTCTGCCAGCCGCCCCCGAAGAAGAGCCGATCACGAGGCCCGACCGAGATGTGGGCGGCCTGGGCGCGCCCGAGGGACTCGCGAGCGCGCAGGTAGGGCAAGGCGAGCGACGCGGCGGCGACGAGGCACGCGGCGCCGGTGACCACGCCGAGGCGCATCCACGTTGCCCGCTGCGCGAGAGCCCGCCTCAGGCGGCTTCGTGCGGCCGGATCGACGGCCAGCCACGCCACGCTCCAGATCACGAACGCTCCGGCCACGAGATAGAACGGATACGCGAAGAGCGTCAGCCGCCAGGCGCTGCCGCCCTTCACGTTCCAGGTCAGCGTGAACGGAACGAGCGCCGCGCCGAAGAGAAGCACCAGAAGCCGCGTGCGCGCAGCAAGACAGAGAAGCAGCATGCCGACCGCCGCCGAAGCGGCGATCACCGTCGGAGCGTGACTCGACAGGTACTCGAAGTTCCACTTCTTGTCGAACGGGTAGACCGTCGCGCCCACGACGAGCGTGTCCAGCAGATCCCAAGCGCGGAAACGCGCGGCGAAATACTCCATCACACCCATGTCGGCGCCGTCGTGCAGCCCCGAGGCCGCTTGATAGGCAGGGGCCACGCCGTTGATCGAGATCAACGGATCGCCCCAGGCGATCCAGCAGCTCAACAGGAACGGCGCCACGAGCGCGGCGCAGATGATCGCTGCAACCGCGACCCGCTCGATGCGGACGCGTCCGTCGCGGCTTCGGGGCAGGAAGGCCAGCGCGGTCAGGGCCACGACCACGAAGGAGAGCGACGTGATCCGCGTCAGGCACGCGAGCCCGCCCAGGACGCCCAGGGCCAGCGCGTCCCGGAAACGGCCGCGATCGTAGACTCCCAGAGCCACCCACACGAACCCCACGCAGAGGAAGGCGAAGGCCTCGTCCCGCCAACCCTCCGGGCTCTGAGCGATGACGTGCCGGTCGAGCGCGAAGCCCAGGGACGCCAGCAGCCCCACCCACGGCGAGAAGACGCGAGCCCCCAGGAGAAAGGTCGCGGCAACGGCGAGGGTCGAGAAGGCAGCCGAGGCGAGGCTGATACCGATGTCGCGCCCGCCACTCAGCCCGACACCAAGCTTTGCGGTGTACACGAAGAACGGCTCGCGGAAGCGCGCGTCGTAAAAGCCCTTCATCTCACGGGCGTGACGAAGGTAGGCGCCGGGGTCGCCCTCGTAGCGCTTCGCCACCGGCTTCCACCGAAGCCGAGTCGGGTGCAACTCGCGGAAAGAGGCCTCGAGGCCACGCACCCACGTCGGTACCTCGCCGTGTCCGTAGCGGACGATCAGCGCCTCGGCTCGCAACGCCCCAGCGTAGACAACTACAGCGAGTCCGAGCGCCCAGGGGAGCTTCGGCGATCCCGCCAGTCGCGGCGGCGTGCCCAGCCACGGCCCGAGCCTGCGCCGCTCGGCCCATGCGACACAGCCCAGTGCCAGGGCGGCGAGGAGGCCAGCGCCCGCCGCCACTCGTGGCGCGATGCCGGCGAGAAGCGATGCGATCCGGTCAGGCTCGCGCGGCGCGAGCTCGCCCGCGTAGAAGGAGGCTTGCGGCGAGCCCTCGGCCGCACGGGCCACGCGGAATCGCGTGCGACGAGAAGCCTGGCTCAGCTGGAGGTCGATGGCGTTGGCGCCAGCTTCGAGGAGCACGTCGGCCTTTACTGCTCCGGAACCCGGGCCCCCGCCGCGAACGGTTTTCCCGCCCACGCGCAACACGAAGGGCGCCTGGGAGCGCACCGCCAGACGGTGTTTGCCAGCGACCGACGACAGCCAGAAACCTCGCCAGGTGACCGAGTAGGTGCCCGAGCGCAGGTCGCGGAGGGCCGCGGCCGAGAGCGGCCGGACATCCTCAACGGCGCCCCCGCTCGAACCTTCGGAAGTCGCGGAGAAGCGGAGGCCGGCGGGCGCCCGCCACCAGCGCACGGATGCGGCGGCCACAGCGATGGGGAGTGCGAGCACCAGGGCGGCAAGCGCCACCCGCCGCACTCGCGCCGTCGAGTCGAGCC
>DATFEN010000235.1:0-9979 GCA_035251085.1 Vicinamibacteria bacterium | reverse complement strand
TACGCCCCCGACCCCGAGGCGGCCCTCGGGCCCGACGAGTATCTGGAGCACCTCCGGCGCGTGAAGGCCGCGGTCTCCTGCCCCGTGATGGCATCGCTCAACGGCGTGACTCCCGGCGGTTGGACATCGTACGCGCGCCTGCTGCAGGATGCGGGAGCCGATGCCCTCGAGCTGGACCTCTACCACGCGGCTAGCGACGCCTTCGCGAGCGGTGCCGAGGTGGAGAGCCGGATGCTTGAAATCGTGCGCGACGTGAAGCGGGCGCTCCGCATCCCGGTTGCGGCCAAGCTCTCCCCCCTGTTCACGGCCTTCGCCCACTTCGCCCGGCAGCTCGACAGTGCGGGCGCGGACGGCCTCGCCCTTTTCACGCGCTTCCACCGGGTCGATATCGACGTGATCGAGCTCGAGGTGATACGTACGTTGCCGCTCTCGGACTCCTCCGACCTCGCCCTTCGGCTGCGCGGAGTGGCGGCGCTCGCCGGCCGCGTCCAGGCTTCGCTGGCCGTGACGGGGGGAGTCCACACCGCCCTCGACGTGGTCAAGGCCATCATGGTGGGCGGGCACGCCACCCAGCTGGTCTCCGCCCTCGTTCGGAACGGCCCTCGACACCTGCGGACGCTCCGTGCCGAGCTCGAAGCCTGGATGGCCGAAAACGAGTGGGCCTCGCTCGACGAGATGCGGGGCAACATGAGCTTCGGGCGGGTGCCCGACCCCGCCGCCTATGAGCGGGCGAACTTCAGGATGATGCTCCAATCTTGAGCCGAGGCCTCACGGCGGCCGGCATCGCATGGCTGATCACGGCCGTGTACTACTTCTACCAGTACACGCTTCGCTCGGCTCCGGCCGTGATGATGCCGCAGCTTTCGGAAGCGTTCGGCATCAGCACGATGGGCGTCGCCTCGTTGGTCGGGCTCTTCTACTGGGGCTATTCGCCGTTCAGCCTCGTGGCCGGCGCCGCGCTGGACCGGCTGGGGCCCCGAAAGGTCCTTCCCCTCGGCGCCGCTGCGGTGGGCGTGGGGGCGCTGCTCTTCGCTTCCGGCGGCAGCGAGCTGGCGAGCCTCGGCCGGCTGCTCCAGGGCGCTGGAGGTGTTTTCGCGCTCGTGGGGGCCGTCTACATCGCCACCAGGAGCTTCCCCGCCTCGATGGCCGCGACGCTGATCGGCGCGACGCAGATGTTCGGAATGGCCGGGGGATCGGCCGGACAGTTCGTGGTCGGTCCCGTGATCGCCGCGGGTGTCCCGTGGAGCCGCTTCTGGACGTTCATGGGGATCACCGGCCTCGTGATCGGCGCCATCCTCATGGTCCTCCTCCCGAAGGAGGAGAACGTGGCGCCGAAGGGCGACTGGATCAAGGGCTCAGTACGCGCGATGGGCACGGTCCTGGGCAACCCGCAGTCGATCCTGTGCGGGGTGATCGCGGGCCTGCTGTTCATCCCGACCACGATCTTCGACATGATCTGGGGTGTGCGCTTCCTGCAGGAGGCCCGGGGCTACGAGTACGCATCTGCGGTGATGCGCTCCGCAACCGTTCCGCTGGGCTGGATCATCGGCTGCCCGCTGCTCGGCTTCGTCTCGGACCGTCTCGGGCGAAGGAAGCCTGTGATCCTGGCCGGCGCAGCCGTCCTGCTCGTCTGCCTCGCCTGGATCCTCTACGGTCCCGCGGACGTGCTGCCTCCCTACGTCCTCGGAATCTTTGCCGGGCTGGCGTCGGGCGCCGCGATGCTGCCGTACACGGTGATCAAGGAGGCCAACCCGCCCGAGATGAGCGGGACGGCGACGGGCGTCGTGAACTTCCTCAACTTCACGTTCAGCGCCCTGCTCGGCCCCGTGTTCGGCGGCATCCTGCGGAGCCTGGCCGGCGGTGGAACCGGCTCGATGTCGCTGGAGCACTATCAGACGGCATTCGAACCCCTCCTGTACGGCGTCGGGGTGGCCATCGTCCTGACGCTCGTCTTGAAGGAGACGGGATCGGCCGGCCGCGCGCCGACCCCGGTCAAGAGCGGCCAGTGAGTCGATCGCGACATGGATGACTACGCCCTCGTCCTCAATGCTGGTTCCTCCAGCCTCAAGTTCTGCGTCTACAGGAGACCGGCGGTCGAAGCCTGGCGCCTGGAAGCGCGGGGCCAGATCGAGGGGATCGGGACCTCGCCACGCCTTTCGGCCAAGGGCGAAGCGGGCGAGGTTCTCGTCGAGCAGCCGCTGGACGCGGGGGTCCGCGACGGGCGTAGCGCGCTCGATTCCCTGGCCGCCTGGCTCCGCTCACGCTACGGCGGCGCGCGCGTGCTCGGCGTCGGCCACCGCGTCGTCCACGGCGGCGCGCGGTTCACGGGTCCCGCCGTCGTCACCGAGCAGGTCCTGGAGGAGCTGCGGAAGCTCGTCCCCCTGGCTCCGCTCCATCAACCGTACAACCTGGCGGCCATCGAGGCAGTCTTCGACCGGCTCCCCGGCGTACCGCAGGTGGCCTGCTTCGACACGAGCTTCCATCGCGGCCAAGCGGCCGTCGCGGAGCTCGTCCCGCTGCCACGCGAGATCCGAGGCTCCGGGGTGCAGCGCTACGGCTTCCACGGGCTGTCGTACGAGTACATCGCCTCGGTGCTGCCGCAGGCGGCGCCCGAGATCGCAGCCGGGCGCGTGATCGTCGCGCATCTGGGAAGCGGGGCCAGCGTGTGCGCCCTGAGGAATGGGAAGAGCGTCGACCACAGCCTGGGGTTCACCGCGCTCGACGGGCTATGCATGGGCACCCGGCCCGGCGCCCTCGATCCCGGCGTGGTTCTCTACCTCTTCCAGGGCCTCGGACTCGCCGCGAGCGAGGTCGAGACGATCCTCTACAAGAAATCGGGCCTGCTCGGCATTTCCGGTCTCAGCAACGACATGCGCGACCTGCTGGGCCGCGACGAGCCGGACGCTCGCCTGGCCGTGGACTACTTCGTCTACCGCGCTGCCAAGGAGATCGGAGCGCTGGCCGCGGTGCTGGGCGGGATCGACGCGCTGGTGTTCACCGCCGGCATCGGCGAGAACTCGGCCGAGATCCGTCGTCGCATCGGCGAGGCCTCCGCCTGGCTCGGCGTCGAGATCGATACGGACGCGAACTCGAGGAAGGGTCCGCGGATCTCCAAGGACGGGTGCAGGGCCTCCGCCTGGGTGATCCCGACCAACGAAGAGCTGATGATCGCCCGGCACACCGGGGCGCTGCTGGGACTGTCGAAGCCCATACCGAGCGGGCGGAATTGAGGAAGAGATCCATGGCCACGACGACAACGCCGGACACCAAGGCAGGGGCGAGCTCCGCCTGGCAGGGATTCCGAACGGGCCTCTGGCAGAAGCAGATCGACGTCCGCGACTTCATCCAGCAGAACTACGAGCCGTACGAGGGAGATGAGTCCTTCCTGGCGCCCGTCACGCCACGCACGCGGAAGATCTGGGACAGGCTCAACGAGCTGTTCGTCGAGGAGCGGAAGAAGAGCGTGCTCGACGTCTCGCAGATCCCCAGCTCGATCACCGCCCATGCCCCGGGCTACATCGACCGCGAGAACGAGATCATCGTCGGCCTGCAGACGGATGCGCCCCTCAAGCGCGCGATCATGCCCCAGGGCGGCTTCCGCCTGGTGCTCGGAGCGCTCAAGACCTACGGCTACGAGCCCGATCCTCACGTGGTCGAGGCTTTCACGAAGTACCGGAAGACCCACAACGACGCGGTGTTCGACGCCTACACCGCCGACATCCGGCGCTGTCGCAGCTCGCACGTGCTCACGGGGCTGCCCGACGCGTACGGCCGCGGCCGCATCATCGGCGATTACCGGCGCGTCGCGCTCTACGGCGTTGCGCGGCTCATCGAGCGAAAGCAGCAAGAGAAGGCCGAGCTCGACCTCGCCATGTCCACGGACGCGATCATCCGCGACCGCGAGGAGCTCGCCGAGCAGATCCGGGCGCTCAAGGAGCTGCAGCAGATGGCGAAGGCGTACGGTTTCGACATCTCGCGGCCCGCCGGGAGCGCGAAGGAAGCGGTGCAGTGGCTCTATTTCGGGTACCTGGCCGCGGTGAAGGAGCAGAACGGGGCCGCGATGTCGCTGGGCCGGACCTCGACGTTCCTCGACGTCTACTTCGCGCGCGACCTGGCCGCCGGCGTCCTCACCGAGGAACAGGCCCAGGAGATCATCGACGATTTCGTCATCAAGCTGCGCATCGTGCGGTTCCTGCGCACCCCGGAGTACGACGAGCTGTTCGCCGGCGACCCGACCTGGGTCACCGAATCGATCGGCGGCATGGGCGATGACGGCCGGCCGCTGGTCACGCGCTCCAGCTTCCGCTTCCTCCAGACCCTCTACAACCTCGGCCCCGCTCCGGAGCCGAACCTCACCATCTGGTACTCGCCGCGGCTGCCTGAGGCCTTCCGGCGCTTCGCTTCGAAGGTGGCGATCGACACCAGCTCCATCCAGTTCGAGAGCGACGAGATCATGCGCCGCGCGTGGGGCGACGACGGGGCGATCGCCTGCTGCGTGTCGCCCATGCTCGTGGGCAAGCAGATGCAGTTCTTCGGGGCGAGGGCCAATCTCGCCAAGTGCCTGCTCTACGCGATCAACGGCGGGCGCGACGAGACGAGCGGCGAGCAGGTGGCCCCGAAGCTCGGGGCGGTCGAGGGCGACACGCTCGTCTTCGACGACGTCGTCGCTCGCTTCGAGAGGATGATGGACTGGCTCGCGGGCGTCTACGTCAACGCCATGAACGTCATCCACTACATGCACGACAAGTACGCGTACGAGCGGATCGAGATGGCGCTGCACGATTACGCGCCGATGCGGACGATGGCTTTCGGGATGGCCGGCCTGTCAGTGGTCGCCGACAGCCTGTCCGCGATCAAGCACGCCAAGGTGAAGGTGGTTCGCGACGAGACGGGGCTGGTCACGGACTACGTGACCGAGGGCGAGTTCCCGGTGTTCGGCAACAACGACAACCGTGTGGACCACCTCGCGACCTGGGTCGTCAGCACCTTCATGGGCAAGCTGCGGAAGTACCCGACCTACCGCAATGCCCTGCACACGCAGTCGATCCTGACAATCACCTCGAA
The DNA here is from genome assembly GCA_035251085.1 of Vicinamibacteria bacterium. Taxonomy (GTDB): domain Bacteria; phylum Acidobacteriota; class Vicinamibacteria; order Fen-336; family Fen-336; genus DATFEN01. Next base: position 4,915 of record DATFEN010000235.1, on the reverse strand, counting down.
CGTCGTCTACGGCAAGGCGACCGGCAACACCCCGGACGGGCGACGGAAGGGAGAGCCGTTCGCGCCGGGCGCCAACCCGATGCACGGCCGCGACAGCCACGGCATCCACGCAGCGGGCGCCTCGGTCGCCAAGATCCCGTATCGCGACGCCGCCGACGGCATCTCGCTCACGGCGACGCTCGTGCCCGAGGGCCTGGGGCGAGTGGCCGAGGACCGCGTCACGAATCTCACCGGCATGCTCGACGCATTCTTCGGCGTCACCGGCTTCCACATGAACGTCAACGTGCTGAACCGCGACACCCTCCTCGACGCGATGGATCACCCGGAGAAGTACCCGAGCCTGACGATTCGAGTGTCGGGCTACGCGGTCAACTTCGTGCGCCTGACGCGCGAGCAGCAGATGGACGTCATCAACCGGACCTTCCACGGATAGGACCCAAGTGTCCGAAGCCCCGCCTCCCGCCCAGGTCCCGCTCGCTGCGAAGAGCCCGTTCGAGCTCCGCGTCAACCTCGGCAAGGACGTGCCCGAGGCGGACGTGCGATCCGCCCTTGCCACTGGCGACATGGGCTTCCTGCACTCCTTCACCACCGGGTCGGCCGTCGACGGCCCCGGCCTTCGCCTCGTGGCGTGGACCGCGGGCTGCATGTGGCGCTGCCTCTACTGCCACAACCCGGACACCTGGACCATGAGCAACGGCATTCCGGTCACCATCGCGAGGGCGACGGAGGAGCTCGCCAAGTACCGTCGCGGCCTCAAGGTGATGTCCGGCGGCTTCACCTTGAGCGGCGGCGAGGCGCTGATGCAGGATCGCTTCGCGGTCAAGCTCTTTGCGGCTGCGCGCGGGATGGGAATCCACACCGCCCTGGACACGAACGGCTTCTACGGCGATCGGCTGAGCGACGCCGAGCTCGACACGATCGACCTGGTCCTGCTCGACATCAAGGGCTGGGACCCGGATCGCCATCGACGCCTGACCGGCATGGACATCGGCCCGACCCTGGAGTTCGCGCGTCGCCTCGCTGCCAGGAGCAAGCCGGTCTGGCTCCGCTTCGTCCTGGTGCCGGGATGGTCGGACCACCCGGACGAGGTCGCAGGGGTCGCGCGCTTCGCAGGGGGGCTCGGCAACGTGGAGCGGGTCGACGTGCTGCCATTCCACCAGATGGGCCGCTTCAAGTGGAAGCAGCTGGGGCTCGAGTACCAGCTCGACGACGTGACGCCTCCGTCGGCGGAAGCGGTCGAGCACGCCTGCGCCTCCTTCCGAACGGTGGGACTCAAAGCGTACTGATCAATGGAGAGCACCGTCGTCCGCGACTTCACGATCGCCCTGCTCATCGGCGCCCTCGTGGGCGTCGAGCGGGAGCGGCACAAGGCCAGCCCATCTCCGCAGGCCGTCGGGGGCTTGCGGACCTTCATCCTGCTGGCCGAGGCTGGCGCCGTCTCGGCGTGGCTGTCGCTGAAGCTCTCGACGCCCTGGATCTTCGTGGCCACCCTGGCCGCCATCGCGTCGGCGGTCTTGATCGGCTACGTGCTCGAGAACCGGGCGAGCCCGGAGGACTCCGTCGGCATGACCACGGAGGTGGCGGCCATCGCGGTGACGCTGCTCGGCGGCATGGTGATGTACGGGTTCCCGGAGTACGCCGTGGCGCTGGCGATCGTCACGTCCGTGGTCCTGGCGTTCAAGCAGCCGCTCCACACGCTCGTCGGCAAGCTGGGCAGCGACGACATCAACGCCGGCCTCAAGCTGCTCATCGCGAGCTTCATCGTGCTCCCGCTTCTGCCCGACCGGTCGGTCGACCCCTGGGAGGCCCTGAACCCATACAAGCTCTGGTTGCTGGTCATCCTCATCTCGAGCCTGTCGCTCGTCGGATACGTCGCCGTGCGTTGGCTGGGCAGTGCGCGCGGGACGCTCGTGACGGGCGCCACCGGGGGGCTCGTCTCATCGACCGCAGTGAGCCTTTCCTTCGCCCGGGAGAGCCGAGAGGCGCCGACTCCCGCGCGGGGCAATGCGCTGGCGGCGGGCGCCCTCCTCGCGTGGGTCGTGATGTTCGCCCGCGTGGTGATCGAGGTCGCCGTCGTGAACCCCGGCCTCGTGGCGCGCGTGCTCGTGCCGTTCTCGGTCATGGCGATCGTGGCGGCGCTCGTCGCGGCCGTGTCCTATCGGCAGAGCGTGGCGGAGAAATCGGGCGAATCCAGGCCGGCCGCGGCGGTGCCGCTGAAGAACCCGTTCAGCCTCATGGCCGCGACGAAGTTCGGCCTGGTGTTCGCCGCCGTGACCCTGGTGGTGAAGCTCACGCAGCACTACTTCCCCGGAGGCGGCCTCTACGTCGTGGCCGCGCTCGCGGGGCTCACCGACGTCGACGCGATCACGCTGTCGATGGCGGACTTCGCGCGCCAGGGCGGCGACCCCACGACCGCCGTGGGTGCGATCGCCATCGCGGCGGTCGCCAACACGATGGTGAAGTGCGGGCTCGTCGTGGCGCTCGGCAGCCGGCCCCTGCGGAGGCGGCTGCTCCTGGCGACGCTCCTGATCCTGGCCGCAGGGCTCGGCTCGCTGGCCGTGGCTTAGGAGCTCGAGAGGAGCGACTTCAGTCCAACCGCAGATGGGCCCGACGAAGCCCGTCCGCGATGCGCTCCTGGATGTCTTCGAACTTGATGTAGTGGCCGATCAGCGTGCGGCCTCGGCTCGGGAAATCGGGCTTCTGCCGCAGCAGCTCGGCCACCTCCGGCCGCGCGTCCTGGGCGCGGCCAAGGTGGCCGAGACAGCAGGCTCGCATCATCGGCCGCCAGTAGAACGCGCCGTCCCGATAGCCCATGGCCGCTTCGTAGGCCGCGGTGAACTCGTCGCGTCGGAGGTGGTCCGCCCAGAGGGCGTGGTTGACGTAGGGGAGATGGTGCGGGTTGCGCTCGACGGCTTCGCGGACCAGCGCGGCGCCTCGATCCCAGTCCCCGGCCAGCGTCAGGACCCAGCCGATCATCTCGAGGTAGACGAGCGAGTCCGAGCTGAGCCGCAGGGCCTCTTGCGCCTCGTACCGTGCAGCGGCCAGCTCGCCCTTCACGAGCCAAATCGCCGCGAGGATGCAGCGGGCCCGTCGACTCGTCGGATCCAGGCGCACTCCGTTCTGAGCGCAGGTGAGGGCATCCTCGAGCGGCGTATCGACTTTCGCGAGCTCGAGGGTGGCGTTCGCGAGGTAGAGGCGGGCGAGCCGCGTCCAGGCCAGGCTGCTCTCGGGGTCGGTGGTCACGGCTTGTCGGAGCGCGTCCAGGACCTCTGCGAAGCTCTTGCCTTCGCGCGCGAAGAAGAACCTGTACGAGCGCAGGATGGCGACACAGGCCGGGGGCCCGACCGGCTTGCCCAGCGCCAGCTCGGCCGCGAGCGTCTGGACGACGACTCCTTCCTCGGATCCGACGCGGGCCGCGATGACACGGGCGACGTCTTCCAGCGATCCACCCCGGCGGCCCGCCTTTGCAGTCGTGTAGTAGGCGTCCATCCAGAGCTGCTCGGCGTTCGTGGAGTCTTCGAGCCGCGCAGTCACCTCCCAGCCACCCGACGCGACGCGGATCGAGCCGTGGAGGGTGAAGCGCGATTCGGTACGCGAGGCGCGCGTCCCCTGCTTCTCGAGCCGCACGATCCGTAGGTCGCGGTAGCGTCCCAGCTCCTTCTCCAGCTCGTCGTTGAAACGGGGCGTATGGCTGGCCAACTCGGGCTCGGCGCCTGCGGCCTCGAACGGCCGCACGCCAACCGTGGGCCAGCTCTCCACCGCCGGCTCCGCCACCGCCACGGTCTCCTCAATGGCCGGCTTCGCCGCAGCCTCGGTCTCCGCTGACTCCGTCCCGCGCGTGCTCGCGCGGCGGAAGGCTGGCAAATATGCTCCCCTGTGCAGCTCGATCCGCACCGGGTCATGCCTCCCCGCGAGCAGGTAATAGCGCTCGAGCGACCGTCGCAGCCGCCCGGCCTGGATCCGCACGATGGGGTCCACGATCGCGTCGAAGTCGTCCCTGCGGCCGAACACCCGCGTCGCGATCGCGGACTGGCTCAGGACCTCTCCGCGGCCGGCGAGCGCCTCTTCCACGATGAAACTGAGGAACTCTCGGGAACGCCGGGATGCGTCGAAGTCGGCGCTCTTCAGGATCTGCGCGAGCTGGCGTCGCACGGCCCGGACACCTGGCGCTCGGACCACTTGTGCCTTCGGACGAGGCGCCGTCGGGCGCGCCGACGAGGACTTGGGCGTATCCATCCGATGCCTCTGCAGCGCGACCTCGATCGTGCTCCGCAGCTCGGCGGGCTTGACGGGCTTGACGAGATAGCCGTACGGACCCGTCTGCGTGGCCCTCTCGAGCGTCGCGTCGTCCGCGTGTGCCGACAGGTAGACGATCGGGACTCCGAAGCGCTCCTTCAGGAGCTGCGCCGTCTTGATCCCGTCGAGCTTGCCCTTGATGCGGATGTCCACGAGGGCGAGGTCCGGACGTCGCTCGGCCGCTCGGGCCATGGCCTCCTCCGCGGAAGCGGCGATGGAGAACGCGTCGTAGCCCAGATCGGTCAGGGTCTGCTGGATGTCGTGGGCGACGATGCTCTCGTCCTCCACGACGAGGACGCCTCGCGTCTCGGGATCTGCCACCTAGCGCTCCAGCGGAACCGTCAAAGTGAAACACGTCCCGCGCGTCCTTCCGACTTCCAGCGCTGCGTCCAGTTGCTTCGCCAGCATCCGCACGAGGTCCAGGCCCAGCGAAGGTGACCTCTCGACGTCGATGCCCACGGACAGGCCAGCGCCGTCATCACTGACCACGAGCCGGAGCGCATCGCCGTCGACCCTCTTCAGCTCCACGCGGATCGTGCCCGGCCGGCCATCCGGGAACGCGTGCTTGAGGGCGTTCGTGATGAGCTCGTTCAGGATCAGGCCGCAGGGAACGGCCTTG
>DATFEN010000229.1:0-4071 GCA_035251085.1 Vicinamibacteria bacterium | reverse complement strand
TCCTTCGCATCGCGCTCGTACCAGACGTCGGCCGAGTCCTTCTCGAACGCGTCGGCCACGCCGCGGGCAAGCTCGGCGGTGAGGTGGACCGTGTCGCAGGCCTCGCAGTAGAAGGCCGGGATCGGAACGCCCCAGAGCCGCTGGCGCGAGATGCACCAGTCGGGCCGGCTCGCGACCATGTTGCGGATGCGCTCCTCGCCCCAGGCCGGGAACCAGCGCACTTGCGCTATCGCGTCGAGCGCGCGCTGCCGGTAGCCGTCCTTGTCGAGGGCGATGAACCACTGCTCCGTGGCCCGGAAGATGATCGGGTGCTTGCAGCGCCAGCAGATCGGGTACGAGTGCCGCGCCTTGCCCGACGCGACGAGCACGCCGCTCTCTTTCAGAAATGCGACGATCTCGGGGTTGGCGTCGAACACCTTCTTGCCCGAGAACTGCTCGACCTCCGGCAGGAAGCGGCCGGCCTCGTCCACGGGGCAGTAGATCTCCAGGCCGTACTTGATCCCGGTCAGGTAGTCGTCCCAGCCGTGCCCGGGCGCCGTGTGCACAACGCCGGTGCCGGCCTCCAGGGTGACGTAGTCGCCCAGCACGACCGGCGAGTCACGATCGATCCAGGGGTGGCGGAAGCGGACGCCCTCCAGCTCCGCTCCCTTCGCCTCGGCGAGCGGCTCGCCCAGCTCCAGCTTCCAGCGCCCGGCGCTCTCGTCCCGCAGGCCCTTGGCGATCAGGTAGGCGTCGCTCGTGCCCGCCACGGGATAGAAGGCGTAGTCGAGCTCCGGGTGTAGCGCGATCGCCAGGTTGGCAGGCAGCGTCCAGGGCGTCGTCGTCCAGATGACCGTGTACGTATTCTTCCCGGCGAGCGCCGGGAAGCGCGCTACCAGCTTCGCCTGATCCGCCGGAGCCACGGCGAAGCGAACGTCGACCTGCGGGCTCTCGTGGTTCTCGTCGTACTCGACCTCCGCCTCGGCGAGCGCCGTCCGGCACGAGATGCACCAGTGGACGGACTTCTTCGCCTTGTAGACGAGGTCCTTCTCCACGAACGTCGCGAGCTGGCGCACGATCGTGGCCTGGTACTGCGGCGCCATGGTGGTGTAGGGCTGCTGCCATTCGCCCGCGACCCCGAGTCGCTCGAACTCGTCCCGCTGGATGGCGAGGTACTTCTCCGCGTAGGCGCGGCACTCCCGGCGGAAGGCCGCAGCGGACATCTCCCGCTTCTTCGCGCCGAGGTTCTTGTCCACCTTCAGCTCGATCGGCAGGCCGTGGCAGTCCCAGCCCGGCACGTAGGGCGCGTCGAAGCCCTGCATCGATCGGCTGCGCACGACCACGTCCTTGAGGATCTTGTTGAGCGCGGTGCCGAGGTGGATGTTGCCGTTGGCGTAGGGCGGCCCGTCGTGCAGCACGAACGTGAGCCGGCCCTTGCGCGCCAGACGCACGCGTTCGTAGAGCTTCTCGGCCTTCCACTTCTCGATGCGGCGCGGCTCCGCCTGCGGCAGGTTGGCCTTCATGGGGAAGCCAGTCTGCGGCAGGTTGAGCGTCGACTTCAGGTCCTGAACGGACGACATAAGAAGAAAGGTCAGACTATCATCGCGTCCTAAAACCCGTCAAATGAACGCCTTCCGCACCCCGTCGGTGCCACAATCGGGGATGCGCCACGCACGCCTGCCGATCCTGCTCGCGCTCGCCCCGGGCCTGGCCGCCTGCACCAGCAAGGAGGAGTGCGAGGCCCGCTCGTCGGACGACGACTGCACGGCCGGCCTCGTGTGCTCGACGTTCGACGATGGCAGCCGCCGCTGCGGCCAGGGGAGGGGACCCGTGCGACGCTCTGCCCGATGCGGTAGCTACCGGGCCATGCCGGCGGCGAGATCGGCCTTCGGTGCCGCTCGCCGGAGCACCGCGACCATCCCCGCGCCCAGGAAGCCCGCCGCCACCGTGAACAGAGGCCACACGATCAGCTGCGGGACGAGGGCGAGGCTCGCGAGCTGGGTGAAGGAGCCGGGCTCGAAGTGGTAGACGCGACCCCAGAAGCCCTCGGCCCACGTGACCGACGACAAGTCGAAATGGGAGCCGAGGCGGAATAGCGTGGCGACGACGTAGAGGGCGGCCACGACGCCGCGCACGATCAGGGCGTACACCAGAAGCCAGGAGGCCAGGCGTCTCGCCCCGGCACCCTGGGCGCGGCCGCGCAGGTAGAACCATGCGCCGACGACCGGCGGGAGCCAGAAGACGCCGAAGGCGCGCGTCCAGTCCGCGGGCGCCGCGGCCTTCTCCAGCAGGAACCGCACCACGACCACGGTGAGGCTCACCACCACGGCCCACGCCAGGAAACGCCGCGAGACGAGCTGCGCCGTCGCGTCGCTGGCCACGACGCCGAGCGTGCCGACGAGCAGGCAGAAGCCCGTCAGAACGTAATAGGGGAGGCTGGCCGAGGCGGACGCCAGGCCGGTCACCTGCGGGGGCCCGACCAGGAAGACGGTCGTGGACTGCGTCTCCCGGAAGCCTTCCGTGCTCGTGGCGAGCACGAGGAACACGAGGCCCGCGACCGAAACCGTGAGCGCGAGCGCGAGCCTGACGCGGCCGGGGAGATCGCCCCACGCGAACAGCGCGGCCGCGACGGCCCAGATTCCCATCGTCGTCAGGACGATCACCGACGGAATCTAGCACACGCCGGCCAGTGTATAATCCGTCCTCTCGAAGAGACGAACGGGCTTGGACGATCTTCTCGAACTCCTCGCGGCGATGGCCTCGAAGAAGGCCGACGTCGCGAACCCGCGCGATCTGTTCCTCGACATGGCCGAGCGCGTCGTCAAGACCGTCGTCGGCACGTTCGGCTGCAAGGCCGACGAGGTGGCGATCCTGATGGTCACCTCGGACAACAAGCACCTGCGCTTCGCCGCGCCCCGCAAGTTCGCCGACCTGGGCACGATCCCGGTCACCAAACGCGACTCGATCGCGGTCAACATCCTGGGTCGCAAGAGCGGCGAGGCCATGAACAACGTGCCGATGGTGAAGCACGTGGCCTTCTTCGAGAGCGTGAAGCTGCGCGACCGGGTCCTGCCGATCCAGAAGATGATCGCGGTCCCGATCCTGCAGGGCAGCAACGCCGTGGGCGTCGCTCAGATCAGCCGCAAGGGCGAGACCGCCGCCCAGGCCGGCCCCGACTTCACGCAGAGCGACGTGCGCTGGGCCCAGGAGTTCTTCGGCCGGGTCGCTTCGTACCTGGTCGACGCGCGCCCCGAGCGCTTCTAGTCGACGCCGGCGCGGATGATTCCGGAATCGTCCGCCGTGAACGGCCGGCCGCCGCCCGCCACGGGGATCGCGGCGACACGGAAGCCCGAGCCTGTCGAGGACACCTCGAAGCGGTAGCCGCGCCGGATGAACCCGTTCGGCTGGAAGGGAACGTCGAGGAACAGCGTCCCGGCCTGCTTCATCTCCGCGAGGTCGCCGTATCGGCTGTTGCGCTTGTGGAAGGACTCCTGGGCATCGATGATGTGACGCATCGTCCCGACTGCGGGCCGCTCCGTGGGCGCCAGGTTGCGTGGGGTACGCTCGCGCGCCTGGAAGCGTCCTGTCGCGCCGAAATTGCCGCTCGAGGTGCTGCCGCTGCGAAAGCCCTCGGCCACGCGGCTGCCCGCATCGCGGCCGTCCGCTTCGGTTTCGGCCGGCACGTCGTCTAGGAACGACCCGCCTTCGCCGGCGGTTTCGGCGGGCTCGGGCGGGGCCGGTCGGGTCGCGCGAGGAACCGTCGTCGGGGGCGCAGTGCTGCGTGTTCCGGCCATGCGCAGCGTCGTGACCGGCGGCGGGAGCGTCGTCACGGGTGTGGGCTCTGCTATCGGGGAGGGCGCCTCGGTGGCCGGAGGATCCGTGTGGGGCGGCGATGTGGTCTCCGGCGGGGCCGTCGCCGAAGGCAGCGTGCCGACGTCCCGGGCGGCCTGGTCGACGACCTGCGAGCCAGAGGTCTCTCGCAGGAACAGGAACCACGCGCCGACAGCCGCGACGGCGAGGAACGCCACGAGCGCGACGCCCAGCACGATCAGCGGCATCGCGCTGCCGCTGCGGCGCGGCGGCGCAGGGGCC
>DATFEN010000194.1:0-4438 GCA_035251085.1 Vicinamibacteria bacterium | reverse complement strand
CTGACCTTGTCGGGCCGCTATGCGTCTTTCCGCTACTGGGTCTATCAGTAGTGGACAGCGGACGCCGCCGCGTCCTCGTCGTGACGGGCTACGCGGCGCTGGCCGTGGCGCTCCTTCACGACGCGACCCTGTCGGGTGGCGTGCTGTTCCGCCGCGACCTGAGCCTCGTCTGGTACCCCATGGTCGAGGCTTTCGTGCGCAGCGTCGCCGCCGGCTCCTGGCCGGTCTGGGATCCATGGCGCGGCTTCGGCCAACCGCTGCTGGCGGATGCGCGGGCCGCCGTCTTCTACCCGACCACATGGTTGAACCTCGTCGTCCAGCCGTGGCACTACCAGACCTGGTTCGTGTGCGGCCATCTCGTGCTCGCCGCCTGCGGAGCCTACGCGCTGTTGCGCAGGATGGGAGCGGCCACGGCCGCTGCTTTCGGGGCCGGGGCGCTGTGGCTCTGCAGCGGGCCACTCGTCTCGCTCGGCTGGCAGTTCCACCACCTGGCCGGGGCCGCCTGGATGCCCGTCGTCCTGGCCTGCGCCGACCGGGTGCTCGCCGAGCCAGGCCGGCGGCCGGTGGCCGTGCTCGCTCTGGCCCTGGCGCTGCAGGTGTTCGCCGGCTCCCCCGATTACACCGCGGTGACGGCTCTCGTCATGGGCGTCATCGCGATCTCGAGGCTCGTCGCCCCCGGCTCACGCGCCGCCCGCCTGGCACGCTTCCTGGCGGGGTGCGCGCTTGGCCTGCTGCTTTCGGCTGTGCAGTGGCTGCCCACCCTCGAGCTGGCTCGTGGCTCCGCGCGCTGGACCTCCACAGCCCTCGCGCCCTGGACGCTCCATCCGCTGCGCCTCCTCGAGCTGGGGCTGCCGATGCGCTGGTTCGAGCTCCCGCTCTCGCCGAATCTGGCAGACGCCCTCTTCGAAGGCCGAGAGCCCTATCTGGCGTCGATCTACTGTGGGCTGCTGGCGCTCGTGCTCGCGGCGGCCGCGGGGCTCGACCGCCGCAGCGTCGTGCCCTGGGTCCTGGCGGGCTCGGCGGCGCTGTTGTCGCTGGGACAGCGCGCGCCCGTCTATCAGCTCCTGATGCTGATCGCGCCGCCGCTGCGTGTCCTGCGCTACCCGGAAAAGGCGCTCCTGGTCACGGCGCTGGCCGTCGCGGTGCTGGCGGGGCTGGGCCTCGATGCGCTGGCGTCGGGACGGCTGGAACCGGTTCGGCGTGCGCGGTGGTCGGCGCTGCTGCTCGCTCTGCTGGCCGCGGCGTGCGCCGCGGCGCTCGCTTTTCCGAGCACACGCTTCTTCGCGGGCGGCGGACAGGAGGTGCCGGCATTCGACGGTTGGGGCGCACTGTCGTCGGACGCGCCGCTCGCTCGCGGGACGCTCCTCGCGCTGCGCGGCGCCTTGCTATGCCTCGCCACCGCCGCAGCCTTCACGCTGCGGCTCTCGCCTGCGCGCCAGGCGTTGATCGTCGCATGCCTCGCCGGCCTCGATCTGTTCTGGACCCATCATCGGCTCAATCCCACCGCGCCCGTCGACCTCTTCACGTCGCGGCCCTCTCCGCTGGCTCTTCTGGGCGCGTTGGACGCAGCCCGTGTCTATGTCTACGACTACACGATCCGACTGCCCTCGGACCACGGCGAGCATCCCGGCGCCGAGGTCTACGCCCTCGCTCGCGTGCCCCAGGGCTGGCCGCGTGACGCCGCGCTCGTCCTGGGCGTGCTGGACTATCTGAACCCGCCAACCGCAGGCCGCTTCGGCGTTCGCGGGAGCTTCGACGTGGACATCGTGGATTTGTACCCTCCCGCCCTGCGGCGGCTCGTCGCTCACCAGCGGGAGCTCGAAAATGACGGCGAGGCGCACGCGCGGCTGCTGCGCCTCGGCGCCGTGACCCACGTGCTGACGCTTCACGAAGCCGCATGGACCCGCGTGCTTGGGCCACCGACGACCGAGCCGGGACTGTTTCGCGAGCCCATCCGGATCTTCGCCGTTCCCGCCCCGCTTCCCCGTGTGTACGCGGTGGGTGGAGCCCGCATCGCAAGCGATGCCGAAGCGGAGGGGATCATCGGCTCGGCCGACTTCGATCCGACGCAGGAGCTCGTGCTTCCAGCTGGGCGAGCGCGGGCCGCCGCAGCGGCGTTCGAGTCTCGAGTCGACGTGAAGGACTGGCGTCCGGACCGCATCGCGCTGGACGTCCGCCTCTCGGAGCCAGGCTTCGTGGTCCTGAGCGATGCCTTCGATCCCGGCTGGCGCACGCGGGTGGATGGCCGTCGTTCCGAGGTGCTCCGCGCCAACCTCGCGTTCCGTGCGGTCGAGATCCCGGCCGGAGAGCACGCGCTGGAGCTGCGCTATGTGCCTCCTGGCCTCGTGCCGGGCGGCATCGCCTCGCTGGCGGGACTGGCCGCTCTGCTCCCGCTCCTTCGGCGGCGCGCATGAAGCCGCGCGCGCAGGCGATGCTCGGCCTCGCCATCCTCGCCCTCTACTTCTGCCGCGAGGCGGTCTTCGGCGGCCGCGTCTTCTATGCGCGCGACCTGCACCTCCAGTGGTTCGGGCAGGTCGAGAGCTTCGTGAGGACGCTGCATTCCGGCAGCCTGCCGCTGTGGGATCCATGGGTCTCGTTCGGTCAGCCGATGCTCGCGAACGCCAACGCCCAGGTGCTGTACCCGCCCACCTGGCTCAACCTCGTGATGCGTCCCTGGACCTACTACACGATCTACCTCATGGCCCATCTGCTCCTCGCGGGGCTCGGCACGTGGTCGCTGGCGCGACGACTCGGCGCCAAGAGCGGCGGCGCTCTGTTGGCTGCCCTGGTCTGGACCTGCTCGGGCCCGTTGCTCTCGCTCGGCAACGCCTGGAACCACCTGGCCGGCGCCGCCTGGATGCCCTGGATCCTCGACGCCACGCTGCGAGCCATGGATGCGCCGAGCCCACGGCGGGCGCTCGCATGGGGCGCGACGGTCGCGGCCGCGGTCCTCGCTGGCTCGCCGGACTTCGCCGTCCTGGCCGGAGCGTTCTCCGCCGCGCTGGTGGGCGTGCGTCTGGTTTCACTGGCGACGGGCGCGGAGCGGCTTCGCAGGCTCTGGACCGCTGCCACGGCTGCGCTGTTCGCCTTCGGCCTTTCGGCTGCCCAGCTCGTTCCTTCGGCCGATCTGGCCTCACGCTCCGAGCGCTGGACCCAGTCCGTCCAGGAGCGCACGTACTGGTCGCTCCATCCCGCCAGCCTGGCCCAGACGATCGTCCCGGTGTCCTGGGCTGATCTGTCGCTCACGCCGTCGTGGTCACAGGCTCTCTTCGAGGGGCGCGAGCCGTATTTGCTGTCGGTGTTCGTGGGCCTGCCAGCCCTGGTTCTCGGCCTCGTCGCGATCGAGCGGCGGCGCGGGCGCGGCGAGGGCCTCCTCGCCGTGAGCCTCGTCGTCGCGACGCTCCTGGCCCTCGGCCGACACGCGGTCTTCCATCCAGCCGCGGTGGCGCTCCTCCCGTTCTTGGCGGTCGTGCGCTTCCCCTCGAAGATCCTCGTCGTCGGCGTTCTGGCCCTGGCCCTGCTGTCGGGACTGGGCTACGACGTGCTGCGGGGCGAGGCGTCTCGCCGGACGCCACGTCTGGCCTCCGCTCTCGTCTTGCTCCTGACTCTCGCGGCGCTCGTGAGCGCAATCGTCGCGAGCCGAACCAGCCAGCCGGCCCTGCAGCCGCTCTCGTCAGCGCTGTGGGTGACCGCGGCGACCGGCCTGGCCTGTTTCGTACTGCTGGCGCTGGCGCGCCGGCATCCCGCGGCCGTAGTCGGTCTCGCCGTCCTCGCCGTAGCGCCGGCCGCCTGGATGCACCGCTCTCTCAACCCCACCGCGCCGCTCCGATTCTTCACGGCCCGCTCCGAAGTCCTCGACGTCCTCGATCAAAGCGACGGGCGGCGCCTCTTCGTCGACGATTATCAGGCGCTGCCCGGACGCAGCCGCGAAAGGCTGGGACGCGACGCCCCTTACCTCGTCGCCGGCGTCCCGGCGTCGGCGCCATGGCTCCAGGCTCTGGGCCAGCGGCTCTATCTGCTCCCGCCGGTGGGCGCCGCATACGGCATAAGGGACAGCTATGGACGGGACCTGCTCGGAATCCAGCCGACGCCGCTCGCCCGCTTGAACAGCCTGGCGCTGAGGTCGGAGGGGACGCCGGCGTTCGCGCGGCTTCTCGAGCTGGGCGCCGTGAGCCAGGTGCTCGCACTTCACGACCCGGGGTCGGACTTGCCGCTCGAGCGGCGCTTTCGAGGCCCCTTCGTCGACGACATGAGGCTCCACCGCGTCTCCGGCTCGCTGCCACGAGCACTGGTGGTTTCGGGCGCCCGAGTTGCGGAACGGCCGCTCGAAGGGCTCCTCGATCCGGAGTTCGAGGCGAACCGCGAGGTCGTGCTCTCGCAAGGAGTGTCGCGGGCGCCGGCCGCAGGCTTTCAGGGTTCCGCCCGAATCCTCGAGGAC
>DATFEN010000177.1:0-2245 GCA_035251085.1 Vicinamibacteria bacterium | reverse complement strand
AGGCTCGTCCTCGACGACGAGCACGACGGCCGCTCTCGGCGCGTCAGCAGCGTCAGGCCTCGCGTTCAAGGGCCTCCTCGGGGAGCTCCGGGCGTGTGGATTCCAGAGGCAGCGTGAAGCTGAATGCGGCTCCGCGGCCTGGGAGGTTCTCGGCCCAGATTCGGCCGCCGTGCGCGACCACGATCGCGCGGCAGATGGCCAGGCCCAGGCCGAACCCGCCGCGTCCGCGCTCCTCGCGTCGGAACTTTTCGAAGACGCGCTCCTCGGATCCCGGCGGCAAGCCCGGCCCTTCGTCGCGCACCTCGACCAGGATCGTCTCGGCGTCCTCCGCTCGTGCGGCGATCCGGATCGCCGAGCCGGCCGGCGTGTACTTGAGCGCGTTCTCGACGAGGTTGACCAGGACCTGTTCCAGGAGCAGCGCATCCACCTTCACGAGGGGGAGGTCCGGCGGCAGCTGGGTCGTGCATGGGCGCCCGGCGAGCAGTCGCTCGAGGCGAGCCAGCGTGGAGCCGACGAGCTCTTCGAGCGAGACCCATTCCCGGTTCAGCTCCAAGGCGCCCGCCTCCAGGCGAGTCATGTCGAGCAGGTTCGCGACGCGCCTGTTCAGACGTTCCGATTCCTCGAGGATCGTCTGCTTCAGCTCGCGCTCCGCTCCCTCGGCTAGTCGAGCTCCCGAGACCAGGCTGCTGGCGGCACCCGTGATCGCGGCGAGCGGCGTGCGCAGGTCGTGCGACACCGAGCTCAGCAGCGTGTTGCGCAGCCGCTCCGCCTCCGTGGCGACGCGGGCCTGCTCCGCCTCGTCGGCGAGGCGCACGCGTTCGAGATTGGATGCTGCCTGGTGGGCCAGCGTCTCGAGCAACTCCACCTGATCCTGCGCCAGCGGCATGAGCGCTTCATCCGGGCGGACCCCGAGGACTCCGAGCATGGAGCGCGCGCCGCGCAGCGGCAGGTAGAGCGCCGCTGCGCCAGGCAGCGTGTCGGTGCCGAGACCGGCTGGTCTCCCGTGCTCGAACACCCACTGCGCCACGGCCGCCTCGCGGACCTCGCTCATGGCGAGCTCCTGGGCAGGGGCGAGACGCCCGTCGCCCGTGGGCAGCAGCAGCTCCGCAGGGCCGTGCAGCAGGTCGGCCACGTGGCGCGCCGTCACGCGGGCCAGTTGCGCGGCAGTCGTGGCGGTGGCCAGCTCCCGCGTGAGGTCGAACAGCGCCTGCGTACGCTGCCCGCGCTGTGTCGCGGCCTCGGCCTGCTTCCTGACCCGGACCGCCAGCGTGCTGATCAGGAGGCTGACCACCAGCATCACGGCGAAGGTGACCACGTACTGCGTGTCCGAGACCGCGAACGTGAGGTACGGCGGAACGTAGAAGAAGTCGAAGGCCGCTACGCTCAGGACGGCGGCCAGCACCGAGGGCTTGCGGCCGTAACGGGCCGCGACGAAGGCCACGCCGAGCAGGTACACCATGATCAGGTTCGAGTTGTCGAAGCGCCCGAACATCGCCCCGCACACCAGCGTGCTGGCGAGCACCGTGGCCAGGGTCGCGGAGTAGCGCCGCACCCTGCCCCGCGTGCTCCTGGCCTCGGGCTTGGTCGCCGTCCTCAGCGTCTGCCCCCCCGGAATGACCATCACCTCGATCCCACTGCTGTCGCGGACGATCTCGTCGAGCAGCGAGCCCTTGAGCCGGTCGCGCAGACGCGAATGCACTGGCTTGCCGATCACCACCCGGCTGACGTTGCGCTGGCGGGCGAACTCGAGCAGGGTCTCGGCGATGCTGGCGCCGGAGAGGGAGACGGTCTCAGCGCCCAGCTCCTCGGCGAGCCGCATGGTCTGCGCGAGGGCCCGCCGCTCCTCGACCGAGAGCGGCGGTTGAGCCGGGCTCTCCACATAGGCGACGATCCACTCGGCCTTGAGCCGTGCCGCCATCCTCCGGGCCGCGCGCACCAGGCGGTCGCTCTCCGGATTCGGCCGCACGCAGACGAGGATCCGCTCGCTGACGGGCCAGGTCGCCTCGATCTCGTGCACGCGCCGGTAGTCGCGCACGTCCGCGTCCACGTGCTCGGCCGTGCGGCGTAGCGCCAGCTCCCGAAGCGCCAGCAGGTTGCCGCGCCGGAAGAACTTCTTCACTGCCTCGGCCGCGCGCTCCGGCAGGTACACCTTGCCTTCCGCCAGCCGCTTGAGCAGCTCCTCGGGCGGGAGGTCCACGAACTCCACGCCGTCCGCCTCGTCGAGGATCCGATCGGGCACGGTCTC
>DATFEN010000165.1:0-3616 GCA_035251085.1 Vicinamibacteria bacterium | reverse complement strand
GGGCGCGAGCGCGCCGGCCGCGCCCTCGTCGCCGGGGCCAGCAGGAACAGCCCGGTGTCCAGCGCGTCGGCGGCCCCGAGCACGGGCATCTGAAGCGCGGGCCGCTGCCCCTCGACCGCGCGTCCCGCCTGCGTCACCAGCACGACCGCTCGCGTCGTCTCGTCCAGGATCTCGGAGGGGTCGAGCTCCACGGCGCGCGACAGGAGGCTCCGCTCCAGGGCGCGCACATAACCCCGTTGCAGGGTCCGCGCAACGATGACGCCGGCCAGGCCCAAGGCGGCGACGATGCCCGAGAGCACCGCGCTCGCGCCCTGCGGCGCCAGGGCGAGCGCGAGGCGAGTCGTCAGGCCGCCGGCGATGTCGCCGAAACGCTCGAGGGCGACGTCGACGAACGTTTTCGTCGCTCGCTTCTCCCTCGGCGGCAAGGGCGTGTACAGCAGCTCGTAGGCGGGGCGATAGAGTCCGCCGCGGAGGACGGCCTCGGCGCCGCGGAGTCCCGCGGCGCTCGCGAGGCCGGGAGCAACCAGGCTCGCGATGCCGCCTGCGGCAACACTCAGCGGCAGCGTGCCGACCGTGTTCGCCAGCCCCAGGCGCTCGAGCGCCGGTCGGCTCAAGCCGATCTGTCCGACGAAGGCGAGCAGGGCGGTCGCCGTGTAGAACGCCGCGAAGAAGCGCAGCAGCGGGGCGCCGACGCCGTAGGCCGCGACCGCACGCGTCTTGAAGATATAGTCCATCAGGGCGACGCTCACCGACAGCAGGCACACGAGGGTCGCCACGGATCTCAGATAGCCGTCCTCGCGGAAGAGTCGAGCCGCCGATTCGCGCGGCTCTGACGGGGCCGTCGTGGACGACCGTCCGCCCTCTCCAGCCCGCCGCATGAGATGGACCGCGTACGCGCACGACAGATGGAGCGCTGCGAGGAATAGAAGGACGGCCCCGATGCCCAAGGTGGCCGCGATACGCTCGGCCGCGACGCCGCCCAATACCCCACCCAGCGTCCCGGCGCCGGCAATCCTGGCGACGCGACTCTTGGCGGCCCTCGGGTCGAAGCGCTCGACCACGAGGGACCAGAAGACCGAGATCAGGACGGCCCCGAACGTGGCCACGTGTAGATAGGTGACCACGGCAGCGGCCCGCGGCGCCCCCGCCGCCAGCGCGCTCAGGCCGACGAGGATCCCCCCGCTCGGGGCGAAAGCCACGGGCACCAAGCGCGCCGGGCCCAGCGCTGCCAGGAGGCGGCCCGCCAGGACCACGAAGCCGATCGAGACCACCGCCGATGCCATGACCATCGTCGGCAGGGCGGACGCGTCGAAGCTCGACAGGAAGAGCGCGTCACGCGTGGCCTTGACGCCGACCTGTTGCGCGATCATGGCCCCGGCGCACAGCATCGCCGCCCGGGTGGCGACGTCGATGTCGGAACGCTCCGCGCTCACGAGCTGAGCGGGCATGATACTCGCCGGCCCGCCTCCCCGCTTTCGTGTGTTGAGCCGCTGCTACCAGTGCAGCTCGACCACGTCGCGGTCGCGCAGCAGATGTTCCGGGCTCACGTGCTGGCCCGGAAACCCGGCGCTGCCCCACAGGCGGGCGTGCTTCAGCCCACTGGCCAGGCCTCGGTGGACGAGGCGAGCGACGTCACGCACCGTGGCGCCGCGACGCAGTGTGAACGGTCGGTCGTGTTCCGCAGGGTGGCCTGGGACGCGCGTGTAGACTCGCACGATCCCGAGCATCTCGAACAGCCGAGGTCCGACCGCGTCCAGGCCGCTTCCAGTCTCGGCGGACACGGAGAGGGCCGGGAAGCGAACGCCCTCCAGCTCCAGGAACGCCTCGAGCTCCGATTGCGGGTCCCGGAGCTGATCGGACTTGTTGGCGATGAGAAGCGTGGGAAGACGGGAGCGGAAGGGATCGAGCGAATCGTCCTCCATCTCCGCCATTGCCGGCGCCCCGTCCTCCAACAGGCTGATCCGCTTGTCGGCGAGCCGGTGCCGGATGGCTTCCACCTGCTCGAGGCAGTCGGCCTCTGCAAGGTCCACGATCAGAAGTGCGCCGTCGGCCTGCTCCAGGGCCCCGGGCAGCCAGGCCTCCATGAAGTCCCGCGTGATCGGGGGCAGGTCGACGAGTTGGATGTGCACGTCCTCGAAGGCGAGCATCCCTGGAAGCGGCAACTTGGTCGCGAACGGGTATGGTCCAACGACCGCATGCGAGGCCGTCAGCCGGGCGTGGAGGCGCGACTTCCCCGCGTTGGGGGGCCCGAGCAAGGCGACCTGCGCGGCCCCTTCGGGGCGGATGACGAGGACGGGGCCGGTGTGCCCGCCGGCCTTGCGCGGCGCACCGAGCTCCTCGGTCAGATCCTTGATGCGAGACTTGATCTCCGCCTGGAGATGCTCGGTCCCCTTGTGCTTCGGGATGGCGCTGAGCATCTCCCGCAAACGCTCGAGCCGCTCCCGAGGCTCCCGTGCCTCGCGGTAGGCGGCCTCGGCGCTCCTGTACTCGGGCGAAAGGTTCGCCGGCATCGGCCCGCCTTCCCCATCCTTGATCCCCGTCGCGGGCGCGTCAAGACGGCAGCTCAGGAGCCCAGGATCGGCCCGCCGCGCCACGTCGGGAGCGCTCGATGCCCCCACGGCGACCTCAATAGCCGCCCGAGAGAGGAGTCGCGTCGAGTCCAGCGTGGGAGCGACGAGGCGCCGGGCGTGATCAGCAGCGGAATCTCGGTGCAGATGCCGAGGTGCTTCATGGTCTTGTCGTCAGTGCGTGAAGGCCATCACCCAGTCTAGACCCAGCAGCTTTCCGATGGCGGCGGCCAGCGCGTCGCGAGCGCCATCGTCGGCCGGCGGGAACCTCAGCGACGAGCCGTCATCCGCTTCGACGTCCCGGCGCGCGAGGGTCAGGCAGGGCACCCAGGCGCCACGGGCGCGCCCGAGCCGCAGCTCATGGCGCCGGATGCGCACGGCCAGGCCGAGGACCGCCGACAGCAGCTCGTCCATGATCGAGGGCCTTCCGGCCTCGGGACGGAACAGGTCGCCGAAGTACTCGGCCTGGATCCGCTCGCAGACCGCGGCCTCCTGCGAATGCCCCGCCTTGATGGACTCCTGCAGGCGATCGAACAGAGCGCGCATCCTGGGGTCGGCCGGCGGGCCGAGGATCAAGGTCAGCTCCTGCGGAGACGGCGGCATCGCGGTTCTCCTCCTCTCGATGAGGACGCTAGGCCCTGCCCCGCGTTGCCGCAAGGTGGCGGTGCGTCATGGACACGACCGGGCTATCGCTGGCAGCGGGCAGCTCTGGGGCTGCGCAGGACGCTCGACAGCATCGCGACGCCTTGCTCGGTGAAAGCGTAGGGCAGGTACTTTCGGTGCCGACCGCGCGACCTTGCATCTAAGGTCGCAGTTTGCGACCTTAGAGGGCGGCCTCATCAGCGGACAACTGAAACATGAAGTCGTCGGGAAATCGCTCCAGACGGGAGCGGTCGTGGGCGTGACGGGGGTGGGACATTTGGTGGAGCCTCTCCTCCGCAGGCGGGTCCCGTGAACACGGCGAGGTGCAGGGCGACCTGGTTTCTGGGCATCAGGCTTCTCCCTTTCGTGCGGAGAGCCTGGCGATGCCGACCTGACATCTGGCGTCA
>DATFEN010000156.1:0-2195 GCA_035251085.1 Vicinamibacteria bacterium | reverse complement strand
TCGCGTGAGTCGGGCCGGCGGGGCCTTGGCGAGCAGCTCGAGGATCACATCGATCGCCTTCTCGAGCTGAGGGTCCTGACCCTTCCTGACGAGGGCAGGGTCCTGGTCCACCTCGACGTCGGGCGAGACGCCGACGTTCTCGATCTCCCACTTCCCCTCGGCGCTGTAGAGTCCCCAGCGCGGAGCGGCGCTCGTCCACGATGATCGCCTCTTTGCCGACCTGGGAGAAGAAGTAGCGGTTGAAGTTCGCGAAGCCGCCCGACCCAGTGTCGGGGACGTACACGTACGCCACGCGCCCGCCCGTGCGCTCGTCGAGGCGCGCGCGATTCGCCTCCATCCACGTGCGCAGGCGCAGGCCCTCCTCGGAGGCGACCGGAACCACCGTGACCTGGCGGGCCCCGGAACCGTCCGCGCGCGGCCCCACCCTGAGCACGGTTTGGCGCTCGGCGGTGGCCTGGAAGTGTCGGAACAGGTCGTCGTCGCCTCGCAGATCTTGACCGTTCACGCCCAGGAGGAACTCGCCCTCCTTGATGACGACGCCCGGCTGTGTGAGCGGGGCCTTGAGCTTCGGGTTCCAGCTCTCGCCCTTGAGGATGCGCGCGATCTGGTAGCGTCCGTCCACCACGCGGTAGTCGGCCCCGAGGAGGCCCACGCCGACCTTGTCCTGCTTCGGCTCCGTGCCTCCCGCGACGAAGGTGTGGCCGACGACGAGGTGGCCGGTCATCTCCCGGAACAGGGCGTTCAGGTCCTCACGGCTGGCGATGCCCGGGAGGAAGGCCGAGTAGACGCGCTCGGCCTGCTTCAGGTCGAGCCCGTGGAAGTTCGGCGCGTAGAAGAAGTCGCGCTCGATGCGCCAGGCCTCGCGGTACATCTGCCGCCACTCCGCGCGCGGATCGATCGCGACCTCGACCTCCGTCTTCAAAGCCCCGTCCTCGGGTTTGGGCGCCTTCTCGGAGTCGGCGACCGACCACTTCTTGCCCTGAGAGAAGAGGCATCTTCGAGCCGTCCGCGGAGAGCACGAACGTGACGAGTCCGCCATAGATGGGCGATCCGCCGTCGAGCTTCGCGATGATCGTCTCGGTCTTACTCTTCTTCGCGTCGTAACGCACGACCTGCTGGCTGGGCAGGCTCTCGAGGTCCACGTAGTCTTCGTCGCTCAGCACCAGCGGGTTCGCCACCAGGAGTAGGGCGTTGTCGGCGCCCACCTCGAGCGCTACGTAATTGGCCCGGTCGATGGGCAGGACCACGATTGCTGGTCGAGGCCCTCGAAGTCGATCCGCACGGGCTCGGGAGGCTTCTTCGCCTCCTTCTTATCCGGCTTCTTGTCTGCTCCGGCAGCGTCTGGCTTTTCCTCCGTCTTCTCCTCGGGCTTCTCTCCCTCGTCCGTCGCCTCGTCGCTCTCGGGTGCGACCGCGGACGGCAGGTCCTTGCGCAGGACCGCGGCGTAGACGCTGCTCGTCACCGGGCGCGACGACCTGCTTCACCGCACGTGTCCCCGTGTCGTAGGCGTGGAGGGTGAAGGGCCCACTCCGATCGGAGAGAAAGTGGATCGTGTCTCCGACCCACATGGGGTTCTTGTCGTTCGAGCCGTCGCGTGGGACCTTGACGATGCTTGAATCCGCCAGGTCGGCGATCCAGACGGGCGTGGTCTGGTCTCCCCGGTACTTCTTCCACGCGGGCTGCCACTGGAAGTACGGCACGTACGCGAGGCGCCGGCCGTCGGGCGAGTAGCTCGCGGCGTCTCCCGAGGGAAGCGGCAGCGCCGTCGGCGGCCCGCCCGTGACCGACACCGTGTAGAGCTGCTCGAGGTCGCGGACGCTCGCCCGCGGCGAGCGGAACAGCACGCTGCGGCCATCGGGCGTGAAGCCCAGCGCGACGTCGGCGCCGGGATGGTGCGTCAGCCGACGCGGCTCGCCTCCAGGGGCGGAGACCACGTAGACATCCGTGTTTCCGTCATAGGCCCGTGAAGGCGAGCAGAGCGCCGTCCGGAGAGTAGGTCGGCGACGCGAGCTGGCCTTGACCGCTGGCCAGTCGGCGAGCCTTCCCTCCCTGCGGCGGCACGGTCCAGATCTCGCCGGCGTAGTCGAATGCGATCTCGGCTGCGGACAACGAAGGATGCTGCAGGAGCAGCGGCGGAGCGTCGCCTGCGAACGTCGGACACGCGAGGCACAGCAGCAGGCTCGACTGGATGATCT
>DATFEN010000152.1:0-10397 GCA_035251085.1 Vicinamibacteria bacterium | reverse complement strand
GGGCCAGGGCGCGCCGCCTGGGCGAGATCGCCCGCCAGCCCGGCGCGCGCGTGGCGATCGCCACGCTGGTGCTGGCACAGTCCATCATGGTGATGCTCATGGTCATCACCGGCGTGCACATGAAAGACCACGCCCACGCGCTCCACGACATTTCGTTCGTGATCGCGTCGCACGTGGTCGGCATGTACGCGCTGTCCGTCTTCTCGGGTCGGATGACGGATGCCCGCGGCCCGCGCGTCGCGATCGTGTCCGGATCCCTCGTCCTGCTGCTCTCCTGCCTGCTGGCGCCGCTCTCGCCGCGGGTCGTGCCGCTCGCCGTCTCTTTGTTCCTGCTCGGATGGGGCTGGAACCTGTGCTACGTGGCGGGCTCCGCGCTGCTCGCGAGCCAGCTCCGGCCCGTCGAGCGCGCGCGCGTGCAGGGGATGAACGACCTGCTCATGGGCACCGCATCGGCGGCCGGCGCCCTGGGCAGCGGCGTGGTCTTCGCCGCGGTCGGCTACCGGGCGATGGCGCTTGCATCGGGAGGCGCATCACTACTGCTGCTGCTCTTGGCGCATGGCTTTCGCGATGCGCTGCCGGAGGGCGCGCCGGCACGATGATGGGCTCTCGGTGGCTGAGAATCCTGGAGCGATTCCTCGAGCGGCCTCAGGCGGCGCGGGCTTCGGCGAGCGGTGCGTGCAGCGCTATGCGGCCCTCGCGCTCGCGCGTCCAAAACGCCACCAGGCCCGCGCCCGCGGCCATCGCGGCCAGTCCGGATAGGCCGCCCTCCGGGCCGAAGGAACCGCCCGTGACCTCGGCGGGCCCGACCTGGGTCGCGGCGATCGCGGTCGTCGCGAGCGCGAGTCCACTCACGGGAAGACCGTAGACCGCGCCCTGGAACAGGTTCCAGGTGATGTGCAGGCCGATCGAGAGGGCCAGCCGTCCCGTCAGGAGGTAGGGCAGCGACAGAAGCGCTCCGGCGAGCGCTACGTTGACGGTCGACACGGCCGTCGCGTTGGGGTTGCCGGCGTGGCCCAGTCCGAACAGCGCCGAAGACAGCAGAGCGGCCACGAGGATGGCGGCGGGCGGCCGCAGCCAGCGACACGCGAAGCCCTGGGCCAGGTTGCGCAGCAGGTAGCCGCGCGCGACGATCTCCTCGTAGAGGCCCACGGCCACCAGCGCGCCGAGAATACGCAGGAAGGCGGCAGCGAAGCTCGTCCCGTCCGGAGTCCGCAGCAGGTCGTCGACGACCACGAAGCCCGCGGCCCATTGGAGCCCGAAGACGCCGCTCATCAACAGCGCGCCCAGCAGCAGCCCGAAGCCGAAGTCCGCGAGCCAGGCCCGCGACGGCTGGAGCCCCAGCTCGGCGAGCCCCTGGCGATCCAGCAATCGCGTGCAGAGGAGGACGGCCAGAACCTGCAGCAGGAAGCGCCACCCTGCCGCGTCGACCGGGTCAGCGCTCACGCCGAGGCCGGCCGCCCGCGTGGACGCGAACAGGAGCCACAGCAGCCCGAGGAAGGCGGAGATGCGCCAGCCGGTTCGTAGCCGCCTCTCTCCCTGGTTCCAGAAGGGCCACAGGAGTAGGAGCCGTGGCGAGGGGCGCGCGGACGCGGCTGGAGCCGCGTCCGCGATCGTCATCTCCTCCGCCGACCGAGGAGGCTCAGGCAACCGTCACGTCGCTGCAGAGATAGACGTCCTGGATGTGGTTCAACAGCTTCACGCCCTCCGCGATCGGTCGTTGGAATGCCTTGCGGCCCGAGATCAGCCCCATGCCACCGGCGCGCTTGTTGATGACCGCCGTGCGCACGGCCTCGGCGAAGTCGTTCTCGCCCGACGCGCCGCCCGAGTTGATCAGTCCAGAGCGGCCCATGAAGCAGTTCGCGACCTGGTAGCGGCACAGGTCGATCGGATGGTCGGTGGTCATCTCGGTGTAGACGCGCTTGTCGATCTTCCCGTAGGGGTTCTCCTTCGACGACAAGGCGTTGTAGCCGCCGTTGTTCTCGGGGAGCTTCTGCTTGATGATGTCGGCCTCGAGCGTCACGCCCAGGTGGTTGGCTTGGCCGGTGAGATCGGCCGAGACGTGGAAGTCCTTCTCCTTCGTCTTGAAGGCGCTGTTTCGCAGGTAGCACCACAGCACCGTGGCCATGCCCATCTCGTGGGCAGCCTGGAACGCCTCCCCGACCTCGACGATCTGCCGGCCCGACTCGTTCGAGCCGAAGTAGATCGTCGCCCCCACGGCGACCGCGCCCATGTCGAAGGCCTGCTTCACGCGCGCGAAGAAGATCTGGTCGAACTTGTTGGGGTAGGTCAGGAACTCGTTGTGGTTGACCTTCAGGATGAAAGGGATCTTGTGGGCGTACTTTCGCGAGACCGCGCCCAGCACGCCGAGCGTCGAGGCCACGGCGTTGCAGCCGCCCTCCATGGCGAGCTCGACGATGTTCGCGGGATCGAAGTAGTCGGGGTTCTTCGCGAAGGAAGCGCCGGCCGAATGCTCGATGCCCTGGTCCACGGGCAGGATCGAGATGTAGCCGGTGCCGGCGAGGCGGCCGTGGCCCAGGATCTGCTGGAGGCTGCGCAGGACGGCCGGCGAGCGGTCGCTGGCGGCGAAGGTGCGGTCCACGAAATCCGGCCCGGGCAGGTGCAGGCTTTCCTTCCTGACTCCCGTGCAGCTATGCCGCAACAGCGACTCTCCCTCGGCTCCCAACAGGTCCTGGATCGCCTTGATATGGCTCATCGCTCTCCTTCCTTCTAGTTGAGGCGCGCCGCCTTCCGGTTCATGTCCGCGATCTTGGCGTGGACCGCGGCCGCGTCCTTGGCGTGGGGCACGCGCTCCAGGTATCCCTCGAGGTCGCGCACCGCCCATGCGTAACAGTCGAGGGCGGCGTACAGCAGGCCGCGGTCGCGCCGCTCGTCGTGGGAGTCGGGGCTCGCCGCCAGCAGCAGGTCCGCGGCGGAGACGGCTCGCTGCAGGTCGCCGCGCTTGACGTAGATCACCTTCAGGTTGCGCAGCATGCGCGCCAGCATCGCCCGCGGCCCGCAGGAGGCGAGCATGGCCGGCGACAGCTTCATCCTGCCGTCGTAGATGCGGTCGAGGCGTTTCTGGCAGTCCTTCTCGGAAAGCCGGATCCCGGAGTGGAACGGGTCCACCAGCATGCCCCCGTCCGACGTCCGCAGCCTCACGATGAAGTGGCCGGGCAGCGAGACGCCCTCGACCGGGATGCCAGCGCGCGCAGCGACCTCGATGTACACGGCCGACAACGTGATCGGGATCCCGGTGCGCCTGTCGAGCACGTCGTTCAGGAAGCTGTTGCGCGGGTCGTAGTAGTCCTTGGTGTTGCCGTGGAATCCTTCCTCTTCGTAGAGCAGGCCGTTCAGCGCGTCGCGGCAGTCCTCGGGGCCGGGCTCGGCGCCGAGCCGGGCGCTCAGCGCGTCGCCCAGCGCGTCGAGACGCGCGATGTAGCTCGCCACGTCGATGGCCGGATACTCCTCGGCGGCGATCAGGAGCGCCGCATGGGCGAAATCGATGTCCGCCTCCGGGCGAGACACGAGCTCGGCGAAGAGTGCCCTGTGGCTCACGTGGACAGCGCGATTATAGCGCCGGGTACTGGAAGCGGCGTTCCTCTGTCGCGCTCACGGCTGCCTGCACGAGTCCCGCGACGTCGAGGCTGCGCTCCGCCTCGCGCAGCGCGCCGAGCTGCGCGGCGACCGCCGGGCTCCTCGGGACGAAGAGCTGACAGCAGTCCTGGTCGGGCAGCGTGCTGATCCCGAAGGTCCCCAGGGCCTGCGCCGCTTCGGTGATCTCCTGCTTGTCCATCCCGACGAGGGGCCGCAGGATCGGCAGCTGCGCCGCCTCGTCGATGGCGGCGATGTTGTCGAGGGTCTGGGAGGCCACCTGCCCAACGCTCTCTCCGGTCACAAGCGCCTTGGCCCGCAGCCGGTGCGCGTGGGCCTCGGCGATGCGCATCATGAAGCGCCGGTAGAGCACGACGCGGAGCTGCGCGGGGCAGCCGGCCACCACTTCCTGCTGCACCGGCGCGAAGGGCACGAGCAGGAGCCGCACCCGGAGCTGCCAGCGGACCAGCACCCGGGCCAGCTCCTGCACCTTGTCGATCATCGTGCGGTCCTGGAGCGGGAAGGCGTGGAAGTTGACGAGCTGGACGCTGCAGCCGCGCTTCATGAGCCGCCAGGCTGCGACTGGGGAGTCGATGCCGCCGGAGAGCAGGGCCAGGACACGGCCCGAGGCGCCGACGGGAAAGCCGCCCGGCCCGGGCAGCCGCTCGAAGGAGAACAGGATGCGGTCGTGGAGGACCTCGACCCAGATCGTGCGCTCGGGCTCGTCGAGGTCGACGCGGGCCCCCGTCGCCGCCGCCACCGCTGCGCCGAGCGCGCGGCCGATGTCGGCGGAGCGGTGGGCAAAGCCCTTGTCGGAGCGACGCGCCGTGATGCGGAAAGACGCGAACCGGTCGTCCGCGACGCGCTCCAGGACGCGGGCCTTGAGGCCCTCGAGGTCGCGCGGGGATGCGTGGACGCGGGAGAAGTTGGCCACGCCGAAGCTGCGCTCGATGCGCTCGCGCAGCGCCGGCCAGGCGACACCCTCACCGGCCTCGAGGGCGATGCGCCCCGCATAGCTCTTGACCGCGATGGTGCCGAGATCGACGGTCGCGCGCCGCAGATGTTCCACGAGCTTCTCGACGAAGAAGGGCCGGTTCCTGCCCTTGAGCGCGATCTCATGGAAACGGACGAGGACCAGCAGCCGCCGCTACTCCCTACGCGGTCACCGGCGCGGGCAGCCCGAGCGCTTCCCGCACCCGGGCGGAGGCAACCTCGCCATCCTTCGTCACGAGGCTGTCGCGCAGGATCTCGTCCTCGAAGCTGGGCACGAGCGCCCCATCCTTGACCAGCAGGCCGAGGAAGTTCGCGAGGTTTCGACCGTACATCTGGCTGGCGGGCGTCGGCACGGCCGCGGCGGCGTTGACGGGGCCGATCACGGTCACGCCGCCATGCTCGATCGTCGTTCCGGCCTGCGTGACCTCGCAGTTGCCGCCCTGCTCGGCCGCCACGTCCACGACCACCGACCCCGGGCGCATGGCCGCGACCATGTCGCCTGTGACCAGGACGGGCGCCTTCTTGCCGGGCACCGCCGCCGTGGCGATCACGACGTCGCTCGCGGCCACGACGCGCGCCATCGTCTCGCGCTGGCGCTTGTAGAAATCGTCGTCCATCGCCTTCGCGTAGCCGCCCTTGTCCTGGGCATCGCCGGTCTCGAGGGGCAGCTCCACGAACTTCGCGCCCAGGGACTCGACCTGCTCCTTGACCGCCGGACGCACGTCGTAGGCCTCGACCACGGCGCCGAGACGGCGGGCCGTGGCGATCGCCTGCAGGCCGGCGACGCCCGCGCCGATCACGAACACGCGCGCCGCGGGGACCGTGCCGCCGGCGGTCATCAGGAGGGGGAACAGACGGGGCAGGGTGTCGGCCGCGAGCAGCACCGACTTGTAGCCGACCACCGTCGCGAGCGACGAGAGCACGTCCATCGCCTGGGCACGCGTGATCCGCGGCACAAGCTCGAGGGCGAAGGCGGTGACGCCGCGCTGGGCGAGCGCCGCGATGGCCTTGGGGTTGGCGAGGGGGTCCAGAAGGCCGACCAGCACCTGCCCCTTGCGCAGCCGCTCGAAATCGGCCGCCGCCTCTCCCGCGACCGCGCGTACTCGCAACACGACATCGGCCTTCCCGAACACGTCCGCCGCGTCGCGTACGACGCTCGCGCCCTTCTCGGCGTAGGCCGAATCGGGGAAGCCCGCCGCGACGCCGGCGCCCGCCTCGACCAGCACGTCGAGGCCCGTTTTCTTGAGCTGCGTGAGGTTGCCCGGCACCAGCGCCACGCGCCGCTCGCCCCTCAGCGATTCTTTCGGGACGCCCGCGATCATCGCCGGGAGTGTACTCGAAGCTCGCTATAATCGGCAGGCTCATGACCCACCGTCACGGCAGCGCCGCGTTCCGCTTCTGCCCGGAGTGCGGCGGCGCCCTCGAGGAACGGGACCTCAAGGAGAACGACCCGCCTCGCCTCGTGTGCACGCAATGCGGCTTCGTGTTCTACCTGGATCCGAGGGTGGCCGCCTGCACGATCTCGATGCTCGGCGGCGGCGTGGTGCTGCTGCGCCGTGCGATCGATCCGCAGAAGGGCAAGTGGGTGTTCCCGGGGGGCTTCGTGGATCGCGGCGAGACCGTTCACGGAGCGGCCGTCCGCGAGACCTGGGAGGAGGTCGGGCTGCGCGTCACGCTGACCGGCATCCTCGACGTCTACTCGTTTCCGGGCGAGGATGTCGCGGTGGTCGTCTATGCGGCCGACGTCGCGGGCGGCGAGCTCATCGTGGGCGACGAGGCCGAGGACGTGAAGGCCTTTCCGCCCGAGTCGATCCCCTGGGACGAGCTGGCGTTCCAGAGCACACAGGATGCCCTGCGCGACTACGTCCACCGCTTCTTCCCCCGCGTTCGCATCCCCCGGTAGGCCGTGGCCACGGCCTTCGAAGACGCTCGGCTCCTCGCGGCTCGCGGTCACACGCAGGACGCGCTCGGCGCGCT
Organism: Vicinamibacteria bacterium; assembly: GCA_035251085.1. Lineage (GTDB taxonomy): Bacteria > Acidobacteriota > Vicinamibacteria > Fen-336 > Fen-336 > DATFEN01. Next base: position 3,836 of record DATFEN010000152.1, on the reverse strand, counting down.
CCAGGAGCTGCTGCGCACGCAGCCGGATCACGTGCCCGCGCTATTGCTCCGCGCAGCGCTGCTGCTCGAATGCCGCGAGGGCGAGGCGGCCCTCGCGCTCCACGAGCGAGCCGCGGCCCTCGCCCCGGAATCCGCCGAGACGTGGGACGGCCTGGCCCGGTGCCTCCATGCCCTGGCGCGCGACGACGAGGCGCTCCGCGCCGCCGAGCGGGCGCACGCCCTGCTGCCGCTCGGCGACAACTTCCGCTACGCCTCGGCCGTCTATCTGACGCTCGTGTGGTGCCTGCGCGAGCTGCGGCGCTTCAAGGAAGCTTTGGCCGCCGCCGAGGAAGGGCTCGAGCGCTGTCCCGACGCGATCCTGGCGCAGTGGGCGAGCGTCGTCGAGGAGGAGCTGGCCGAGGCCGAGAAGGAGGAGTGTTGAACGGCTTTCCCTTCACCTACGAGACGGAGGTGCGCTTCCGCGACCTCGACGCGATGCGCCACGTGAACAACGCGACCTTCGTCACCTACCTCGAATCGGCGCGGCTCGGCTGGTGGCTCGATGTCACGCGCCGCGACGGCCTCGAGGCCTTGGACCTGATCCTGGCGCGGACCGAGATCGATTACCGCGCGCCGGCTTTCTTCGGAGAAGCCGTGCGCGTCGGCGTGCGCTGCGTCTCGGTCCGCCGCTCGTCCTTCGCGCTCGAACTGCGCGTCGAAGAGACGGCGTCGGGCCGGCTGCTGGCGGAGGCGCGCAAAGTCTGCGTCTACTACGACTTCAAGGCTCAACGCTCGCAGCCGATCCCGGCGTCGATCCGGGCCCAGCTCGCGGCGCAGAACCCGGACCTCCCAAAGGAGTAGGATTCGGGCACGAACCATCTCGCTAGGAAGACTCCATGACGCGGTGCGTTGCGCCGCTCTTCCTCGGGGCAGCGCTCCCTGCGCCGGCCGCCGCTGCGCCGCAGCCCGTGTCGGTCCTGATCACGGGGGCCCGGGTCCCCGCCGAGCCTCTGGGCATCCTGGCCTTGGGGCCGAGATAACCGGGATCCCTCGCGTTCCGTGCGGAAAGCCCTGCTCGTCTCGTCGGCCGACCTCGAGCCACTCTTCGCTCGGACCGTCCTCTGGAGGAACGACGTCGAGCGGACGTTCGCCCGTGGTCCGGCGGAAGCCCTCGAGGCGGCGAGCCGGGTTCGGCCGAACCTGGTCGTCATCGCCGAGACGAACGGGAACGACATACCGTCGCTGGTTCGCCGCCTGCGGCTGGATCCCAGGACCCGCTCCACGGCGATCGTCGCCCTCTTGAGCGCCGACGCGGTTCTCGACGATCAGCCTCTGCGCGAGGCCGGCGTCAATCTGGTGCTGTCGGACAAAATGGATCCGGCCCTGTGGGACGCCCGGCTCTGGGAACTCCTGAACGTCCCACACCGCCGCGAGTCCCGAGTTGCGGTGCGCGTCCGCGACTGGTCCGGCCTTCCCGCCGATCCGGAGACCGGCGACGGGCTCGCCCTCAACATCAGCGTCCACGGCATCCTGCTCGAATCGAGGCGCCGACTCGAAGTGGGGACGAACGTCGACCTTCAGTTCAAGCTGCCTGGGACTGAAGAGGAGGGGGTGCAGGTCGTCGGGCAGGTGGTCCGACAGGAGGCGGTCTCCAGGAGCGGCATCAAGTTCCTGGTCCTCCGCGGCGACGCGCGTGATCGAATCCGGGCCTTCGTGGAATCGGACCGGCGGTCTCGCACGAACGAGCGCACCGCCGCCCTTCGGTCCCGCGCGACGGCGGAGAGGGATCAGTGGGAGTCGGAGCTGCATGCGAGCGAGGCGCGCAAGGCTGCCGTCCTCGAGGCCTCCCTCGACTGCATCGTCACGATCGACCAGGAGGGGCGGATCCTCGACTTCAACGCTGCGGCCGAGAGGACGTTCGGCTACGCCCAGGACGAGGTGATGGGGAAAAGGATGGTGGACCTGATCATCCCTCCGCGGCTTCGCAAGCAGCACAACCGAGGCTTCGCGCGATACCTCGCCACCGGCGAGGGGCCGGTCCTGGGCCGCCGCGTGGAGATGACGGCGTTGCGCGCGGACGGATCCGAGTTTCCGGTGGAGGTGGCCATCACGCCCATTCTGCTCAGGGGGAGTCGGCTCTTCACCGGCTTCCTCCGTGACATCACCGAACGGCAGCGGGCGGAAGGGATCCTGGCCGCACAGCACGCCGTGACGCGCTTCCTGGCCGAGTCGGCGACGGTCGCGGAGGCTGCACCGAGGATCCTGAGGGCGATCGCCGAGAGATTCGGCTGGGATTTCGGCGCCTTCTGGACGGTGGAGAGCGACGCGCTCCGATGCGGCCAGACTTGGCAGGTGGCTTCGGCAGAGGCGGCGCGCCTGGAAGCGTCGACCCGCTCGACCTCCCACGCCCGCGGACAGGGGCTGCCGGGTCGCGCCTGGGAGAAAAGCGAGCCGTTGTGGATCCAGGATCTCTCGCGAGACCCCGAGTCGGTTCGCTCGGCGGCGTCCGAAGCGGGCTTGCGCACGGCGGTCGCGTTGCCACTCCTGCTCGAGGGCCAGGTACTGGGGGTCATGGAGTTCTTCGGGAAGCAGCCGCGCCTCGAGGACGCCGAGCTGGTCCAGAACCTCCTGGCGGTGGGGAGCCAGATCGCGCAGTTCGTGGAGCGCAAGCGGGCCGAGGAGAGGGTGCGCTCTCGCGAGGCGCGCTTCCGTGCCCTCGTCGAGAGGAGTGCCGACGCGACCGCACTCCTTTCGAGGGACGGGCGCACGCAGTACATCTCGCCGTCCGCAGAACGCGTGCTCGGTTACTCGGAGTATGAGCGCGTCGGACACTCCCCCCTGGAGCTGGCCCACCCGGAGGACCTCGAGCGCGCCAGGGGGCTGCTCCTGAATTGCCTCGCCAGCCCGGGTCTCGCCGTCTCGGCGGAACTCCGAGCCCGCCACAAGGACGGCGCGTGGCGATGGATCCAGGTCGACGGCGTCAACCGGCTGGAGGATCCCAACGTCGCCGCGATCGTCCTGAACTACCGCGACGTCACGGAGCGGAAGCTGGCGGAGGAGATGCTCTGGGAGAACGCAGCCCGGCTCCAGGACATCGTCAAGTCGACGCCAATCGTGCTGTGGGCCGTCGACCGCCAGGGCGTGTTCACGCTGTGCGAGGGGCGCGGGCTCGTCGCGCTCGGTTTGAAGCCGTCACAGTTGCTGGGTCGTTCCGTCTTCGACATCTACCAGGACCAACGGCAGATCTGTGAGTCGGTCCGGCGGGCGCTGGCGGGCGAGGAGCTCTCCGCCGTGGTCGAGTTGGGAGGTGTCCGCTACGAGGCCCACTACGCGCCCGTGCGCGGGCCGGCAGGCGACATCGTCGGCGCGAGCTGCGTCGGCGTCGACATCACGATGCGCCCGGACTCCTAGAGAGGCGCTCCGAGCGGGTGACGTTTCTGAGGTAGGCTCTGCTCCGGACGAGCCATGAGTCCGGACCTGCGCTATCCGATCGGCCCCTTCGAGGAACCGGCGGAGATCCGCCCCGAAGACATCTCCCGCTACATCCGCGAAATCGAACGATTGCCGGCGGCGATGCGCCAGGCCGTCGCGGGCATGTCGGAGGCGCAGCTCGAGACGAAGTACCGGCCGGGTGGGTGGACGCTGCGGCAGGTGGCGCACCACGTGCCCGACAGCCATCTGAACAGCTACGTGCGCATGCGGCTCGCGCTCACCGAGGACGAGCCGACGATCCGTCCCTACTTCGAAGACCGCTGGGCCAACCTCGCCGACGCCAGCCGCGCGCCCGTGGGCCTCTCGCTCGACTTGTTGGAGGCGCTACACGCGCGCTGGGCGTTCATGCTGCGCGAGATCACGCC
>DATFEN010000118.1:0-6986 GCA_035251085.1 Vicinamibacteria bacterium | reverse complement strand
ATATCCTTCTCCATTGACCGGCTCCTTTCGCTGGTAGCTCTGCGCTACGGTCGGCCGATCGCGAGCGTAACCTACGAACTCGCGATCGGAGCCGGTCATCCCATCCTGACTACTCGCCGATGTAGCCGAGCGCCTTGAACTGCTCGAGCAGGTCGGCGTCCTCCTCGGTCGAGCGGGATTCGGCGCGGCCGTCGCGCCGTCCGTAGCTCGCGACCCGCTCCCGCTCGCGCCGCGACGACGACAGGATCGAGAGCGGCACGTTGCCCGGCATGTCGCGAGCGGCAGGCAGGCCGGCCAGGTGGAGCCACAGCGGGCCCAGGTCCAGCACCGAGAGCTGCTCACCGCGACGGCCCTTCCTGAAGGGCGGACCGCTCGCGATGTACACGCCCTCGAGCTCGTGGTGGGCGACCGAGCGCGACTCTCCGCCGTGCTGACGCTTGAAGCTGTGGAAGCCGTGGTCGCTGACGATCATGAACGAGGTGCCCTGGGGCGCGGCGGCGCGGTAGCGGCCGATGACCTCGTCCAGGTACACGTAGTAGCTGTCGATCAGGCCGCCGAAGTAGCGGCGGTCCGCCTCGTCGACGGGCGTGATCGATTCCTGCGGCGCTCGAGCGAACCAGTAGGCGTGCTGGGCGTGGTCGACGCCACGGAAGTAGAGCAGCAGCAGGTCCGGTACGAATGCGGTGTAGAACGAGAGGCCCGCGTCCGCGTATGTCGCGTCGCGCACATAGGCCCGCAGGAAGCGACGCTCCAGGGCGTCCATGCGCTCGCGCTCGAGACTTCCTTCGGCGAGCTTCGTGCGCCACTCGGGATCGAGCGGCAGAGACGTGAAGCGCGCGCTCTCGGCGAGGTAGCGCTCGCGCCGCGCGCGGTCCACCGCCTCGAATGGGTCCTGCAGCGCCGGCGGGTGGAACGAGAGCGGACGGCGACTCTGCATCAATTTCCACGGCCGCGAGCGATCCGAAAGCATGTAGCCGGCGACGGGCTCGACGGGCCAGGTCACGAACCAGCCCACGACCCCGAGGGTCGCGGGAGAATGCTCGCTCAAGAGCTCCCAGATCCTCTTCGTGCGCACCTGCGTGGAGTTGACCAGGCGCCGCTCCGCGTCGACGAAGTCCGAGATGCCGTGGTCCTTCGGCCCGTGACCCGAGGCGATCGTCGTCCAGACCACCGGCGACAGCGTCGGCTTGATCGAGAGCAGTGGGCCCGCTACGCCCGAGCGGACCAGCGCCGCCATGTGGGGCAGCCGGCCGGCCTTCAGGAGCGGGTCGAGGATGCGCCAGCTCATGCCGTCCATGCCGAACACGACGAGCCGCCGAACGGCGGCGTCCTCGATCGGCTCGAGCGCCTCGAACGTGAGCCCCGCGCGATCGAAGGCCAGGCTCACCCAGCTCGCCTCGCCCAGCTCCGATCGGGAGAAGTGGAGCTCGCCGCGGAACGCGCCTCGCGGCAAGGACAGCGAGGTGCTCGCCAGCAGGCGAGAGGCCTCCCGGTCGGCTTCGAAGGCGCGAGCCGTCAGCGTTCCGCCGGGAGCCGACCCTTCGACCCGAACGCGGAGGTCGCTCTGCCGGTGTCTCAACAGCAGACAGCGCGCCTCGCCGTCGAGCGTGACGCGGGTCGGCGGCGAGCCCTCCACCCGCGCCGCCCCCGTCCAGAGGCCGCGGACCGGTCGATCGCTCGAGCCGCAGGCCACGAGCGGGCCGAGCATGATGAAGACGAGGCTGAGGCGATCCCGCACGAAGGACAGACGTTAGCGGCGCGAGCGCGCCCCGTCAAAGAGCCTAGAGCGCGCGCAGCGCGTCCACCGGGGCGAGCCGGGAGGCCCGGTGCGCCGGGTAGACGCCGGCCGACAATCCGATGACGATCGCGAAGCCCGCGGCCATCAGCAGGCCGAGCGGCGAGACCGCCAGGCCGTCCTCGAAAGCCTGCCCAGCGAGCATCGTGATCCCGTAGCCGAGACCCGCACCGAGCAGGCCGCCGACGAGCGACAGCGATACCGATTCGATCAGGAACTGGCCGAAGATCGCGCCGTCGCTGGCGCCGATGCTCTTGCGCAGGCCGATCTCGTAGACGCGCTCCGAGATGGAGATCTGCATCACGGAGAAGATGCCGATGCCCCCGACGAGGAGCGAGATGCCGGCGATCGAGGCCAGCACCACCGTCCAGTTGGAGATGAGCTTGTCCACCTCGCGGCGCACGCGCAGGATCTCCTCGCCGATGTTCTCGACCTTGAAGTCGGTGATGCCACGGTGGCCGCGCCGCAGCAGGGCCTCGGCCTCCTTCTGGCCGTCGCTGAGCCTCTCGACGTCCCTCACCTTGAAGGCGTATGCCATCACCGAGTCGTTGCCGAAGAAGTGCTTCTGCATGGTCGAAAGCGGCAGGTAGAGCTTGCTGTTGTCCTTCGCCATCTCGTCGTCGTTCACCTGGTCCGTGCCCAGGCTGCGCAGCACCCCCACGATGCGGAGCCGCAGACCGCGTAGCACGATCTCGCGGCCGAGGGCCTCCTCGTTCCCGTAGACGTCGTCCTTGAGCTGCTGGCCGATGACGCACACGGTCGCGAGTTCCTGCACGTCGCGATCCACGATGTAGCGGCCTTGTTCGACGTTCCGGTTGCGGATCGTGGAGTAGGCGGGCGTGATGCCCTCGACGTTCAGCGTCAGGCTGCGTCCGTTCAAGAGCGCCGTCTCACGCGAGAACACCACCGGCGCCGCGCCCTCGAGCAGCTCCTTGCCCGCATCGATGAGGCGCAGGTCCGCGGTGCGCAACCCCTTCGAGTAGCCCCGCTTCTTCTTCTCGATGCGGTCCTTCGGCGCCTGGGCGGTCACGAACATGACGCCGTCGAAGCCCAGGTCCGACAGGCCCTTCTGGACCGAGATCGCCGCGCCGCCGATCACCGACACCATGACGACCATCGACGTCGTGCCGAGGATGATGCCGAGGAGCGTCAGCAGCGAGCGTAGCTTGTGCGCTCGGATCTCCGCGACGGAGGTGCGTACGGATTCCCAGAAGCCCACGCTACTCGTACCGGAGCGCCTGGATCGGGTTGAGCCGGGCGGCCTTGATGGCGGGATAGAAGCCGAAGAAGACCCCGATCACGACCGCGAACACCAGCCCGACGGCGGCGTTCTGCGGCGTCAGCACCACCGGCTGCTGGATGAGGTTGCTGATCGCGCGCGTGAAGGCGGAGCCCAGGGCGACGCCGAGCAAGCCGCCGAAGATCGTGACCACGACGCTCTCGACCAGGAACTGGGCCAGGATGTTGACGCCGGTGGCACCCAGCGCCTTGCGCGTGCCCACCTCGCGGACGCGCTCGTTGAAGGAGGCGAGCAGGATGTTCATGATCACGATGCCGCCGACCAGCAGCGAGATCGTGCCGCAGACGAGGAACGTCACGTCGTAGATGCGGCCGTTCTCCTCCATGCGCCGCATCTGGGCCGCGCGGTTGAAGACCTCGAAGTCGTCGACGCCGCCGTGGGTCCGCCTCAGGATCCGGGTGACCTCGTCCATGGCCGCGTCCATGTCCTTGAGGTCGCGGACCTGGACGTTCATGAACGCGATCTTCTGGCCGGTGCGGTCGCCTTGCATGCGGTTGAGCATCGTGGTGATGGGGATGAACACGAACTCGTTCATCCATTCGAGGTCGTTGTCGTTGGCGGAGTTCCAGTAGAACTCCTTGCGCTCCATCACGCCCACGATCGTGTAGCTCCCACCGTCGATCGTGATCGTCTGTCCCAGGGCCGGGCGCGCGCCGAAGAACTGCTCTCTGCGCGTGGAGCCCAGCACCGCGACCTTCGCGCTCGTCGCCAGGTCCTCGTCGGTGATGAAGCGGCCCTCGGCCGGGTGGAAGTTGTACATGGGCTCGTATCCCCAGGTCGCCCCGGAGACCTCGAGGGTCTTCTCGAAGCCAGAGGCGGCGCGCAGCAGCGCCTCACGCTGCATCGTCGGCTCGACGATCTCCAGCAGCCTCGCGTCACGGCGCAGCGCCAGCGAATCGTCGTAGGTCAGCCCCTTCGACGCCTTCTCGGCGGCGCCCTGGCTGGCCTCGGTCGTCTGCCTGTTGTCGATCCGCATCTTGCGAACGCCGCCGGTCATGTCGTAGACGCGGTTCATCTGGCGCTTGCCGCCCTCGATCAGCCCGAACGTCGCCACCACCGACGCCACGCCGAGCACGATGCCGATGACCTGGAGCAGGCTGCGCGAGCGGTGGGCGTTGATGTCGACGATCCCGTCGACGAGCGACTCCCAGAGCGAGGACAGGTACTTTCTCATCGCATCAGTTCAGCGAGTCGCTCTCGATCGCGCCGTCCACGATGCGCACCACGCGCTGACACAGCTCGGCGATGCGCGGATCGTGGGTGACGATCACGATCGTCTCGCCACGAGCGTGCATCTCCCTAAAGAGGTCGAGGATCTCGAAGCCGGTCTTGGAGTCGAGGTTTCCAGTCGGCTCGTCAGCGAGGATCAGGGACGGGCTCATCACGAGGGCGCGGGCGATGGCCGCGCGCTGGCGCTGCCCGCCCGACAGCTCCGACGGCCGGTGCTTCGCGCGATCGCCGAGGCCCACCTTCTGGAGCGCCGCCTGGGCGCGCTCTTTGCGTTCCGCCGAGCCGATGCCGCCGTAGAGCATCGGCAGCTCGACGTTGCGGAGCAGCGAGGCCTTCGGCAGCAGGTTGAAGGTCTGGAACACGAAGCCGATCTTCTTGTTGCGCACCGAAGCCAGCTGGAACGAACTCATCGCCGCGACGTCCTGCCCGTCGAGCCAGTAGCTGCCCGCGGTCGGCGCGTCGAGGCAGCCGATGATGTGCATCAAGGTGGATTTGCCGGATCCGGACGGACCGATGATCGCGACCATCTGGCCCTTTTCGACCGTCAGGTCGACGCCGCACAGAGCTTGGACGGCGAGCTCTCCCGCGTCGTAGGTCTTGGTGACGCCCCCGAGCCGGATCAGGGACGCGGTGGCCGCGTCGACGCGCGTCGCACTCGTTGCGGCGGCGCGGACGTCCAAGGCGCCGAGCGTCAGCACCAGCCCGGACACCTCGGGACTACTCACGAGCCTTCTTCTCGCGAGGCCGCGTCGGGTCCTCGACGGCGATCTCCTCGCCCGGCTTCAGCCCCGCCGTCACCTCGACCCTGTCGAAGCTCGCGAGGCCGGTCTCGACCTCGCGCGTCTCGAACTTCTCCTTCCAGCGGTCCTTCTCCTCGAGCCTGGAATGACCGTCCTTCTTGCCGTCGGCGAAGACCGAAGCCAGGAAGCCCTTGCCTTCCGCCGTCTTCGGCGCCTCGGGTTTCCTGAAGTAGACGATCTCCTTGTCGTCCTTGCGGAACAAAGCCTCCACGGGCACGGTGAGGACCTTGTCCCGACGCTCGCCGATCACGTCGATGTTCGCGGTCATCCCGGTGCGCAGCTCGGCGCCCTGCCGGTCGATGGCGATCTCCACGTCGAAGACCTTGACCTTCTCCTCGAGTCGCGCGGCGGGGGCGATGCGCTTGATCGTCCCCGCGAACCTCACCTTCGGGTAGGCGTCGAGCCCGATCTTCACGGGCTGGTCGAGGTGCACCTTGCCGATGTCGACCTCGTTCACGCCCGCCTTGACGATCATGGTCGCGATGTCCGCCACGGTCATCAGCACGGTGCCAGCGTTGAACGAGGACACGCCCGACATCACGGTGTCGCCCAGCTCCACGCCGCGCCGGATCACGACCCCGTCCATCGGCGACGTGACGTTGAGGCGCTGCACCGTCCCGGACTCGGCGAGCGCGATCGGCACGCCGCTCTCCTCGACGATGCGGTACTTCTCGACGGCGGCGTCGTAGCTGGCCCTGGCGGTCTTGAAGCGCGTCTCGCTTTCGAGGCCTGCCTGAGGCGACAGCAGGCCCTGCTGGAGCAAGCCCTGGTTGCGCTCGAACGTGGCGTGCGCCTCGGACAGCGCGATCTCGGACTCGTGGACCGCGTTCTTCACCTGGGACAGATCGCGCGCCTGGTTGACGTCGGGCTCCACGCGGGCCAGGACCTGGCCCTTCTTGACGCGGTCGCCCTCGCGGACGAGCAGCTCGACCACCTTGCCCGATAGGACCGACTTCACGTCCACCTTGACCTGGGGCTCGACGGAGCCCACCTCCGTCACGCGGACTTGGACGTCGCCCAGCTCGGCCTTCGCGGTCTTGACCTTGTTCTTTTCGTCCTCGACAGTGGCCTTGGGCTTGAGGGCCTGGGCGCCCGCCAAGGCTATGGCCAGCAAACCCGCCATCCACCAGAACTTACGCACACGCTTACCGTTCGATTTGGCCATGCGCTCCCGCCTCAAGGCCGCTCGTCGCGGCCCCGTTGTCTCCTGCTTCGGGGGTATTAACGCCCCGCCCCGGAGGCGGGTTCCAATTTCTCGATCCCTCGGCAGCTATTGGACGTAACCCAACGCCCGGAGGCGCTCGCGGTCCTCGGCGGACATGGGTTGAGCCACGGGCGCCGTACCGCGAAGCCGGCGGTCCAGGATCCAGGCCCTGAGGGCCTGGCGGCAAACATCCGTGGCAATTGGTTCGTCCGCGGCGAGGTTTCGCGTCTCTTGCGGATCGGCGGCGCGGTCGAACAACTCCATGGAATGGTCGAAGGTGTTCAGGATGCACGTCGAGCGGTCGGCGCGCAGCGCGTAGCGCGGGGCCTCGGCTCCGTCGCGGGTGACGACCCAGGAACGTCCCCTGGCTCCGGCCGCGACGGACAGGAGGCTCAGCCCCTCGAAGGCCGGACGCGCCTCACGCCAGAGACCCAGCGCATCGAGGACCGTCGGCGCGAGGTCGGCGAGGTCGACGAGAGACGCGACCCGCCGCCCCGCCAGACCCGCCGCCTTCGGCAACCGAATCAGCAGGGGGACATGGGCCTGCTCGTCGTAGACCTGGACGTTGTGGCCGATGTGGCCGTGCTCCCAGAACGCCTCTCCGTGGTCGGCCGTGACGATCAGCACGGTCTTCTCGAGGAGTCCCGCCGCGTCGAG
>DATFEN010000147.1:0-42666 GCA_035251085.1 Vicinamibacteria bacterium | reverse complement strand
TCAACGACGGGTTCTGACAGCCGCTCGACGTCATGCAGGCGCCGTCCGTCACGAAGAGGTTGGGGATGTCCCACGCCTGGTTCCAGGCGTTGAGGACCGACGTGCGGCGGTCGCGCCCCATGCGCGTCGTGCCCATCTCGTGGTTGGCGTTGCCCGGCACGCTGGGGCCGCGCGCGTCGGCCCGAGCGTTGCGGGCGCCAGCGGCCTCGAGGATCTCGACCGCCGCCGCGTTCATGTCGCGATGCATGGCGCGCTCGTTCGGCCCCCATGCGCAGTCGATGTGGAGGATCGGAATGCCCCAGGCGTCCACGCCGTTCGGATGCAAGGTGCAGCGGTTCTCTTCCCGCGGCAGCATCTCTCCGTAACCCCAGAAGCTCATCACCCAGGGACCGGGCTCCATCAGCCGCCGTTTCAGGTCGAGACCGATGCCGCGGTCCGCAAGCCGATCCTGCCAGTCGATGCGCCGGGCCCGACCCTGGAACCCGTACCCCCGGATGAATCCACTCTCGCGCGAGGCCAAGTTCCGGAAGCGGGGCACGTAGATCCCGTTGGGTCGCGTACCCACGCTGCTCCGGTCCTGCCATCCCTCGAACTCGCCCTGCCCGCCGCCCCACTTGATGTGGTCCATGACGTTGCGGCCCACCTGGCCGCTCGAGTTGGCGAGGCCCTCCGGGAAGCGCGCCGACCTCGAGTTGAGGAGGATCCGCGCGCTCTCGAGGGCGGACGCGCACAGGAACACGAGCCGCGCCGAGTACTCGCTCACCTCGCGCGTCCTAGCGTCGATGATGCGCACGCCGGAGAGCCGCCCAGCTCCCGGGGCCGGCACCAGGCTGTGGACGATGCTGAAGGGCCGCACCGTGAGCCGGCCCGTCGCCTGCGCGGCGGGCAGCGTGGCGTTGATGCTGCTGAAATAGGATCGCGTCGCGCACCCGCGATGGCAGGGGCCACAGTAGTGGCAGGCGGCTCGCCCACCGTGGGGCGCGGTCAGGACGGCCACGCGCCCGATGGTGAGGACGCGCTCGGCGCCAAAGCGGGCGCGCATGCTGTCGCGCATGTGGCGCTCGACGCAGTTGAGCTCCATCGGCGGAAGGAACGCGCCGTCGGGAAGCTGCGGCAGCCCCTCGGGCTGACCGCTCACGCCGATGAAGCGCTCGACATGGTCGTACCAGCCCTCGATGTCCCGGTAGCGTATCGGCCAGTCCACCGCCACGCCGTCGCGCGCGTTGGCCTCGAAGTCGAGGTCGCTCCAGCGATAGACCTGACGGCCCCAGAGAACCGACTTGCCCCCCATCTGGCGGGCGCGAAACCAGTCGAAGGGCTTGTCGGCCGGCGTCGTGTAAGGATTCTCGAGGTCGTCGACCCAGTAGCGGTGGCTCCACTCGTCGAATTCGACGGAGCGCCGCTGGATGGGCTGATGCGCCTCCACCCAGCGCCGGTCGCCCATGCCGCGAAACGGCATCTGCCATGGCGGCACGTGCTCGCGGGAGTCTTTTTCCGGGTCGATGGGCCGCCCCGCCTCGAGCACGAGCGTGCGCAGGCCCAGCTCGGTCAGCTCCTTCGCGGCCCAGCCGCCCGTCATGCCAGAGCCGACGACGACGGCGTCGAAATGCCGTTCGTTTCCAGGCAGTGCCATGTCGAGCCTAGGACGACGGCGACTCGGGGTGCGTGGCCAACGGGACGCAGCCTTCGTAGCGGCCGGGTCCGAGCGGACTCTCGTGAAGGACCTGTGTCACGACGATCTCCGACGTGAAGTAGCCCCAGATCGTCAGCTCCTTGAGCTGCGCAAACCAGTGCGCCTGTCCCTTCTCACTCGACTGTGCTTCCTCGTCGAGGGTCGAGAGGACCGCGGCTTGATCTTCAGCGGGAATCTTCGCGAACTCCCTGCCGTGACACTCGCGGCTGAGCGCATCGAGCGAGCGAAGCCCGGCCAGGAAGGCATCCCGCTCTCGCGCCGGGTACCAGTCGGCGAGCATCGTGTCGATGAAGCGGTCGACGCCGGCCGCCGTGGCTCCCGGCGTGTCGCTCGCCGGGAGGATTGCCTCGCAGGCGGCGACCAGGACGCGGCCGTTCTGCGCGTCGAGAGCCTGCCACGAACCCTCGCCGGGTCGATGCGCCGACGCGTGGACCCGGCGTCCGAAGGCGAGAGCCTCGGCCGGCGAGAACCGCCCCAACAGCGGGAGGGTGGCCCCTGTTGCAAGCCACCTCAGCACGTCCCGCCGGTCCGTCATCTGTGCCCCACCTTGAAGCCCAACTCCTCCTCCAGGTACCTGCGCGACAGCATCGCCGATTCCCGGGGCGTGCGTTCCGGCCTCCGCAAAGGGTCGAGCTCGACGACGGCCCAACCGCGGAAGCCCGTGCGGTCCAGCGCCGCGAAGACGCCGCGGAGGTCGACCTTGCCGCGGCCCAGCTCGACGAAACGATACGCCTCGGCCGGGTCGTCGGGCACGGGGCTGACGACGTCTTTGATGTGCAGAAGCTGCAGCCGATCGGCATGCGCCTCCACCGCCCGCGCCGGCTCGCCGCCTCCCTGCCGGTAATGGGCGGTGTCGAGCAGCAGCTTCACGTACTTCGGATCCGCGGCCTCGAGGATGCGGGCGAGGTCCTCCGGCCGTTCGCCGAGCCCGCCCATGTGGTTGTGGTAGACGAGGGTCACGCCGAGCTCTGCCGTCCGGCGGCCGATGTCCGTGAGCACTTGCGCGAGGCGGAGGTAATCCTCGGTGACGATGGCGCGGCCCTTCGGCCGCTCGTCGAGGACCTGGAGGAAGAGCCCGCCGCACTCCCGGAGGAAGCGCGCATGCGCGACGTGCAGCGCTCGCTCCTCGTCCGCGCGCGCGGGTTCGACGGAGACATCACCGCTCGACAGGGCTACGAAGGTCAGGCGATGCTCGGCGAGCAGATCCCTCAGCTCCCCGGGCCGCTTGCCCCACTCGTCCACCGCCGGCTGGCGCAGTTGGATGCCGGTGTATCCGACGTCGGCGATGTCACGGATCGCGCGCTGATCCTCGCCGTCCCAGGTGATCGCGGCACAGCCGAAGCGGATGCTCTGGGCCGCGCCGCCCAGACCGTCACGGCCGCAGCAGAGTGTCGCCGCCGCGAATCCCCCGGATCTGCTGAGGAAGTGGCGGCGAGAGACGACGGCGCGATCGTTGGCGAACACTATCCCTTCTCGTTTCCGGGCAAGGGCACCACGACCGTCAGAATGTCGCGCAGGCGGCTGAGAACCGAAGGCGGCAGCAGACGCAGCTCCCGGAGCCGCCGCGGGCGCGACCGCTTCACCTCGGGATGGGACAGCGCGTCGGCGAAGACCATGTCCGCCGCCTTCACGAGGCGCTGCCACTCAGTGGATGCCTGGCGCAAGCGCGCCTCGACCAGCAGCTCGTCTCCGCGCAGGCTGCGCACCAGCACGGAGGCGAAGGGCAGCACGGTCGGTGAATGGGAGACGACCAGCACGATCGCGCCTGCCGGCAGGTCGAGGACGGCGCGGCGGTCCTCGGGTGAAACCTCGAGGTTGACGCTCTCCACGGCGACTCCGGGCGCGATCTTGCGGACGCGGCCGAGGTGGTACGGGAGCGTCACGCCGAGCGCGCCCGCCAGGCGGTCGGGCTGTTCCGAGAGCTCGACCACGCTGCAGAAGGTCGCCGGGATGGCGAGGGCGTCCTCCAGCTCGCGGGCGAGCAGCTCTCCCATCTCGCGGGATGCGTCGATCGCGACGATGCGGTCGGGCGGCGTGCCCTGGAGCCAGCGCACGACCGCGGCCCGCACCTGGTTGCCCGAGTAGCGCTCGAGGGCCATGTGCAGGGCGAGCCGGATCATCTCGTCCAGATCGCGTGCCTCGTGGGGAGCCTTGGGGCCGGAGCTGCGCACGAATACGCCGGAGCCGGGCTTCAGCTCGAGATGCCCGGCGTCCTCGAGCTGCTGGTACGCCGCCGACACGGTATTCGCGTGGACCTTGAGGCGGCGCGCCAGTGCACGCACACTGGGCAGGCGCTGCCCCGCTTTGAAATCGCCCCCGAGGATCTTCAGCTCGATCTGAGCCTTGATCTGGTCGCGGACCGAGACGCCGCCGCTGCGGCTCAGCACGATGTCCATGGACGACCGCGATTATCGCGCAGGCCGGCCGGATAAGGCGTTAGACTGTCGCGATTCGGATCACAACCGACCGAGGCGTGAGGGAGGGAGGCCAAGCATGTTCGGCAAGCGTCTGTCCGAGTACGTGAAGCTCCTGAAACCATGGCTGTTGTTGATCACGATCGTGTGGGCGATACGCCTGGGGCTGTCACTCGCTGGTGTGCCGGACAGCACCGCGAAGTTCGCCAGCACCACGGCGGTCCTGCTGCTGAGCGTCGTCTACATCCCGTGGACGCTCTCGCGCAGCGGCTTCGACGGCTATCGCGAGCTCTACGGGCTGTTCCTGATCCAGGGCGTGTACTCGCAGCTCCTGGTCGCGCTCGCGATCATCCTCGCGATCTTCACGGGTCGCGACAACATCTTCACGGTGCCAGAGTTCTATCCTCCGTCACAGGGCGGCTCGCCCCTCCCTGTCGACGGCAAGAACTGGGGCCACGTAGCGGCGCACATCTTCGTCGCGGGCGCGATCATCTTCCCGCTCGTGACGTGGCTGCTGGGATCGATCGTGCTCGCCGTGCTGAGGCGCTCTTCAAGAAGCCGCTGACAGCGCGCGCGTTCCTGGACAGACGGAGTTGACGCGGGCAGGATGCTGCCGTGTGGCGAGGTCCCGGGCGACTCCGCGACCGGATCCTGCTGCGGGTCGCCTTCTACGGGCTGGTCGTCGTTGCCGTGCTGCCGTGGGTGTTCTCGTCGCTGATGATCACCCCACATCGGCAACCGACCCACGACCCGGAGCCGGGCTTCGAAGAGATCTGGTTGAGCTCCGAGGGCCTGCGCCTCCGGGCGTGGCTGCTACGCGGCGATCCCGAGCGCGCCGCCGCGGTCGTGGTCCACGGCCTCAGCGATTCGATCGAGAGCTACGCGGGCGTGGCTCGGCGCTTCCGGGCCCGCGGCCATACGGTGTTGCTGCTCGAGCTGCGCGGCCACGGCCGCAGCCAGGGTGAGCGCACGACGCTCGGCGGCCGTGAGCGCGAGGACGTGCGCGCGGCCCTCGAGTGGCTCCATGTCCAGAACCTCGCCCGGCGCGGGTTCATCGCATCGGGCGTGTCGATGGGGGCCGTGGCGGTCCTGCGCGCGGCGGCAGACCGCGAGGACGTCCACGCCGCGATCGCCGAGGCCCCTTACGACTCCTTCCGCGAGACGATGGCGCATCACGGCCGGCTGTTCTACGGCCTGCCGCGCTGGGTCCCGATCATCCCGATGGCGGTGGCGGTGGCCGAGTGGCGTGCCGGCTTCGACGCCGACGAGGTGGACAGCGTCGCGGCGGCGCGGCGCCTGCACTCGCCCCTGCTGCTGATCGTCGACGGCGCCGACCCGCGCATGCCCGAGGCCGTGGTGCGGCGGATCCTGGACGCGCACCCGGGGCCGAAGCGGCTGTGGGTCGCCGAGGGCGAGCCGCATGCCGGCGCCAGCCTCAACGAACGCTACTGGGAGACGGTCGACGCGTTCCTGTCGGAGAGCGGCGTGTAGCTACGGCACGAGCTCGTCGGCCGTGACGTAGCGCGGCGCGATGTCCACAGCCACGTCGGCGAGGCGGTCGATCACACGCTGTACCTCCGCCCGCACGACCACCATCCTCTCCAGCGTGGCCTTCGCTCTCGTGTAGTCGCCGGTGGCCTGGATGGTCATGATCTCTCGGGTCAGGCCCTCGACGCCCTGGCGCACCTTGGCATAGTCGACCGCGAAGGTACCGTCCGGATTCGCGCGGAAGCCTCCCTGGTCGAGCAGGTAGTTGAGCTGCAGCGCCATGCCCTTGCCGTGCGCTTCGCTCGTGCCGAAGCGCAGCGTGCGGAAGGTCGAAGCCAGGAACGTCGTATACATGGCCTTCTCCTGACGCTTGTCGAGCACGCCCTTGTCCATGAGCTGCTGCAGCGCCCAGAGGCCGGCGATGTCCGCCTTGGCCTCCTCGAGCGGTCCGTTCGCCTCCTTGAGCATCTGGCGGACCGTCGTCGCCTTTCCGCCCACCGTGATCGTCTGGGGGCCGATGCCGTGCACCAGCTCGTGCATCAGGATGTGGGTGAAGAAGGCGTCGAAGTTGACGAGACCCTGGTCCGCGGAAGCGAGCGCGATCTTCGAGATCGGGACGAGCGCCTTCTCGAACTTCGCCTCCTGGTGGTTCTTCAGCATCACGCGCTTGCTGCCCTTGGCCGCCACCACGCGCTCGTCGTTGGGCAGGTTGTAGGCGGCGGTCTGCACGCCGCGGTTGCCGTCGCCCGCGGCGATCACCACGTCGACGACGCGGATCGGCGCGAGCGCGCCCAGCTTGGGATTCCGCCACTTGGGCTCGATCGGCAGGCGGTCCTCGAGGTACTGGAGCTCCGCCCCGAACTTCGCGAGCCGGGCCGTGAAGGCGTCGTCGCGCAGCGCGATGAACGCTTCGAAGGCGGCCTTGAAGTTGAACCACTCGTCCTCGTACACCTCGTACGGTCCGATCGTCGGCTCGAGGGAGGCGTCGAGCTCCATCCAGGCCATGTCGCTCTCGTAGTAGTCGTTCGTGAGAAAGGCGCGGGCGCGCGTCTCCAGGAAGCGCTTCAGCGTGGGCTGGCTGGTGAGCGCCGCGGCCTCGGAGAGCAGCGCGGCGGCGCGCTCCAGCTCGCCCTGGTACTCGAGGCTGTAGGGAACGGCGCGCAGCGTCCCGTCGGGGCCGCGGCGGATCGTCGTGAAGAAGCCCTTCGCCGCCTCCTGCTCGGCGCCGGCGAGGCCGTCCATCCACTTCTCGACCTCGGCACGAGTGGCGCCGGCCGGATAGTAGTTCGCTGACTCCGGCTTCTTGCCGGCGCCAGGCAGGAACGGCGCGTTGTGCTCGATGCGCGACCACGGGCCCTTGTTGATGAGGAAGTAGCGCAGCCGCGCACGGCTCAGGGCACTCCCATCGCGGATCAAGCCGAGCAGCCACGTCTCGTTCTGGGGCGAGACCTGGCGCAGGAACAGCGTGTCCAGGATCCGCGCGGCCTCCACCATCTTCGCCAGACACTTCCGCTCCCCCTCGGGGAGCTGCCCAAGGTCCACTCGGATGTCCACGGGCGCAAAACGAGCGGCCATCTTCTCGAGCGCGCCCTCGTCGGGAAGATCCTGGGATCTCGCCGAAAGCGCGAGCGTGGTCACGAGCGCAAGGACCCCGACGAAACGAGGCTGCTTCATGGCGACCATCCTAGCCGACGGGGGCCCCGCCCGCGATCGCGAGCGGCAGGCGTCGCAGTACTTCACGCGCCTAGATCTCCAGGACCTTGGGCACGCGCGTGAGGTTGCGCGAGCCGCGCCGGGTCACGAGAGCGACGTCCTCGATGCGCACGCCGCCGAGTCCGAGGTAGTACAGGCCCGGCTCGACCGTCACCACTTGGCCGGCCCGCAGCGTCGAGGGCCGGACCGAGATCGATGGCGGCTCGTGGATCTCGAGGCCCAGCCCGTGCCCCGTCCCGTGGAAGAACCCCTGCATGCGTCCGCGCCGGACTCCGGTGCGGTATCCCTGCCGCTCGAAGAGCGCCTGAATCTCGGCGTGGATCGACTGGCCCTGCGCACCGTCCCGGATGCCGCGGTGGCCCAGGCGCACGCCCTCGTGAACCAGCGCGTAGACCTCGTGCAGCCGGTGGCTCGCGCGGCCGCGCACCACGGTCCGGGTCAGGTCGCCGAAGTATCCGGTCCGCTCCGAGCGCGGAAAGATGTCCATCACGACGGGCTCATGGGCGCGGATCGGACCACGACCGGCCTCGTGGGGATCCACCGCCTGGTCGCCCGGGGCACAGATCGTGTGCGACGGCACGCAGCCCTGGGCCATGATCCTCGTATTCACAGCCGCGCGCAGGTCTTCGGCCGTGAAGCGCCGGCCGTTCCGGTACAGGTAGCCATCGCGGCGAATTCGGCACTGGCGAAGCGCCTCGACGCCGGCCAGGAGGCCCGCCTCCGCTGCATGAAGCGCGCCCTCGATGGCGCGGACTTCGCCAGCGACCTTCACGGCGCGCTCGGGCCAGAACGGATCCTCGGCGACGTCGAGGCGCAGGCCTGCCGCTCGCAACTCCTGCGCGAGACCCAATGGAAAGCGGCGGGGCACTTCGACGCGCCGCAGGCCGAGGTCGCGCAGCACCTGGCCGATCACCGCGGCGACTGTGGCCACGCCGCCCGAGCGCTGGATGCGCTTCGCGACCTTCGACCACGCCAGCACCCACCCGGCGCACGACTGCTTGCGCGCGCGGTCGATCTCGAGATCGCTCATCACCAGATAGCGGCGGCGGCCCTTCTGTACGAACAGGAACGGGTCGGGTGCGAAGAAGCGCGTCGCGTAGAGGAGGTCCGCGTCGGTCTCGGACGCCGCGTACATGAGGATGTTGCGGCTCAACGCCGGGGGCCCCTGGGGCTCCACGTCAAGAGAGTCGCGAGCAATGCCAGGCCCGCGCCGATGTGCCATGGGCGGGCGGCGAACCAATCCTCCTGGTGATGCGCCACGGCGAGGAGCGCCAGGCCGAGCAGGAACGGCAGCAGGCGCCTCTCGCGCAGGCGCAGGAACTGCAGCAGCGCGACCACGGTCGCGGCCACGTAGAACCCCTCCAGGCTGGACACGCGTCAGGCGGGCTCGACGTCCACGAGCGCGTCGTAGAACGTCGCGCCGCCGCCCATGTCGGTCAGGCCCTGGCCGGTCACCGCGTTGGCGTTGCGAGCCCCGGGGCACATCTTCGGCCACCAGATCGAGAGGCCGACCACCACGCCTTCACGGGCGGCGTCGGAGACGCGAGCCGTCGCGACGAACGCACCGCGGTCGTTGAACGTGCGTACGGCCTGGCCGTCGCGAATGCCGCGGACCTCGGCGTCCTTCGGATGGATGTGGACGAAAGGCTCGCTCTCCCGCCGCACGAACACCGGCTGCGCCGAAAACGTCGAGTTGAGGAAGTGGTGCGCCGGGGGGGAGATGAACGCGAGCGGGTAGCGCACCGCCAGGTCCGGAGCGGACTCGACGCTCTCCCGAGGCGGGACGTACGTCGGCAGCGGATCGTGACCCGAACGCGCCAGGCTCTCGGCGAAGAGCTCGCACTTGCCCGACGGGGTCGGGAACCCGCCCTCTGCGAAGGGCGCCCAATCGCGGGGCAGGTTCAGGCGCACCGAGCCCTCCCGCTCGAGCCGCTCGAAGCTCGTTCCGGCCAGCGTCGGGCTCGACCAGTCGAGCGCGCTCCGCGCCATCGCCTCGTCGCTCTCGCGCAGGAGCGGATGGTCGAGGCCCATGCGCTCGGCGAGCAGCCGAAAGACCTCGGTATTGGGCTTCGCCTCTCCGAGCGGGGCGATCGCCGGCCGGCTCAGGCTCAGATACAAGTGGCCATAGGCCTTGTGCAGGTCGTAGTGCTCGAGCGTCGTCGTCGCGGGAAGCACGATGTCGGCATGGTCCACGGTGTCGGTCTGGAACAGCTCGTGGACCACGACGAACAGGTCCTCGCGCAGGAAGCCGCGGCGGACGCTCTCCGACTCGGGCGCCACGGCGACCGGGTTCGAGTTGTACACGAAGAGCGCCTTGACGGGTGGATCGAGCGTGGCGTCGTTCAGAAGCCGGCCGATCTCGCTCATGTTGAGGGTGCGGGTGCCGGAGCGGATGAGCGCGTGGCCTTCGAGCACGTCGTCGAGGACCGGGAACGCCCCGGAGGCCGAGAGCAGGATCCCGCCGCCGGGATGGCGCCAAGCGCCGACGACGGCCGGGAGGCACGCGATGGTCCGCACCGCCATGCCGGCGCCTGCGTGACGGTTCAACCCGTAGTTGATGCGCAGGGCCGACGGTTGAGTCGTCGCGTACTCGCGGGCGAACGATTCGATCGCGGGCGCCTCGAGCCCCGTGATGGGGGCCGCGCGCTCCGGCGTCCACTCCCGCGCGCGCTCGCGGAGCCTGTCGGCGCCGACCGTGTAGCGGGCGAGATAGTCGGCGTCCTGCAGGCCATCCCGGAAGATCACGTGCAGCATCGCGAGGGCCAGCGCCGCATCGGTGCCCGGCCGAAGCGCGAGGTGCAGGTCCGACTTCTCCGCGGTCCTGGAGCGGAACGGGTCGATCGTGACGAGCCTCGCCCCGCGTCGCCGCGCCTCCTCCACGAACGGCCACAGGTGCACGTTGGAGCTGACGATGTTCGCGCCCCAGGCCACGATGAAGCGCGCGTGGACCACGGCCTCGGGGTCGAAGCCGATCGACTTGCCGATCGTGGCCTTGTAGCCGGCCTTGCCTGCGCTCGCGCAGATCGTCCGATCGAGCAGGCTCGCGCCGAGCGCCTGGAAGAAGCGCCGGTCCATGCTTCCGTACGAGAGCAAGCCCATGTTGCCGGCGTAGGAGTAGGGCAGGATGGCCTGGGCGCCATGGCGATTCACGACGTCCTTGAGGCGGGTCGCGATCTCGTCGAGCGCTTCGTCCCAGGTGATGCGCTCGAACCTTCCCTCGCCCTTGCTCCCGACCCGGCGCAGCGGGTGCAGCAGGCGCTCAGGGCTGTAGACCCGCTCCAGGTACGGATTCACCTTCGCGCACAGGAAGCCCTGGGTGAAGGGGTGGTCGGCGTCGCCGCCGATGGCGACGGCCCTGTCGCCCTCGACGGTCACGTTCATCACGCACGTGTCCGGACAGTCGTGCGGGCAGACGACCTTGAGAACGCGACGGGAGGAGGGCTCGACGCTCACCAGGAGGATCTTAGCAGCCCGCTCACGCCTCCCGGATCGGGCGCGGCGCTCCCCTCTCGTCCACCGCGACGAGCACCACCTCGGCCTCGGTGACCTTGACGCGCTCGCCGGCGCCGCTCGTCGACCAGCGCTCGACCTCGACGTCCACCTTGACGGTGATCGAAGTACGCCCGACGCGCAGCGTCTCCGTGTAGAAGCTGACGATGTCGCCGAGGAACACCGGCTGGTGGAACTCCACCTCGCGCATCGCTTTCGTCACGTAGCGGTGGTTGCCGGACTTGCGCGCCTCCACGGCCGACGCCAGGTCGACGTGGGAGAGGATCACGCCTCCGAAGATGGTGCCGTAGGCGTTCGTGTCCTTCGGCAGCAGCAGCAGCTTGATCGCCGGGATCCGCTCGCCCATGGTTCAGCGCGGCAGCGGCCCGCGCGGCAGCGGCTCGTCCCGCATCGCCGCCTCGTAGAGAAACGCCGCGACCACGGCGGACGCCTGCATGAGGTCCTCGCGCTTCAAGCGATCGTACACGTCCAGGTTGGAGTGCCAGGTCCGGCTCACGTACTCGACGTCGTCCTGGACGAAGGGAAACGCCGGCAGGCCAGCCTCGTCGAAGGGCACGGTGTCCGTGCTCCCCTCCTTGCGCATGGTGACCTGCGTTGCGCCCAGGTCGCGCAGCGGCCGCAGCCAGTCCTCGAAGAGGGCGGCGGCGGCGGCGTTCTCCATCGCGTAAATGCCGCGGATCCTTCCGGTGCCGCTGTCCACGTTGAAGTAGGCCGAGAGCGTCGCGTGGCCGGGCAGCAGCTCGAGCTTGCCTGGCTTCGTCTGCTCCTTCAGCGACAGCTCGCTCTCCTCCGGGTCAGCGGGCGGGCCCCGCTTCGCGAAGTGCGCCTCGACGTATCCCTTGGAGCCGCCGAGCGTCTGCTCCTCTCCCGTCCAGAGCGCGAAGCGGATGGTCCGGCGCGGTTTCGCGCCCACGGCCCCGAGGATGCGGGCGGCCTCCATGATCACCGCGCAGCCCGCCGCGTTGTCGGTCGCGCCGGTGCCGGCGACCCAGGAGTCGAGGTGCGCGCCCGCCATCACCAGCTCGTCGGCCTTGTCGGTGCCCGGCAGCTCCGCGATGGTGTTGAAGCCCATCCCGTCGCCCTCGTGGAAGGTGGCGCGCACGTCGATCTCCAGCTCCACATCCAACTTCCGTTCCACGAGCCGAACCAGACGGTTGTACTGCTCGGGAATCAGGATCAGCGCGGGCACACCGCGCTCGCCATCTTTCTCGTAGCCGGAGGTGCCGGTCACGAACAGGACGCCAGGCGCCTGGCTGTGTCCCAACGCCGCGAGCGCCCCCTGCTCGCGCAGAAACGTGAGGTACTTCTGGCGGAAGCCGCGCTGTTTCTTCCACTCCTCGCGCTTCTCGTCCAGGCGCTCGATCTCGTACTTGCCCAGATCGCTGAGCTCATCGTCGTCGTAGCGCGCGAGCGGCACCACGTCCTCGTCCTTGATCTCCATCGGTGCGGCCACGAGCACGAAGCTGCCCTTCAGCTTCCCCTTCCAGGCTTCGAAGTCCTCCTCCTTCTCGAGCTTCGCGTACACGGCCTTGGCCCGGACCAGACCGTTCGTCCCGGGCGTCCAGGGCCGCGGCAGCGCGACCAGGGGCTGGATCGTGGGCGCGACGAGGTGGACCGAGACCCGGTCCAGGCTCCAGCCCGAGCCGAAGGGCCCCCAGGCTTCAAGGCGCCCGTTGCTGAGCCCCCACCCCGACAAGCGGTCGCGCGTCCATTCGTTGGCCTTCTTGAGCTGCGGCGAGAGCGTCAGTCGGGGCCCGATGACGTCGGTGAGATACGCAGCCGTGTCCATCACCATGGAGCGATGGAAGGCCTCGTCCCGGATCTTCGTCACCATCTGGAGGTCCACCGCTGCCGCAGAGGTGGCGAGCAGCAGCAGCGGCAGCACGGCTGAAGCGCGGATCATGGCGAAGCTCCCGAGGCTATTCGAGAAGGAACGGGTTGGACCGGCGCTCCTGGCCGATGGTGGTCTCCGGCCCGTGGCCGGGGATGACGCGCGTCGCATCGTCGAGCTCGAGGAGCCGCGCCCGGATCGAGGCGATCTCCAGCGCGTAGTCGCCTCCCCACAGGTCGGTGCGGCCCACGCTGCCCGCGAACAGCGTGTCCCCCGAGAGGAGCAGCGGCGCCGCGTCCACATGGAAGCACAAGCTGCCGGGCGTGTGTCCAGGCGTGTGGAGCACCTCGGCGACGATTGCGCCGGCGCTCACGCGATCGCCCTGGTGCAGGTGCTCGTCCACCTCGGCCCGGACCGGCGCCGCGATCATGCCGCCCATCCATTCGGACTGCGCCTTCAGGTGGTCGTAGAGCGGCAGGTCCGCCTCATGGAGCATCAGGCGCGCGCCGGTCGCGTCCTTCAAGGCCTGGTTGGCGCCCACGTGGTCGATGTGGGTATGGGTATTGAGGATCGCGCGGCAGCGCAGGTCGTGCTCGCGGAGCACCGCCAGCACCTTGTCGGGATCGTCACCGGGATCGACGACGATCGCCTCCTTCGTGACCGGGTCGCCGATCACGGTGCAGTTGCATTGGAGGAGTCCGACTGGAAACGAGCGGACGATCATGAATGCGTGATGTTAGCAGCCCTGACGCATCGGAACTTGGCGAACACGTAAGGATAGTGGGGCTGGAACCAGTTGCGAAAGCTGCGCCGCACCAGCCGCAGGTCGGTGGCCCACGACGCGCCGAGCATCACGAAGTGGCGTCCGTCGAAGAAGTCGGCCGAGTAGCCAGGGTAGCGCGGCATCGGCTCGAAGCCGGGGAACGGGGCGAAGGCGCTTGCCGTCCATTCCCAGCCGTTGCCCACCAGCTCGTGAATGCCCCAGGCGCTCTTCCCTTCCGGGAAGGAGCCGACCGGCGTGGGACCCCATTGGTGAAAGCCGAAGTTGCCGTGCTCGGCGCCGGGGGGCGCGTCGCTCCACGGATGCTCGTTGTGCTCGCCGTCGGGCATGACGAAGGCGGCCCGGTGGAACTCGGGCTCGGTCGGCAGCCGGGCGCCGGCCCAGCGCGCGAAGGCGGAGGCCTCGCAGTGCGTGACGTACGCCGGCCAGTCCGCCGCCTCGCCGAAATCGACTTCGTCGAACAGCGTTCGGACGCGAATGCCGGCTGGGTTGCGACTCCAGAACGGCGGCGCGTGGAGGCCGCGTCGCTCGCGCCAGGCCCAGCCGTCCTCGCTCCACAAGCGCGCGTCGCGATAGCCGCCAGCGTCGGCGAACGCGAGGTAGTCGCGATTCGTCACCGGCAGCGCGTCCATGCCGAAGGCCGGCACGTGCACCGCAAGCGCGCCGAGCTCGTTGTCCCAGCGGAAGCGACCATCCCTGGGAGCACCGAGCCGCGCGCATCCGGCCGGCACCTGGACCACGCGGCGTTGCGGCGACGCGCCCCTCTCTGGCGCACGCAAGTCGGCCGGTCGACGCTTGAGCGACGGCGACAGCTCGTGAACCATGTAGAGCAGCGTCTCGTGGTGCATCAGCTCGTGCTCGAGCACCATGGGCAGCACTTCCTGCACGACCGGATGCTCGAGCAGATGTGGCAGCTCCACACGGACGCGATCGCGGTACTCCAGCACCTGCTCGAGGGATGGCCACGCCAGCGGATCGTCCACGCCGGGTTCGGCGTCGTCGGGCGGATCGATGCCGCGCTCGAAGAGCTCGTCGAAGCGGGCATTGAAGGAGGCTCGCCCTGCGGCTCCGCGCGCCAACTGGTTCCAGGCGAACCCGGGCAGGTGGCCGACGTAGAAAAGGAAGGGCTGGCGCAACGGGATGGGCCTCGAGCAGATCGCGTCGGGCGCGAGCAGGCTGAAGATCCTGTCGCTCCGGTCCCACGCCGCCTTCAGCCCCGTGCCGGACGACGCCATCACGCCCTGTTCACGCCACCTCCGGCGCGCCCCGCTTGCGGAGGAGGACGGATGCGAAGAGCTTCCGCGGATCGGTGAACCAGCGTTCGAGGACGAGGCCCGTGCCGGCCAGCCGCGAAGAGAAGGACTCGTGACTGTACTTGCACGAAAGCTCCGTGCGGATCTCATCCCCGGGCTCGAGGCGCAACGCCACTCCTGCGTGCGGCACGTGGACTCGCATCCTGCGCCGCGCCCGGAGCCGCATCTCGATCCAGGCGTTGTCCGGATCGTAGAACGCGACGTGCTCGAAGGCCTCGGGATCGAAGTCGGCCCCGAAGGTCCTGTTGATCACGCGCAGGATGTTGCGGTTGAACTCGGCGGTCACGCCGGCCGCGTCGTTGTAGGCGGCATTGAGGAGGGCCGGGTCCTTGACGAGATCCACTCCCACGAGGAAGCCGTCGCCACGCTCGAGCCGGCCGGCCACCGCACCCAGAAAGCCGGGCACTTCATCGGGGTGCAGGTTGCCGATGGTGCCCGCCAGGAACAAACCGAGACGCCCGCCTCCCGGGCCGAGAGCCTCGAGGTCCTCGAGAAAGTCCCCCACGACGCCGCGAACGTCCACGCCGGGGTAGTCGGCGGCGAGGGCCTCGACCGACGCGGTCAGCACCTCGTGGCTGATGTCGAAGAGCACGCATCTCTCGAGCAGGCCGCGGCGGCGCATGGCGTCCAGGAGGATGCGCACCTTGCGGCCGACCCCCGACCCCAGCTCCGCCAGTTCGCGCGGGCGCACGCGGTCGACCACATCGTCCGCGATCGACGCGAGGTTCGCCTCCTCGGTCCGGGTCGGGTAGTACTCCGGAAGAAGCGTGATCGCGTCGAAGAGCGCCGAGCCGCGCTCGTCGTAGAAGTACTTGCACGGCAGCGTCGGCAGCGGCCGCGTCAGAAGGCCGGCGCGCACCTCGCGCGCCATGCGCCCCAGGCGTTCGTTCGTGCGGCGAGCGTCGTCGACGCGCGCGCTACGCGTTGGAGTCGAACTCCACCCCATGTTCCCGAGTCTAACCTCTCGTCGCGGATCCGGCAGCGTTTTCGATGCCAGCGCTGCTGCGGCGGATGAAGCTCGCCGACTAGCGTCCGCCTGGGCGCCAGCCCGGGCCGTAGAGCGGCCGGCCGGGGCGGGCGCTCGTCAGGCGCCCGCCGTCCACGACGAGCTGCCCGTTCACCGCGACATAGGCGAAGCCCTCGCTGTAGTGCCTCGGATCGGTGAACGTGGAGCGCTCCTTGACCCGCGCCGGGTCGAAGGCGACGAGATCGCCATAGGCTCCCGCGCGGACGACGCCGCGATCCGCCAGTTGCATCCTCGATGCCGGCAGCGATGTCATCTTGCGGATGGCCTCCTCGAGCGGCAGCAGCTTCTCTTCTCGGACGTACCTGCCGAGGATGCGGGCCGTCGAAGCCCAGGCCCGCGGGTGCGAGCCCTCCTTGGAGAAGATGCCGTCCTCGGCGGACGCCCCCGAATCCGTGCACATGGCGACGAGCGCATGCTTGATCGCCGCGCGCACGTCGTCCTCGCCCATGCTGAAGGTGATGCGGCCGGTGTTGGCGTTGTCGGCGATCAGCAGGTCGATCGCGGCGTCGCGCGGGGTCTTCTTCTCCTCGCGGCCGATCTCGACGAGGGTCTTGCCCTCGTAGCTCTTGAGCGCGGGGTTGATGACGGACGTGATCAGGATCGCCCGAGCGCTGGTCTCGTCCCAGCGCCGGTTCTCCCTGAGCAGATCCTTCTTCACGCGCTCGCGCAGGCTCGGGTCCTTGAGCCGCTCCACGAGCTTCGCCCGGCCCCCCTCCCTCACCCAGGCCGGCAGCGCCGCCTCGAGGGCATTCGCACTCGCCGTCCACGGGTAGACGTCGGCGCGGATGTCGAGGCCGTCGGCGCGGGCTTTCTCGATTCGCCGCAGCACGGCCGGCATCCTGCCCCAGTTGGCCCGACCCGCCGTCTTGAGGTGGTAGATCTCCGTGGGGATCTGGGCCTCGCGGGCGATCCGAAACACCTCCTCGAGGCTCTTGAAGATGACGTCGCCCTCGTCCCGCTGGTGGGTGATGTAGGTTCCACCATAGCCCTTGGCGACCTTGGCCAGCGCGATGATCTCGGCGGTCTTCGCGAAGCGGCCCGGCACGTAGATGAGTGACGTCGACAGGCCGAACGCGCCCTCCTCCATGGCCTGCGCCACCAGCCGCTTCATCTCCTCGAGCTCGGCGGCTGACGGAGACCGGTTGTCGCTGCCCATCACGTGCTTGCGCACGCCGCCCGCCCCCACGAAGGTGCCGAGGTTGATCGCGGGTCGAGCGCGCTCGAAGGCCTTCCAATATCCGGCCAGCGTCGTCCAGTCGGGCGTGAGGCCGTAATGCTCGTACACGGCACGTCCGTCCTCGATCATGCGCGCGTTGAGCGGCGCGATCGCGGTGCCCTCGCCCGTGATCTCGGTCGTGATGCCCTGGGTGATCTTGCTGGCGGCGCGCGGGTCGACGAGGACGTTGTACTCGGACTGACCGAGCATGTCGATGAAGCCGGGCGCGACCACCAGCCCGCGCGCGTCGATGCGGCGGCGCGTGCGGGCCGAAGCCAGCTCGCCGACCGCCGCGATGCGGTCACCCGCGATGGCGACGTCCGCCGTCCTCGCGGGGTCCCCGCTGCCGTCCACGACGCTGCCTCCCGCGAGCACGAGGTCGTAGACGGCGTCGGCCGGGCCGGCGAGCAGCGCGAGCATCACCACTCCGATCATCGGTTCCCCTCCGCCCGCCTGCGGATCGCGGCGAGCCACACGCGTCGGATCAGGGCGCTGCCAGGGTAGATGGCCCGCCAGTAGAGCGCGAAGCGGGACGCCGCGCCCGGGCTCGTCGCGTCGACGCGGGTCTGCGTACGCAGCCGGACGCCGTCGGGCTCGTTCGTCACCGCATCGAGGCGCATCGCCGGCCCGGCCAGTGTGACGGGCCTCACAGGCAGCAAGACCGCCAGGCCCGCAGTGGCGAGGCCGACGAGGAGCGCGCCCACGCCGCGGCGGCGCGTCGCGAGGCCCAGATGCGGAAGTGGGCGAAGCGCTGCGACGAGCCTGAGGCACGCGACGGCGAGCCCCGCGTCGAGGATCAGGACCTCGGCCGGCACCGGGTCGCGATCATAACGCACGCAGCCGACGCGCCCGCGTGGCACGCGCATTGCCCCCCTATGTCCGCGTGCTCGCCAAACATGGCCGAACTGCTGGTTACCGCCGCGTCGCGATGTGGATTGTGCAAACGGGTTGCAGGAACGCGCGCCGGTGACGCGGATCACTCGTCGCGGGTTCTTGAAGCAGGCCGGCGCGCAGGCCGTGTGCCTCGGCGCGGTGCCGCTCCTCGCTTCGGCTGCGTCGGCATCACCCAGGCTCCTCGTCGGAGCGCACTACTACTTGTGGTTCCCCGACCAGTTCCGAGGCGGGCGCTACCTGAGGGCGAAGCTGCGTCCGGCCCAGCAGCCGCTCCTGGGTGAGTACTCGTCCGACGCACCGGCCACGGCCGAGCAGCACATCGCGTGGGCGTCGAGCTTCGGCGTCGACTTCTTCACGCTGGACTACTGGCCCGGCACTCCGCTGCGGAACGCCCGGATCGAAGAGGCCTTCCTGGCGGCGCAGAACATCGACAGCATCCGGTTCTGCATCTTCTACGAGCTGCTGGACCTCGGATACGACGCCGCGACGGGCTTCACGGTCTTCGACGGCCCCACCATCGATCGCTTCGTGTTCGACATGGAGGATATCGCCAGCCGCTTCTTCGCCCACCCGTCCCACCTGCGGATCGGCGGCCGGCCGGTGATCGTGCTCTACGTGACCCGCACCGCCATCGGCCGCTTCGCGGAAGCCATGCTGCGCGCTCGCGAGCGACTCGCGCGGCTGGGGTTCGACCCCTTCGTCATCGGCGACGAGATCTTCTGGGTCGTCGCGAAGGAGGACGGCTCGGGAAACACCGACGAGCCGCAGGCGGAACGCATCGCGCTCTTCGACGCGATCACGGCCTACAACCTCTACGACTCGACGGAGCGCAGCCACTTCGGATACGGGGCATCGAGCACGTTCCTGCGCGACGCCCGTGCGCTGTACACGCGCTACAGCGGGGCGGCTCGCGGCAAGCCCGTGATACCCATGGCCATGCCCGGCTACAACGACCGGGGGACCCGCCTCGAGCTCGATCATCAACCGATTCCGCGCGAGTGGAGGGCCGGCGCGGGCGAGGGCACTTTCTTCTCGCGCTGGCTCGACGGCTTCACGCTGCCGCTCGTGGATCCCGGCCTCCCGATGATCCTCATCACGTCCTGGAACGAGTGGGGCGAGGACACGGCGATCGAGCCGCTGACCTTGGCGGAGGCCACTGCCCTCGACGTGAGCAAGGCCGGCAACACGTATACCCGGGGCTTCCGCTACGCCGGCTTTGGAACCCGCTACCTGGAGGTCCTCGGCGAGAGAACCGGCCGTTGGTCGCCGGCCGCGACTAGGCGCTGACGCTCGCCAGCACGTCCCAGACCTCCACCGAGTCGAGCTCCCCCTGGTAGACGACCGTGCCCGTCCGGTCGAGCAGCAAGATCGAAGGGCTGCCCGGCGGCAGGACCGTGCCGGTCACGGCTTCATCGCTTTCGTGCAGCAGGTGAAACGGGAGGCCGAGGGCGCGGACCTCGGCCTCGCGCTCATAGTGGAACTCGCGCCCCGGGTAGCGCTCCGTGGACGTCGTCAACACGTGGAGGCCGGCGAAGTATCCGTGGAAGTGGGTGGCATAGTTCCTCCAGCGCAGCAGGAAGTCGGCGTAGGGACCGTTGCTGCGATAGGTCGCGAGCATGCAAACCGCCAGGAGCTGGTCGTTCGACATCGCTTCCAGAGACCCGCGCAACGACACCCGGCGCGGGCTGGGCACGTCGAAGGTCCAGTACTCGTATTCGACCGGGAAGCGGCGCTGCAACCAGGCCGCGGGTGGCTTCCTCGGCCGCGCGCCGGTGGCCTTCTCGATCAACGCGGCCATCCGCTCGGAGTCGTTGTACTCCCAGGCTTGCTGGAACAGGGCGGCCGCGTCCTTGCCGTCGGGAGTGCGTCTGGCTTCGAGCGCCAGGTAGTAGAAGCCGATGCCGGCGAAGTTCATCGTCCATTTGTCGGCGTGCTGGCTCATGTATTCACGGATCTCGGCGATGCCGGGCGGGACGCGCCCCGTCTCGAACAGCGCCGCTCCGTGAAAGAGCAGCGCCGGCGAGGATCGTTCGTTGCCACCCGCCAGCGTCGCGGCCGTCAGCCGCTCGAGGACCTCCCAGTCCCGCCCGGCCCACAGGATCTCCTGGGCCGTCGGGTCGTTGTTCTGCGGCTCGTAGGTGGCGCTGACCGCGCTCGTCGTCAGTTCCAGGAGCACGCCGATCTCGATGCCCGTACAGGCCAGCTCGATCCGCTCGTGGCGCGGCCGGGAGTAGAAGGTGTAGGAGCGCTGCTCCGCGTTGGTCAAGTAGAGGCGCGAGGACGCGCGGGCGGCCGGCAGCCCGTCGACGAGCGCCAGGAAGTCCTTTTGGGCGACGCCCGCCTGGGCCGCGACGCCGTATACGGCCAGCTTCGTCACGAGCTGGCACTGCGCAGGCCGCGGCATCGGGGCTCCCGGCGTGCGCTGGAGCGCCCGGATCTGGCCTTGCGCGAAGTCGGCGAGCGACCCCACGGCCCGCATCGTAACCGAGTCGGCGAGAGGCCCGCCCGCGGCCGCGCGAATGGCGCTTCCGCCGTGGCAGAATCCCTCGATCCTAGGAAAGGAGGTCGTGGTGCCACGATCCTTCCCCCGCTTCACGCTCGCCGTTGCGCTCTTCGCCGGGACGGCGGCGGCTGCGGACCTCGCCGAGATCCGCTCGGGAGGCAAGCTCCGCGCGCTTGTCGTCGACGGGTCGCCCGCCTTCTACGCCCTCAAGCCCGGGGGCGAGCCTGGGCTGGACCGCGAGATCCTCGAGGGCTTCGCACGGCTCCACAAGCTGACGCTCGAGACAGTGGAGGTGCCGGGCTGGGACGAGCTGGTTCGCGCTCCTGTATCGCCGCAGCGATCCGAACATCCAGATCGGTGTGTTCATCGGCGCTCCCGGCCGGCTCGCCTACGGCGTGTGCAAGGACGATCCCGAGCTGAAGCGCGTCCTCGACGACTACCTGTCGAACCTGCGGCGGACGCAGACCTGGGGCCGCCTGGTCGTGAAGTATTTCGGCGATTCGGCCCCCGAACTCCTCAAGGCAGCTCGGGGGGAGTAACCGCTCGATCGGGCCGTCAGGATCCGAGCGAGGTGGCGAATGCCCGGAGCGTCCCCTGGATGCGCTCGACGTTGGCGGGCCCCATGCGCAGCAGGTGCTTCTGCGCGGCCGACAGCCCTTCGAGCTTGGAGTCCGTGTACTCGTAGACGAGGACGTTCCCGCGACGAACCGGCTTGACCCTCACGTCCCCCTGGACAACGGGGACCTCCAGGAGGTGCGCGATGCCCTCGCGCAGCGCCTTTTCGAAGCCGCCCTGCGGATAGCCGAGCTCTCTGTAGGCGGCCTCGAGGAGGGGCAGCCCGCGCTTCAGCGTCGCGGCGCCGGCCGCTGCGTCGAGGGAGGCCACGCCCTCCGCGAAGGGGTCGTAGCGTGCGAAGCTCTTCGCGTCGATCACTTCGCGTCCCTTGCGGTGCGCGACCACGAACGGACCCTTCGGGGCCAGGAACCCCAGGCTCGTGCGCGGGCTCTCCCCTTTCGTGACGGTCTCGACGACGTTGACGAACGACCGCACGAGGCCCTCCTGCGCGAGCCACAGTCCGAGTTGCGGGTGCGTCGAGAGCCCTTTCAGGAGATCACGCATGAAAGCGTCGCTCTGGCCGAGCGCCGGCAGGCCGACCGTTTCCGGCTCGGGAACGGGCGCCGGTGTCGCGCGCTGCACTGGCATTGTCGTCACTGGCACGGGAACGGGTGCCTGCCGCGCGCGGTAGAAAAGGTAGCCGCCGGTTCCAGCGACCAGGACCAGCACGCCCATCAGGAGGACCAACCCGAAGCTACGCTCCTCGCGCGGCTCGTCGTACGGTGACGGTAGCGGTTCGACTTCCTCTTCGTCTTCAGGATCGGGACGTAGATCGTAGGATTCCAGCTGCCTCATCGGCCTCCTCTCGTACATCGTACCGCCGCCCGGTCACCACGTAGGTGGGTGGTAGCATGCCCGCGTGCGGCGGCTGCTGTTTCTCTCCGCGGTCCTCGCCGCGTGCGTTCGCCCTTCTCATCCTAAGCCACCGCCGTCGGTCCTGCTTGTGACCATCGACACGCTGCGGGCAGACCGCGTGGGCGCCTACGGAGATGGAGCGGCGCGCACCCCGCGCCTGGACGGGCTCGCGCGAGAAGGGGTGCTTTTCGAGAAGGCGTTCAGCCCGGCTCCCTTGACGCTGCCCGCCCACGCCACGATCCTCACGGGCCTGCTCCCGCCCCAGCACGGGGTCCGCGGCAACGGCACTTTTGCGGTGGGTAGGGAGCCGCGCACCCTGGCCGAGGCGCTGCGGGAGCGGGGGCTCCGCACCGCCGCCTTCGTGGGTGCCTTCCCCGTGGCTCGGCGCTTCGGTCTCGACCGGGGCTTCGACGTGTACGACGACGCGTTCACGCGCGCTTCCGGCTTGCACTTCGACTTCGCCGAGCGGTCCGCCGACCGCGTGGTGGACGCCGCCCGCGCGTGGCTCGCTGCGACGTCCGGAGCGGTCTTCGTGTGGGCGCACCTCTACGATCCACATGCCCCCTATGCGCCTCCCGCAGGCTTTCGCGAGGGCGACCCTTATCGCGGAGAGATCGCCTTCGCCGATGCCCAGCTCGGTCGTCTCCTCGAGGCCTGGAGCGCGCGGGTGGGCCCTTCGGTCGTGGCCGTCACGTCGGATCACGGCGAGGCGTTCGGGGAGCGCGGCGAGGAAAGCCACGGCCTGTTCGTCTACGACACCACGCTGCGGGTGCCGTTGCTGCTGCGCGGGCCGGGCGTTCCCGCGGGCTTGCGCGTCGCCGAGGCGGTGAGCCTCGCGGACCTCCCTGCGACGCTCACGCAGCTCGCGGGCGCAGCAGGGCTGCCCGGACGGAGCGCGGCCCGATGGTGGCAGAAAAGCGACGCCGGCATCTCGAAGGAGCCCCTCTACGCGGAGTCCCTCGCGCCGCGCCTCGACTTCGGCTGGAGCGACCTCAGGGCCTGGCGCTCCGGTCGCTACAAGTACGTCCGCGCGCCGCACGCCGAGTTGTACGACCTCGAAGACGACCCGGCCGAAGGGCGCAACCTGGCCGCGGACCGGCCCGAGCTGGCCGCACAGCTCGAGCGCGAGCTGCAGGCGGCGCTCGCACGGATGGGCGAAGCCGAGAGCCGTCTAACCGCCGACGCGGGGTCGGCCGAGCGGCTGCGCTCGCTCGGCTACGTGCAGGGGCCGGGTGGTCAGGGCTCGGGCGCCGATCCCAAGGATCGCATCGATGTGGCCCGCCGCATCGCTCGCGCGACCGGGCCTTTCCGTGATCCAGAGGATGTCGTGACGGTCTATCGCGAGATCGCCCTGCTCGATCCCCAGAATCCCCTCGTCAACTTGCGCCTCGCCGACGCGCTGCTTCGCGCGGGCCAGCCCGCCGACGCCATCCCCGTTTTCCGCAAGGTCGTCGCGGGTGGGCCACGCTCGGCCGATCCGTTCGTCGGACTGGCCACTGCCTGTGCGCAACTTGGACGCCTGGACGAGTCTGAGACGGCGCTCGAACAGGCTCTGGAGGTGGACCCCTCCAGCGGCCAGGCCCAGTTCAACCTCGGAGAGATCGCGCGGACGCGCCGAGACGTGGCCCGCGCGCGGGCCCGCTTCGAGGCCGCGCTTCGGGACCCGGTGACGCGCGAGCGGGCCCAGGCCCGTCTCGCCGAGCTCGGAACCGCGCCGTGACCCGACGTCGGCTGATCGTCCTGGCGATCAGCTTCTTGCCGCTTGCGGCAGGCGCGGCGCTCGGCCTGCTGCGACCTCGGAGCAATTCGGCACGACACAGCGTCCTGCTGGTGACGCTCGATACCCTGCGAGCGGATCGCCTCGGCGCCTACGGGAACCGTGACGGCCTCACGCCGGCCCTCGACGCGCTGGCTGCGGGCGGTACCGTCTTCGACGAAGCGCTCGCCTCCGTACCGCTCACCCTGCCCTCACACGCAACGATCCTCACCGGCCTCGAGCCCCCCCGTCACGGCGTACACGACAACGGAACGTATGTCGTGCCTGCCGATCTTCCGACGCTGGCCACGCGGCTCGAGGCCGAAGGGTACGAGACCGGCGCATTCCTCGGCGCGTACGTGCTGGACCGGCGGTTCGGCCTGGCCCGCGGGTTCCACAGCTATGACGACCGCATCGAGCGCGCCGAGCTCGGCCGGAGCGAGCTCGAGTCCGAGCGGCGCGGCGAGGCCGTCGTGGCCGCGGCTGCGTCGTGGCTGGCCGCGCGCTCCTCGCGGTTCTTCGCCTGGGTCCATCTCTACGACACCCACGCCCCCTACGACGCTCCGGCAGCCTATCGCGAGGCTCATGCGAGCCAGCCCTACGACGCCGAGGTCGCCTACGCCGACGCCTGCGTGGGCCGCCTGCTGGAGGCGGCGCGGGCGGCGGCGCAGCGGATCGGCGGCGGTCTGCTGGTCTGCGCGCTCGCGGACCATGGCGAGTCCCTCGGCGAGCACGGAGAGCTGACGCACGGCTTCTTCGTCTACCAGTCGACGCTGCGGATTCCTTTCGTCCTCTCGGGACCTGGCGTAGCGAGGGGCGAGCGACGTCGGGGCCCGGCTCGGACCGCGGACCTGATGCCCACGCTGCTCGGTCGTCTGGGCTTGAAGCCGACGCAACCCCTGGATGGCGTCGACCTCTTCGAGAAACGGGTGTCGGTGTCGTACGCGGAGAGCGCCTACCCTGCGAGCTTTGGCTGGTCGCCACTTCGCTCCATCCGACAAGGGACCTTGAAGCTGATCGACGCTCCGCGTCCCGAGCTCTACGATCTCGAGTCGGACCCGGGGGAGGTCTCCGATCTCTCTTTCACGCGCGCCGAGGACATGGCGCGCTTGCGCGGCGCGCTTCAGGCATTTCGCCGCGACAAGCGTGAGGCGGCCCGCGCGGCGGTCGACGGAGAATCGGCCGAACGGCTGCGCGCGCTGGGATACGTCGCGACGCCGCCGGCGGCCGAGGAGCCCGATGGAGGCCCCGATCCCAAGGAGCGCATCGGGGCCTACCGGGCTTTCGAGGACGCGACGTGGGCCGAAGCGCGGGAAGACACGGGGAAGGCGCTCGAGGGCCTGCGGCGAGTCGTGGCGGCCGACCCGGGCAACCCCGTCTTCCGCCGCGCGCTAGCCTCCTCGCTCCGAAAGGCTGGGCGCGCCGCGGAGGCGGCGAGCGCGTTGGCCACGCTCGGCGAAGACGTCGTGGATCCCGTCCTCTGGCACGAGCGAGGCCTGGCAATGGCCGAAGCCGGCCGGTTGGACCAGGCCGAGGCCAGCGAGCGAAAGGCGATCGAGCTGAATCCCGTGCTGCCCGAGCCGCACAACCACCTCGGCGTGCTTCTCGCGCGCAGCGGTCGGCCGACCGAGGCGCTCCAGCGCTTCGAGACGGTCACCGCCCTCGATCCCAACAACGCCAGGGCGTGGAACAACCGCGGCAACGTTCTGCGGGAGCTGGGGCGTTCTGACGAAGCCGCCGCCGCCTATCGCAAGGCGACGGAGCTCGCACCGGGCGACGCAGACTCGTGGAACGGGCTGGGGGTCATGGCGGTCCAGGCGGGGAGAGCAGGCGAAGCAGCCGGGCTCCTTCGAAAGGCGCTCGAGCTGGAGCCGCAACACGCGGAGGCTCGGCTGAACTTGGCCGTCGCGCTGGCACAATCCGGCCGCCCGGCAGAGGCGATTCACGAGCTCACCCCGCTTCTGGACGGCCGCGGCGAGATCGGGAAGCGAGCCCGGCAGCTGCGATCGCAGCTGTCGCTTTCCAATCGATTGGACTGACTTTCGGGCAAGACTCCAAACTTTTGAAGTTTTCGCCTTACAGTTGTCACAAGTTCTTTCATATCCAAGGATTTGCGCATCGGCTCAGCTGGCGTTGATCTTGCCTTCTCGATGCGACAAGAGACTTTGAAAACCCAGCGGTTGCCCCTCGTCCCCCTCGACGTCTGGGGGCCGAGTGTCTCGACCGCACTCTCAATGCCGCACCAGAATGGAGGACATCGGATGACGACATTCCGCCGTTCCTGGGCACTGGGGCTGCTGGCCCTGCTGGCCAGCGGTCCCGTCTTCGCCCAAGGCACTACGGGCGCCGTCGAGGGCAAGGTGGTCGACGAACAGGGCCTCGCTCTGCCGGGCGCCAACGTAACCGCCCAGAGCGCGTCGACCGGTTTCACGCGCTCAGCCGTCTCGGACAGCAACGGGGCCTTTCGTCTGGCAGGCCTCCCGGTCGGCACCTATGACCTGAAGATCGAGCTCTCCGGCTTCGCCGCCCAGGCGAAGCGGGCCGTGGTCAACGTCGGAGCCACGACCACGACGGACGTTCGCCTGTCCGTGGCGGGTCAGACCGAGGAGCTTACGGTCGTCGCTGAGTCGCCGCTCATCGACTCCACGCAATCGGGAATGGGTGAGGTCATCACAGGCGATCAGATCGAGAACCTGCCGTTGAACGGGCGCCAGTTCGGCAATCTGGCCGCGCTCGTTCCCGGCGTCAGCCTCGGCTTCCACACCGACCCGACCAAGTCCACGCAGTTTGCGCCCCAGGTGAACGGGGGTGGCGGCCGCAACATCAACTACCTGATCGACGGCGGCGACAACAACGACGACACCGTCGGCGGGCTCGTCCAGCTCTTCCCGCTCGACTCGATCGGCGAGTTCAACTTCGAGACGCAGCGCTTCCGCGCCGACACCGGCCGCTCGAACGGCGGGACGCTCAAGGTGGTTACCAAGAGCGGAACCAACGAGTTCAGCGGCGCCGTCTTCGAGTTCTTCCGCGACAAGAGCCTGAACTCCAAGACCACCACCGAAGAGCTCAACGAGCAGGACAAGGGCGACTACAAGCGCCACCAGTTCGGAGCGAGCATCGGCGGCCCCATCGTGAAGGACAAGACCCACTTCTTCGCCGCGTTCGAGCGGACGGCCCAGGACACCACTCAGACCGTGACCACTCTGGGCCTGTTCCCGGACAAGGACGGGGTCTACGACACGCCGTACCGCGAGAACCTCGTGGTGGCGAGGCTCACCCACCAGGTCAACGCCAACAACTACCTCTCGGTTCGTTACGGCTACAACGACAACAGCCAGATCTACGGCGCGAGCCCGAACTCGCCGCCCGAAAGCTGGGGCCGGAACGAGAACACGTTCCACTCCGCCAACCTCAACCTCAACACGTCGCTGGGCGGCGGCAAGCTGAACGAGTTCGTGTTCCAGTACACGTACTTCCTGAACCACATCGCGGAGAACTCGACGCTGCCGTCGGAGATCTTCCCCAACGGTGTCTTCGTGGGCCAGAGCGTCAACACGCCCCAGACGACCGAGCAGCACAAGTACCAGTTCCGGGACGACTTCTCCTGGACGAAGGGGCGCCACGACCTGAAGGTCGGGGCGAGCTTCATCTACGAGCCGGTGCTCGACATCACGTTCTCGACCGGCCAGTCGCCCTATTACCAGCACCTGGGAGACGACCGGAACTCCCCGATCCACACGATCTCGTTCAACGGTTCGATCGGCGGCGCGAGCGGCGGCAGCCTCGCCAAGATCCCGAACAAACAGTATGCGTTCTACCTCCAGGACACCTGGCGCGTGAACGACAAGCTGATGCTGGACCTCGGTCTCCGATACGACCTCACCACGGGCTTCGCCTTCGACCAGAACAACAACATCATCTTCGCAGAACTGCAGGCCGCCGCGCAGGCTGGCGTGTTCCAGTCCTCGGGTCTGCCCTGTCCGTGCCCCGGCTTCGAGGACTTCGGCAAGTCGTCGGAGGAGGACAAGAACAACTTCGCGCCGCGCCTGGGCTTCACCTATGACCTCGGCGGCAACGGCAAGAGCCTCGTCCGCGGCGGCTACGGGCGCTACTACGACTTCGCCTACACCAACGCCAACATCCTGTTCGCGGTCGTCGGAGCGCAGTCGTCCTTCGGCCAGATCTACTTGAACAACGATGGGTCGGGCATCAGGAACGCCGACGGGTCGTTCTTCCAGGTGGGCCAGCCGCTGCCGGCGAACGAGCTCGTCAACGCGACGGCGCCGCTGCCCAGCCACGCCGCCTCGCCGCGCATCAAGCAGCCCTACACCGACCAGTTCAACCTCGGCTTCTCGAGAGAGCTCGGTGGCGGCTACGCGATCGAGCTGGACGGCGTCTACTCCTCAGGACACGAGCTGGGGACACGCCCCAACATCAACCTGCGCATCAACGGCGGGCCGCGGCGCCTCTCGGGCATCCTGCCCACAACCGGAAACGCCAACTTCCGCATCGACACGTCGGATGGCGTCGCCCACTACAAAGGCGTGACGGTCGGCCTGAAGAAGCGGTGGGACGGCAAGCTACAGCTTCTGGCGTGGTACACGCTGTCCGAGGCCACCTCCAGTGCCAGCCTCCGCGCGACGGACGAGTTCGGCGAGTACAACGTCCTCGACATGTTCGATCCCTTCAAGGACGAGCAGGAGGCGCCGACGCGGAGCGATGCGCGGCATCGCTTCACCATCAGTGGAAGCTGGAGCCCGGGCGCCGACTTCATCGTCTCGCCGATCTTCCGCTACAAGTCGGAGACGCCGTACAACGTGATCACGGGCGTCGACTCGAACCTCGACGGGACGACCACGAACGACCTGCCCGCCGGCGTCAGCTCGTTCAACTCGGCCCGCGGCGCGAGCTTCAGCCAGTTCGACCTGCGCGTGGCGAAGAAGTTCAGGCTCGGCGGCCGCTCCCGGCTGGAGCTGATCGCGGAGCTGTTCAACGTGTTCAACGACGACAACCCGGCCGGCTTCGTGGCCAACCAAAGCGCCAGCAACTTCGGTGAGCCCACCGAGTACGCTGGCGACTTCCAGCGTGGCGAGCAGCGCGTCGGACAGCTGGGGATCCGCTTCGAGTTCTAGAGTCTTGTGGGCCGCGAGTGCGGCCGTCGTCGGGGGCGGGGAGGACACTCCTCGCCCCCGACGCGTCATCGGCCGAAGCGCTTCCATCCCCTCGGATACGCCGCTCAGATGCCCGCGTGCGGCCCGGGTTGCCAAGTTCCAGGGGTTGAAACAGCCCGCGTTTCTGCTACAGTCCTCGGCGTCTTTCATCGAAGGAGTCGGACCACCATTTCGAACAAGGTCTTCGTCGGAAACCTCAGCTATGACGTGACCCGCGAGGAGCTACTCGCGGTCTTCGGGGCGGCGGGCAAAGTGCTCGACGCCAAGGTGCCGACCGACCGCGAGACTGGCCGGCCTCGCGGCTTCGCGTTCGTGGAGTTCGAGACGGACGAGGCGGCGCTGCGCTCGATCGAACTCTTGAACGGGAAGGACATGAAGGGTCGCCCGCTTCGGGTCAACGAGGCGGACAACCGCCCTCCGCGTCCTCCCGGAGCCGGCGGACCCGGCAGCGGCCCCGGCGGGGCCCGCCCGTTCCGTCCCGACGCCCCGCGCGGGGGGTTTCGGGCGGATTTCCCTCGTCGGGGGCGACCGTTCGTCCGCGGCGACGAGGTGGCGTTTCCACCGCCTGAACAGCAGGACCGGCGGGGTCGGGGCCGCGGCGCGAAGGGGTTCAAGGAGAAAGTCCCCGAGGGCAAGCCGGGAGCTCCCAAACCGAAGCCGAACACGAGGCGTCGGCCCAAAGGCGGAAACTGGGAGGACTGGGACGACTTCTACGACGAGTAGGGACGTTTCAGCCGCAGCACCGTCAGCCCCGCGCCCAGGACCACCCCACACATCACAACGACGCTCCAAAGAACCGGCTGGTACACGCTCAGGCCTGAAACGCCCCAGCCAGGCGTGACGGCGTAGAACCAGGCCTGGCCCAACAGAGCGAGCGCGAACGCGACCGCGGGGCCGACCCGCTCAGCCAAGGCCTCGATCGCTCGGAGTGCCGGCGGGAGGAGCGCCGGCAGCGCGTAGACGAGGAGCCGGTCGGTGTTGTTCGCGAACGCCAGCGAGGCATAGGCCATGAGCACCAGTGCCGCGTCCTCGGGGCGAGCACGCGCCGCGCCCGCCGCTCGCTTCGCCCGCAGGGCGAGCAGCGGCACCAGCACGCCGAAGCTGCCGAGGGTCGCAAAGTAGAGCTGGTTGTCGAACAGATGCCGGGCGCGGAAGGCCAACATCTCGCGCGCTGCCTCGAGGAGCGTCGGACCCGAGGCGGGCACGATGCTCAGGCGCACGGCCAGCATCGCAGCCGCCGCAGGGGCGAACACGAGCAGTGCCCGCACGAGGCTTCGAGCACCGCGGCGGCGCATCCATGACAACGTCGCGAAGGCCGGGATGAGCACCCAGCTCTCGCGCGTGAGCGCTGCGGCGAACGCGACGAGGCTCAGCAGCGCCCAGCGCTCGCCGCGGGCCAGCAACAGCGCGAGCGTCACGAGCCAGAGGCACAGCGGGTCCGGCATCCAGTACTGGTACGCGTACCAGCGCACGGCCCCGGGGGTCAATGCCGCAAGGACGATCCCGAGGAGCGCTGTCTCGATGCCGAAGCCGAGTCCACGCAAGAGAGCGAACAGCGTGAACAAGAACGCCACCAAGGCGAGCTGCGACGTGCCCCAGAAGACGGCGTTCTGGCCCAGGCCCGACACGGCCACGATCTGGTGGACGAGGGCTGGCACCATGATCCGGTAGCAGAATGGCCGCTCGGCGGCGCGCGGGTCCTCGGCCCGACCGGGAAGGGCCTCGGCCATCGCGATGTAATGGAAATGGTCCAGCTCGCGCACCTGGCGTGGCCGATGGACCAGGCCCAGGGCCGACGAGACCACGCAGACATTCAGAGCGACGAGAAGCAGTGCCGCTCCAACCCCGAGGACGGCCCCGTACCGCGTCAGTCGCGCGCGCGGGCCGCCCGCGCCTCGGCGAGGGGTTCGACCGCGGCGGGGTCCTCGGACTCGCGAAGCGCCGCCTGTCGGCGCGCGGCGCCGAGCAGGAACAGCGCGAGCACGAGCAGCAGGAAGCCGATCGCGGCCTGCAGGCCCACGAAGCCCACGATCTTGAGCGGAGCGAAGGCGGGGCTGGCGAAGCGCACCAGCCAACCCGCGCCCTCATCCAGCATCGCCGAGACGAAGGCGGTGGCGACAAAGCCGATCTTCGCGGCTCGCGGGATGGGGGCGAAGAGGGCCAGATGCGTCAGGAACAGGAGCACCATGCCCATCATGGGTAAGTGAGCGTGGGTCGTCTCCAGCATCGAGGCCGCCGAGCGGGCCGCCCGGAAGTCCTCCTCGGACCCGTTGTAGTACGCGACCACGGAGCTCGCGGTGAGACCCATGCGCGAGAAGTACAACGCGAAGTTCGTGACCCAGAAGCCCAGCAGCAGTACGAGGGTGAGTCCGATCGTCGCGCGCATCAACGGGTGGCTCTGGAACCCACCATCCTGCATGTACTTCACTGCTTCCCCTTCAGGACCAGCTCGTCGATCGCCAGCGACCGACGCACGGCCTCGGTGAGCGCCTGCACCGTCAGCGTCGCGCCGGTGACGCGGCGGACCCCGCGTCCCGGCCATAGCTCGTCGTCGAGCGGCCGGCCCTCGAGCGTGCGCAACCAGCCCTCGCGGGGTAGGTAGTCGGGCGGCTCCGCGAACTGGAGCACGAGGGCCATCCGCAATCGGCCGTCGGGCTCGACAACAGTCAGCACGGTCTCGGGCATGGTTCGAACCGTGTGAGTATCGAGGACGGCGCGGCCCGTGACCGCGCCATCCATGCGCGCAACGAAGGCGGTGACGATCGCCGACGGCAGCTTCGACCGTGCGGTGCGCTCGACCGCCGCGACTTCATGGCTCGTCAGGTACAGCGTCAGGCGCTCGGGCGCGGAGCCCGGAAAGGCGCGCTCCATGGCCGCCTTCTCGGTCATGAGGACCTCGGCCCACGTCGCCGGCGCATGCAGCGAAGCCAAGAGCGCCAATCCGCGGATGGACCTGGATCTCGGCGTCACCCAGGGAAGGCTATCGGCGTGATCGCACAGATTCAAGCATCGCGTCCGATCTCGCATGCGGCTTCAGAACAGGTAGCCGATGCCGAGGTTGAGCTGGTTGCCATTGACGTTGGCCTCGTTCTCCTCCCACTGGTAATCGGCCTTCAGCACAACGTTGACGAGCGGCTTGACGCCCAGGCCCGTCGTGAAGATGCGGCGCTCGTTCTCCGGGCTCGCCGAGAAGCCGTCGGGCACGCGATCCTGCGTGTTGAGCTTCTCGTAGCGCACGAACGGCACCAGCGCCCAGCTCCCGTGCCGGTGATTCAGGACGTCATAGGCGCCCTGAAGATAGAAGCCGTACTGGCGCTCACCCACGCTCTGATCGCCCGTGAGGCCGTTGTTCGCATTGATGAGCGCCGCGTCGCCGATCGAGGTTCGCGCGTAGAGGCCGCGCAGCTGGAGGCCCCGACGCTCGTATTGAACGTGCAGGTCGAACACCGTCACGCGCCCATCGAGAGTCGTCCCATCCACGACGGCACCCTGGCCGGAGTTGCCCGTGAAGAACGAGGCGCCCGCCAGCAGGCCCGGTACGCCCGTGAAGTCGAGGCGCCCCGTGAGGGCCACGTCCCGGGCACGGCTCTGCGACCCGCCCTGCCGCCCTTCCCGTATCCCGGCCTCGCCCTCGAACCCAGCGCTATCGAGACCCGCCACAACGTAGGCCCGCCAGTCGAGCGTGCCATGGGCGCCGAATCCGCCGAGGCCGACATCTCGCCAGGTGCTGGGCAGGATCAACCGCTCGGTCTCGGTCCGCCGCACGCCACTGAAGATCGGGGGCTCGTGCAGCTCGTTCAAGAACCCCACCGGAATCAGGACCTGCCCGGCGCGCAAGCCAACCTCCTTCCAGGGTTTGAAGTCGAGGTAGGCGAACTCGACCGAGACCTCTCCTTTCTCCTCGTCGCCCTCGCCGGTCGTCGCGTGCTCGAACTCGATCTCCGAGTTCAGCAGGATGCGATCGTCGAACTTGTTCCCGATGTAGAAGACGCTCCGCAGCGCGTCCAGCTCATCCCGATCGCCACCCTGGTAGGTGGCTTCGCCGTAGCCGCCGAGGGAGACGCCCTTGTCTTTGCGATACACCTTCGAAGCTGCGGGCCCCA
This sequence comes from Vicinamibacteria bacterium, assembly GCA_035251085.1. Taxonomy (GTDB): domain Bacteria; phylum Acidobacteriota; class Vicinamibacteria; order Fen-336; family Fen-336; genus DATFEN01. Next base: position 9,783 of record DATFEN010000147.1, on the reverse strand, counting down.
GGCCGAAGCTGCCCTTCTCTGCCTCGACTTCGGTCGCCCCGCCGGTTCGAGCTCTCTCCAGTTCCTGAGCCAGCACGTCGATCCGGCGTTCCAGCTCCGTGACGCGTTCGCCCGTGGTGCCGGCGCTCTGCAGGCGGGCCACCTCGGCCTTCAGCTCGGCCACCTGCTTGCGCAGCTCGTCCAGGGAGGTCTTGTCCTCGGCAAAGGCCGACACCGCGGAGAGGCCGGCGAGGGTGCATGCCAATATGAAATTGAAATTCAGTTTCAGATTCATGCGGCGGGAGGATAGCAGCGCCCGGCGTCGGGAGTCAAGCGATATGAAAGTGGATTTCAATTTCACTTACGGGGGCATTCGGACCGGACCAGATCTCGAATGCCGTATCATCGCGGCGGATGCTCTGGCCCCTGCTGCTCCTGGTCAGCGTGCCGGAGCGGCCGTTCCCCGACGAGCGGCTGCTCCTCGACCGGCGCCTCGAAGCCCTTCGTCGGATCCTTCCCGACGGCCCGATCACGGTCGCCGATGCTGCGCTGGTGAGGAACCTGGCGGAGCAAGCGCGCCTTGTCGCGGTCGAGTCGCTGGCCCGTCCGCCGGTGGAAGACGGTGCCCGGGGCCACGTGGCGGTGGAGCTCGCCGCCGTGGGAAGTTATGCGCAGGTCGATCGCTTCTTCGGTCTGGTGGCGCTCTCCCATCGTCTCGTCGACGTCGAGACCCTGACCCTGACGGCGGCACCAGGCGACTCCATCCGCCTGACGGCGGTCCTGCTCTGCCCGTTTCGACCGCTGCGGGCGCCCCTGGCCCATGTCCCCGACGGCACGCGGGCCCGGGTGAGCGGAGTTCCGCGTGCCCAGGCCGATGCCTTCATCGCCGACCAGGCACTCGCCCTCGCAAAGTCCGAGGCCATCGCCGGGCTGCGGCGAAGCCGCCGCAACCCCCGGGTGTTCCTCTCCGAGCTGGGCGCGGCCGTGCGCGAGCGACCGGCCATCGTCACGCAGGCTGTCCTTGCCGAGGGGTTCTCGGTCAAGGGGCTGACGGTCGGCGAAGGGCCGGTGCGTGCCCTGGAGTCGCGCTTCGAGAGCGGGTTCTTCCGCGTGACGCAGTTCCTTGTCGCGCGTCAGGGCGCGTGCCTGCGGTTCGAAGTGAAGGGATCGAGCCCCGTTGCGGGACCCGAGGCGGAGCTGCCCATCCCGGGCGAGGACCCCTTCGAGGAGCCTGACGCGTCGTGCACGGTGGACCGCGATACGCTGCGCGGCCCGGTGGTCCAGGGGCCGGGCGGGAAGACCCCCGGCAAGGGGCCCCTGTCCGTCCGACTGCGCGACGTCGACCTGCCCGACGTCTTCCGGGTGCTGACGGCCCTCACCGGCCAAGGCTTCGTGGTCGACGCCGCTGCGTTCGGGCGCACCAGCATCGAGCTGTCACGCGTGACGCTCGACGAGGCGCTCCAGGCACTGGCCAAGGCTGCCAATCTGCGCTTCTCCGACGACGGGCCCGTGCGCGTCGTCGCATCCGGGCGAGCCCCGAAGGAGGAGAAGAGGGCGCCGGCGAGGAAAGGAACCGCGGCTGCAGACGAACCGCCTCCCGCCGGACCGCTCGTGAGCTTCGAGCTCAAACGCGCTTCGGTCCGCGATCTGCTGGCGGTCATGGCCGACATCGACCCAAGCCTCGCGTCGCTGGGTCCCGCGGGGACCCTTGGCCGGCTGAGCGTCTGGGCCAAGAACACTCCTGCCGGAGCGCTTCGTACCACCATGCTCGCGGCCCTCGGCCTCGCCGAGCGTCTCGAGGATGGGCGCCGGATCGTCGAGCGACCCGGCGGCGGAGAGAGCCTCGAGCCAATCGCCGGCGATCCGCCGGATCCACGGCTCCAGCTGCGACCTTCGGACCTGGCGCTCTCGGAGTTCCAACCGGTGGGTCTGGCGACGGCGGGGAACGGCTGGATCGCCTTCGCCTACGCACCCAACGGCACCCTCTATTCCTACCGGGCAGGCGATCGCCTCGCCGATGCGGTCGTAAGAGCCGTCGAGTCGACCGATGTCCTGCTGGAAACGGAAGAGGGCGACCTGCGAATCCCTGTGCCGTCGTTGGAACGATAAGTCCGGACGAAAGCAAAAAGGGCCCGGGAGCACTGTCCCGGGCCCGCTTCTCTATTGGGGTTTCGAAACCCCCGCGCGCCTTCAGGGCGCGTGCTTCAAAACGGCTTCGATCCGTGCGGGGCCTCTAGAGGCCCCCAACTCTCTTCGGCGGAGTGCACTCCATGCAAGCAACCTCCGATTCACGGATTGGCCCGAGTCGCTCGCTCGGGCACTTCGCTCGAATTTCGACCTCCGACAACCATCAAGCTAGGCCGCCCGTCCGAGGCTGTCAAGAGATGGCGTCCCTATTTCACTTCCCAGACGTCTCCGGTCCGCAGGAGCCGCTCCAGGTCCCCGCGGCCACTTTTCGCGATGACCGCGTCGATCTGCGCCTTGGCGGCGTCTTCGTAGCGGGGCGCCTCGACCGCGCGCAGGACGCCAATCGGTGTCGGGAAGCCCGGCTGGGCTTCCATGCGCGAGAGGAGGAACGCATACGCGGGGTTCGGGTGCTTCTCATCGTGGAGGATGAGGTCCTTCTCGGTGATGCCGCCGCCGAGCTTGACGACCTCGAGGTTCAAGCCGTTCATCCGGATGCCCTTGTCCTTGTCCTTGCCGAACACGAGCGGCTGTCCGTGCTCGAGGCCGATGACGTGGTCCTCGCGCAAGTCCTTCTCGGTCAGACTCTCCCACGCTCCGTCGTTGAAGATGTTGCAGTTCTGGAGGATCTCGAGGAAGGCCGAGCCCTGGTGCGTGGCCGCCTTTCTCAGGGTGGCCTTGAGGTGCGGCTGGAACACATCCACCGAGCGCGCCACGAAGGTGGCCTCGGCGCCGATCGCGAGCGAGAGAACGTTGAAGGGCTGATCCACCGAGCCGTAAGGCGTGGACTTGGCCTTCTTGCCCCTCTCGGAGGTGGGCGAGTACTGGCCCTTGGTGAGGCCGTAGATGCGGTTGTTGAAGAGCAGGACCTTCACGCCCACATTCCGCCGCAGCATGTGGATCGTATGGTTGCCGCCAATCGAGAGCGCGTCGCCGTCGCCCGTGGCGACCCACACCTCGAGTTCGGGGCGGGCCATCTTCACGCCGGTCGCGACGGCCGGCGCGCGCCCGTGAATGGTATGGAAACCGTAGGTGTTCATGTAGTACGGGAAGCGGCTCGAGCAGCCGATGCCGGACACCACGACGAACTGCTCGCGCGGGACGCCGAGCTCCGGGAATACGGACTGCACTGCCGCGAGGATCGCGTAGTCGCCGCAGCCAGGGCACCAGCGAACCTCCTGGTCCGTCTGGAAGTCCTTGCGGGTCAGGATGGGGAGCGTCGCGCTCACTGGAGAACCTCCTCGACCTTCGCCTCGATCTCCTGCTGCTTGAACGGCTTGCCCTGGACCTTGTTGAGGCCGATCGCATCCACGAGGAACTTGGCTCGCAATACCATGAGCAGCTGGCCCAGGTTCATCTCGGGCACGACGATCTTGCGGTAACGCTTCAGCACTTCGCCCAGGTTCCGCGGGAGGGGATTCAGGTGACGCAGGTGAACGTGGCCCACGCGATGGCCGCGGTCGCGGACGGTCCGGAGCGCAGCGGTGATCGCGCCGTAGGTCGAGCCCCAGCCGACGAGGAGCAGGTCGCCCTCCGCATCCCCGGCGGCCTCGACGTCGGGGATCTCGGTCGCCACGGCCTGCACCTTGGCCGCCCGCAACCGCACCATGTGCTCGTGGTTCAGCGCCTCGTAGTTGACGTTGCCCGTGCCGTCCTGCTTCTCGAGACCGCCGATGCGATGTTCGAGGCCCGGCGTGCCCAGCTTCACCCAGGGCCGCGCCAGTGTCTCGGCATCGCGCAGGTAAGGCATGAAGCCCTGCGGGTCGGTGCGGAATCTCACGGGCATCGCCGGCAGCTCGGCCGAGGTGGGGATGCGCCAGGGCTCGGCACCGTTGGCCAGGTAGCCGTCGGACAGCACGATCACCGGCACCATGTACTTCGTCGCGATGCGTGCGGCCTCGAGAGCGATCCAGAAGCAGTCGCCGGGCGTCTGCGGCGCAAGCACGGGAAGCGGCGACTCGGAGTTGCGCCCGAAGAGGGCCTGGAGCAGGTCGGCCTGCTCGGTCTTCGTCGGCAGGCCCGTGGACGGACCGCCGCGCTGGATGTCGCAGATCACCACCGGCAGCTCGACCATGACGGCGAGGCCGATGGCCTCCATCTTCAGCGCCATCCCTGGCCCGGACGTGGTCGTGATCGCCAGGGAGCCCGCATAGGCCGCGCCGATGGCCGACGTCATCGCCGCGATCTCGTCCTCGGCCTGGAACGTGGTCACACCGAAGTCCTTGTACATGCTGAGCTCGTGGAGGATGTCCGAGGCCGGTGTGATCGGATAACTGCCCTGGAACAACGGCAGTCCCGAGCGCGCCGATGCCGTCACGAATCCGAGCGCCAGAGCCGTGTTGCCGCTGATGTTGCGGTACGTCCCGGGCGAGAGGCGCGCCGGCGGAATGTCGTAGCTGACCTGGAAGGCCTCGGTGGCCTCGCAGTAGCTGTAGCCGGCCTTCATGGCAAGCTTGTTGGCCTCGGCCAGCACCGGCTTGTCCTTGAACTTGTCGTCCAGCCACCGATGCGTGGCGTCCATCGATCGGTTGTAGAGCCAGTAGCACATGCCCAGCGCGAAGAAGTTCTTGCACCGGTCCATCGCCTTCGCGTCGAGGCCGAGTTCCTTGAGGGCGGCCCGCGTGAGCTTGGTCAGTTCGACGCCGAAGACCCGATAGCCGTCGAGGGAGTGGTCCTCCAGCGGGTTCTGGACGATCTGGGCCTTGCGCAGGTCCGTGTCCTTGAAATTGTCGACGTTGACGATGAGGATGCCGCCGGTCTTCAGGTCGGCCACGTTCATCCTCAGCGCAGCCGGGTTCATTGCGACCAGAACGTCCACGGCGTCGCCAGGCGTATAGACGTCCTTGGTGGAAAAGTGGATCTGGAAGCCGGAGACCCCCGGCAGGGTCCCGGCAGGGGCGCGTATCTCCGCGGGGAAGTCGGGGAACGTCGAGATGTCGTTCCCGAAGAGCGCAGCCGTGTTGGTGAACTGGCTCCCGGTGATCTGCATGCCGTCCCCCGAGTCGCCGCAGAACCGAATGACGGCTTCGTCGAGGGTCTCCCGCCGCCGCAGCGGCGCTTCCATCGTGGCCATACGCCCTGATTCCTCCTGGGACTCCCGCAGTGAACCACCAGTATATCGCCGGCGGGCACCCCTCGGTTGCGGCCCGCCGGGCGCGGGATCTAGACTGCTCGGTATGCGCTGGCTGAGCGCGTTGGCGCGTCGCCTCGGGGACTCCAACATCCGCACCAAGCTGCTCCTGACGATGCTGTCGCTGCTGGTGCTGTCCGTCTCGTCGCTGTTCCTGCTGCACCTGCTCAGCGAGCGCCAGCTGCTCTCCAAGGTGCGCGAGTACACCGAGGAGCTGTCCACCGCCATCGAGATCGCCCAGGAGCAGCCCGCCGGGGAGGGCGACGCGCAGGTCGTCCTCAACGCCTACGCGGACAAGCTGCGCCAGCTCGGCGTGAAGGACGTCTCGATCGCAGACGCCGACGAGGAGGTCCAGGCCTCGACCAATCCGGAGAACGTCGGCAAGCGCCTGGTCCGCGCGAGCCCCAAGCGAAAGGGTCCGAAGCAGTACGTGATCCGCGGCGTGCTCGGCGATGAGGCCCCCGGCGTGAAGACCTCGACGCTCACCATCCCGGTCGTGGTGGGCGACCGCCGCATCGGCTACGTGCTCATCACCCGCAACATCGACGACTTCTCGGCGCTATCGAACGAGGCGCTCGTGAACCGCCTGATCGCGACCCTCGCTGTCTTCGGGGTCGGGATCCTGCTCTCACTCTACTTGTCATGGACCTTCAGCCGGCCCCTCGACCAGCTCACCATGGCTGCCCGCGCCGTCGCGGCCGGCAGCCTCGAGGTGAGCGTGCCCGCGGGGAGCAGGGACGAGGTGGGCGCACTATCGCGCACCTTCAACGAGATGGTGGGCAAGCTGCGCGAGAAGCAGCTGCTAGAGGAGCGCCTCCACTTCGCCGAGCGTTCCACCGCCATCGGGCGGCTCGCCTCCGCGGTGGCGCACGAGATCCGCAACCCGCTCAACTTCATCAGCCTCTCCATGGACCACGTGCGCGAGAAGCTCCACCCGGACGACACCGCCCGGCGCGAGAACTTCGACCGCATCATCGGCAACGTCAAGGGTGAGATCAGCCGGCTGAACCGCCTCGTGAACGATTTCCTCTCGTTCGGCCGCCCGATGCGACTCGACCGCCGCGTCTGCGCGATCGGAGACATCCTGCGCGAGGTCGCCTCGCTCGTGGACCACAAGGCGAGGGATCAGAGCATCTCCCTGGAGCTCGAGCTCGAGGAGCTGCCCGACACGCTCGCCGACCCGGAGCTGCTCAAGACCTGCTTCCTCAACCTGATGATCAACGCCGTCGACGCCATGCCATCGGGCGGGGTGCTGCGCGTGACGGGCCGCAAGGACCGCGACTCCGGCGGAGACGTGATCGTGGTGACCGTCGCGGACAACGGTCTCGGAATGACTCCCGAGGAGGTGCAGGCGGCCTTCGAGCCGTATTTCTCCACCAAGGAGACCGGCGTGGGCCTGGGCCTGTCGCTGACGCGCAAGATCGTGGGCGACCACGGGGGCTCGATCGCACTGGAGAGCGCGAAGGGCCAGGGCACCACGGCGCGCATCGTGCTGCCGGTGGTGGCCGAGGCGGTTCGGGCCGAGGCCATCGCGTCGTGAGCTCGGTCCGGGGCCGGGTGCTCGTCGTCGACGACGAGCAGAACCAGCGCGACATCCTCCAGATGATCCTCGACTCCGAGGGCTACGAGACCGTCACCGCCTCGAACGGCCAGCGCGCTCTCGACGTCGCCCGCACCCAGGCATTCGAGGCCGTCCTCACCGACCTCAAGATGCCCGACATGGACGGCATCGCCCTGCTCACCGAGCTGGCCCGGACGCAGCCCGCGGCCAGCGTGGTGCTGATGACGGCCCACGGCACCATCACCAGCGCCGTGGACGCGATGCGCAAGGGTGCGATGGACTACCTCACCAAGCCGATCGAGAAGGACGTGCTCCTCGTCGTGCTGGGACGCGCCGTGGAGCGCAGCCGGCTGCTGCGCGAGAACCGGATGCTGCAGGAGCAGCTTCGCGACCGCTTCCGCATCGACAACATCGTCGGGGCCCACGGGTCGATGCAGGACGTGTTCCGCATCGTCCACAAGGTGGCCGCGTCGAGCGCCACGGTCCTCGTCTACGGCGAGAGCGGCACGGGCAAGGAGCTGATCGCCCGGGCCCTCCACCACCAGAGCGAGCGGCGCGAGCGGCCGCTCTGGGCCGTCAACATCGCCGCCCTCCCGGAGAGCATCCTCGAGGCCGAGCTGTTCGGTCACGAGAGGGGTGCGTTCACGGGCGCGGAGACGCGCAAGATCGGCCTGTTCGAGCAGGCGAGCGGTTCGACGCTGTTCCTCGACGAGGTGGGCGACCTGAAGCGCGACCTGCAGGTGAAGCTGCTTCGGGCGCTCCAGGAGCGCGAGATCCTGCGTGTCGGCGGAACCGAGCGCGTCAAGATCGACGTGCGCATCGTGGCCGCCACCAATCGCGACCTCGAGGGCGAGGTGCGCGCGGGCCGCTTCCGCGAGGACCTCTTCTACCGCCTCAATGTCATCCCGATCGTCCTGCCGCCACTGCGGGATCGGCGCACCGACATCCCGCTGCTGGTCGAGCACTTCATGCGGAAGTACGCCGATCCCAGGCACCCCAAGGAGATGAGCGAGGCCGCCTTGAACATCCTCGCCGCCTACGACTGGCCTGGCAACGTGCGCCAGCTCGAGTCGGTGATCGAACGGGCGATGCTCCTGGCCGAGGAGGACGTCATCGTGCCCGGCGACCTGCCTGCAGCGGTGCGCGCGGGGATCACGACCATGCGTGGACCGCTGGCCCTGGACATCCCCGACTCGGGCATCGACCTCGACGAAGTCGAGCGCACACTGATCCTGAAGGCACTCGAGAAGACCGAGGGCAACGTCTCCCGGGCGGCGCGGTTGCTGGGCCTGTCGCGCCGCACCCTGCAGTATCGGTTGGAGAAGATCCAGACTCCTGCCGGAGCCATCTCCGAGCGCAAGGGGGCGGAGGGCACTTGAGGACCGGTCGCTGCCACTGCATTAGAATGAAAGTGAGGAGAGGTTCGAAAGGCATGCGAAAGCTCGTCATCGTCGGTTCCGCCATCTTCGCCGTTTGCGGTCTCGCACAGGCTCCGAAGCCGTCCCCGTCCCCGACTCCTGCGGCCGCCCCGAAGGCGGCCGTTTCGCCGACGCCGTCCGCATCTCCAGGCGCTGCCAAACCCGCAGCGCCTCGGAACCAGGTCCTGGGGACCGTGGTGTCGGTGGACGCCGCGCAGTCGACGATCACCTTCAAGGACGAGAAGGACCAGACGGCGACATGGAAGGCCGAGGGCAAGGCTGCGAACCGGCTCAAGAACCTGAAGGCCGGCGACAAGGTGAAGATTCAATACACCGTGGACGACAAGGGCGCGCCGGCCGCCGTCGCGATTCGACCCGCCGGCAAAGGCAAGAAGACCGAGACGACCGAGACGATGTAGCCGGGCCCACCCGGGCCTGCGGCGTGCTCGAGGCGCAGTAGAATGCGCGCCGGGTCCCCATGCAGCAGAAGGACTTCGACTTCGGGGGGGCGGGCCCCGCGCAACCGAAGGGGCCCGGCCGACGCTCGCTCAGCGTCTCCGAGCTCACCGATCGCATCGGAGGTGTGCTCGGAACCGAGTTCTTCGACGTCTGGGTCGAGGGCGAGATTTCGAACCTCAAGCTCGCCGATTCCGGGCACATCTACTTCTCGTTGAAGGACGAGCGCGCTCAGGTCCGTGCGGTGGTCTGGCGCACCGCCGCTCGGCTGCTCCGCTTCAAGCCGAAGGACGGCCTCAGGGTGCTCGCGCGGGGCGGCGTGACCGTCTATCCGCCGCGGGGCGAGTACCAGCTCTCGGTGGAGGCCCTGGAGCCCCTCGGCAAGGGCTCGCTCCAGCAGGCCTTCGAGGAGCTCAAGGAGAAGCTGCAGAAGGAGGGGCTGTTCGCCGCGGCCCGCAAGCGTCCTTTGCCCATGCTTCCCCGGCGCATCGGCATCGTCACGTCGCCGACGGGCGCGGTGCTTCGCGACATCCTCCGTGTGCTGCGCCGCCGCTATCGAAACCTCGACGTCCTCGTGTGTCCCGCCCGCGTGCAGGGGGACGGCTCGGCCTGGGATGTGGCGCAGGGCGTGCGCGCGCTCGGCCGGGTCCCGGGCCTCGATGTCGTGATCGTCGCGCGGGGCGGCGGGAGCCTGGAGGACCTGCAGGCCTTCAACGACGAAACCGTTGCGCGGGCCCTCGCCGCCTGCCCCGTCCCAACGATCTCCGCCGTCGGCCACGAGACCGACTTCACGATCGCGGATTTCGTGGCCGACCTGCGCGCTCCCACGCCGTCGGCGGCGGCCGAGATGGTGGTGACGGCGAAGGAGGAGCTGAGCTCGCGGCTCGTGCACTTCGACGGCCGGCGCGAAGCGGCCCTGCACCTGCGCTTCACGCGCATCCGCTCCCGGCTCGCCGCCCTGGCGGCGCACCGCGTCTTCGAGGCTGAGCGCGGCCGGATCCGCACGGCCGCGCAGCGCACCGACGAGCTGGTGCGGCGCGCCCGGACCGGGCTCG
>DATFEN010000142.1:0-7098 GCA_035251085.1 Vicinamibacteria bacterium | reverse complement strand
AAGCCACCGGTGCCCCCGCCCCCGCCCCCGACCTCTCGGCCGACCGGACCCGCGTCCGCCGCCCCCGCTCCTCCTTCGGCATCCCTGACACCGGCGGCGCCGAAGCTGGTCTTCTCACCCGCGGTGGCCACGGCAGGACCGATCGCCGAGGTCCGCCTGACGGGCGTGGAGACCGACCTGCTCATTAGCCTGCCGGGTCGACACGAGGTGGGACGAGCGCACGAAGTGAGCCTGCGCGTGTATAGCCCGACGGTGTCGCGCCGCCACGCGGTCATCGTCCTCAGCGATGACCGCACCGCCGTCCACGTGGAGCACCTCGGTGGCTCGAACGGCACCTACCTCAACGGTGTCGAGCTGGCGATCATGAAGCCGACCCCGGTTGTGGACGGGGATGTGGTCCGGTTCGGTGATCTCGAGCTGAAGATCGGGCTCAAGCGCTTGTGAGGCCGTAGGCCCGAGCCGCAGCAGTGTCCGGCGCACCAGGCGGCGAACCAGGCCGAATCAAGAGCGGCGGGTTCCACGGGCGTTGGCGCAGTGGCAGTAGAAGCGACTCCTGCGCTGGCGCGGCTTCATGATCCTGACCCTCGAGGACGAGATCTGCCTGGCCAACGTGACGGTGCGTGGCACTCTTCGCGAGCCATCGATTGCGTCGGTTCGACGTCTGACGAGAAGGAGACGACCTACGAGGCGCTCCAGCCCATCGCGATGGGCCTGACCGGGGTTCCGGCGATCTCAGCGCGGCAGCTCGGCGGCGAACGCGGCGCTGTCGACCACCCGGCACCCTTCACGGGCCAGGCCCGAAAAGTGACGGACGTTGTCCGTGACGACGATCCTGGCGCCGGCTCGTCGAGCGATCTCGCCGATGTGTGCATCGTAGATGCGTCCGCCCGCGACCCGCTGTTGAGCCGCTGCTGCCAAGAACGGGAGCCGCGAAACCGGGTCGAGCTCCAAGACCCCGAACCGCCTCAGCACCTCCCGTTCGAGAAGCTGCAGCGCGTCTTTCGGTGCCAGCCGGAACTCCTCCGGCAGCCGCGTGGCCACGGCGTAGAACTCCAAGCAGCAGTGCCAGGCCGTGATCGGACGGCGCACTCGTCCCCTTGCGACCGCTGCCATGACCTTCTGCGCCGCCCTGACGCTCGGGCCGAGTTCGATCAGGCCTCCGAGCAGGACGCTGGTGTCCAGGAAGGCCCCGCTCACCAAGGCCAGCGGTTACGTTCCTCCTCGACGAGGGCCGCAAGATCGACGGAAGGCAAGTCACGGGCGGGGACGGTCGGGCGAGCCACGAGCCTGTTCCCGACCTTTACGATCCTCGGGCCTGGGACGCGGCGGATCAAGCGGACCGAGACGTCGTCGGCCAGCACCTCGAGCTCCGTTCCCGGGCGCAGCCCGGCCCGCGCCCGGATGGCGGCCGGAATTACCACGCGGCCTGCCTTGTCGATGGTCGCCTTCATGCCATCAGCGTACCATGTCGAACCGCCAAGCGGCGAGTCCCGATCGACGTGGCCCGTGACGCCTTCACCCGGGCGGCTCGCGCGCCAGAGCCTGTCCAGGCCGCCTCCCTTTCTTGGGCGGGCCCTTCTGGCGGCCCGGAAGATGGCGGCGCACGCGCTTGCCTCTGGCGGCCGTTGCCCGGGGATCGCCCACGCGCTGCTCGAGGGACTCCTCGAGCAGCCCCCGCACCTCGGGGTGTGACGCGAGAAGCTTCCCCAGGACCGGCTTCTCGAGGACGAGCAGCTCGCAGCGGGTGGCGGCAGTGACCGTAGCGATACGCCGCAGCCCCGTCAGCGCCCCGACCTCGCCGAAGAACTCGCCGGCTTTGAGCTGCGCGACCCTCGCGCTCTGGCCGGTCTTGTCCTTGACGAACACGCTGACGGTCCCGCTCGCGATGAGGAACAGGGCGCTCCCTTTCTCTCCCTCGGTGACCAGGACGTCGCCCGGCTCGCGCTCGAGCCGCAGCAGCTTGGGCACGAGGGCCGTTGCGACGTCGGGGGGCAGCCTCTTGAGCAGCGTATTTTCCAGCGGCGCCACCACCTCCGTCTCGGTGCCCGCTTCGGAATCGAGAGCCGTGGTATCGATCGAGATCTCGTCCTCGCTCGCGTCGATCCGTGGAGCGACCGCGCTCGCAACATGCGCTGGCGCCATGTTGACCGGGCCGTCCTCTGGATGCGTCCCGGGCGTTTGCGCCACTGGCGCAGAGGGCGTGGGGGCGCCGTTCCCGGCGGGCCGCCGCGGGACCGCCCGCTCCATTTGATTCAGCACCTCCAGCCGCTCCGCGACGTCCGGCCGCCCCGGCTCCAGATCCTCGACACGTTTCAGCACGACACGGGCCCGGGCCTTGAAGTCTCCTCGGAAGAGCTCGTCGGCGAGCTCGAGGAGCATCTTGACGGCCTGCGGCCTCTGGCCCGCGTGAACGAGCACCTCGGCGAGGTCGAGGCGGAGCCGACGGTCTCCGGGCTGCTTCTTGAGCGTCGCTCGGAGCACGTCGATGGCCTTGGCGTACTCGTGGCGCGCGACGAGCTCCCGCACGCTGGTCGTCTCGCCCCACCGGAAGAACCGCCAGGTCACGGGCAGCGTCGAATGCCGGAGGAGGGGGACTGCGGCAGCATTTTCCGGTTGGCTAGCGGAACCTGGATGTTAGCATACGGGTTCGCGCCTGAGGCTCGCCACTATGGACGGAGGCGGGTGCGGGCGCGGCGGGGCGCGAAAGCGCCCCCGGGTGCCTGGTGACGCCTGATCCCTCCAAGCGTGACCGACCTAAAGCGAGGCGCTTCCCCCGCCATTCGCTGGAGGACGTGCGCGGCACGATGCCCTTCGCCTCTTACGTCGCGATCGTGGACGTCTGTCGCGGAGGCATGGCAATCCGCACCGATCGCCGAATGGACATCGGTCACGAATACTCCCTGGCCATCAAGGGGAGGCGAGAGGTCACCGTCAAGGGTGTCGTGGCGTGGTCGAGGGTCAGGGGATTCCGCAGGCGGCGCTCGGGCGAGTCGGTGACCGAGTACATGGCAGGGCTGCGCTTCACGGAGGTGATCCGAGATGACGTCAGCATCTCGCGCTTGTGCCGGGAGGCGAGGCGCTTCGTGCGCTATCGACTCGAGGGGCTTCGCGGCAGCATGGTCTTCGCCTCCCACGTTGAGATCCTGGACCTGAGCCTGGGAGGTGTGGCTATCCTGGCCGACCGGCGTCTGGACATCGGCAACGAGTACTCCCTGACGCTCGAGAGAGGGCGTCGTGAGGTCCACGTCAAGGGTGTCGTCACGTGGTCAGCCGTCAGCGGCCTGCAGAGGCGCCCCCGGGGCGAGTCGGTGACCGAGTACGCGGCAGGCCTCCGTTTCGACGACGTCCTGGGTGGCGTCAGGAGCCTGATCGAGCTCCTGGGCGATGCGCGCTCGTCCGAGGAGCTGAGGCTGGACAGCCTGCGCTTGAGGATCCACGGCGGCCAGGCTGTGCTCGGCGCACCGGCGACGTACAGGGTACGATTCATCGGCCTCTCCGGCATGCTCATCGACAGCCAATGGCCTTTGAAGCTCGACTCGACCCACTCGATGGAGATCGTGTTGCGTCCTGGCGAGGCCCCCATCGAATTCGCAGGAAGGGTGGCTTCACGGTACCCGCCCTACGGGGATTGGAAAGGCCACTACCAGACGGGGATCGAATTTTCGGAGATCGGAAGCGAGGCGCGCGAGCGGCTGGAGGCGTTCGTGGCCCAAACGGCCGGGGCAGGCGGCGGCGCCAAGCCCAAGCTCTGAGGTGCAATGGATCAAATTCTCAAGCAAGCGTCTCCTCAGTCCGCGACGCCGTCCGGCGACAGCGCGGACGAGTTCCGCAAAGCGCTGCTGCAGCAGGCCCGGACCGTCGAGCGGCTCCACTTCCTGATCGAGGCGTCGAAGGTCCTCAACTCGACCCTCGACCTGGCCGAGGTGATCCGCAATATCCTCGACATGACCACGCGGGAGACGGGAGCCGAGCGAGCGACGCTCTTCCTCATGGATCACGAGCATCACGAGCTGTGGTCGCTCGTGGCCCAGGGCCTCGAGCAGAAGGAGATTCGGCTGCCGGCGGGGAGGGGGCTGGCAGGCTGGGTGGCCGAGAACGGCGAGGTCGTCAACCTGGTGGACGCCCACGACGACCCGCGCTTCGATCGCAGCTTCGACGAGCTCTTCGGCTACCGGACGCGGGCGCTGCTGGGCGCGCCGGTCAAGGACCGCGACGGCCGGATCGTCGGCGTGCTGGAGCTGTTGAACAAGCCGGCCCCCGGCTTCAACGCCGACGATCTGCAGTTCGTCGACGGGATCTCGGTCCATGCCGCGATCGCCCTCGAGAACGCGCGCCTGCACCGTGAGTCCCTGTACAGGCAGAAACTGGATCGCGAGCTCGCCCTGGCCCGCACGATCCAGCAGGGGCTGCTGCCCGAGGCCCCTCCGATGCTGCCCGGATTCGACATCGCGGTGCGACACTCGACCTCCCATTACGTCGGCGGCGACTACTACGACTTCCTACCCATATCGCCCACCGGGCACCTGTTCGTGGTCGCCGACGTGGAGGGCAAGGGCGCCTCGTCCGCCCTGGTGATGTCGAACCTGCAGGCCACGCTCCACGCGGTGGCCAGGCACGTCCACTCCCTCGAGGGCATCATGTTCCACGTCAACGAGGGCATCCAGTTGAGCACCCGCGGCGAGAAATACATGACGCTGTTCCTGGGCCTGCTCGACGTCCCGCGGCGCACGCTCCACTACATCAACGCCGGGCACGTGCCGCCGATGCTGGTACGCGAGGGCGGCCAGGTCGTGACGCTCAGTGAAGGCGGGATGGTGCTCGGGCTGATGCCGCACGTCCGCTACAAGCGCGGCATCGTGCAGCTCGAGAGAGGCGACGTCGTGCTCGCCTGCACGGACGGCATCACGGAAGCCAGCAACCGGATGGACGAGCAGTGGGGCGCTGCCCGGCTGCTGAAGGCCGGGATCGAGCATTGGGAGCGCTCGGCCCGTGAGATCGTAGACTCCATCTTCGCCGAGGTGGCCGCCTTCTCGGAGGGCGGCACGCTGACCGACGACAAGGTCCTGATGGCGATCAAGCTGCGCTGATCGCTGGTTCGCGCTCAGAGCGACTGAATGCGGTCCCTCAGCGTCTCGAGGCCGCCGCGCAGCGTCCTGAGCTGGTCGCGCTGCGCGCGGAAGCGCCCGGCCTCCGACCGCACGAACTCCCGGTAGGGATGCAGTGCATCGAGCGCGCGCCGGCGGCTCTCGTCCAGCTCGCGGTCCAGGCTCGCCTTCAGCCGGTTGACGAGCGCCTCGTGCAGGCGGCGGTTCCTCTCGCGCAGCTCGGTCCCCGCCTTCCTGCGTAGCGCCGGGAGCAGCAGGATGCCCGCGAGCGACAGGGCCACGGCGAGGAGGAGGCCGCCGGCCCTGGCCCAGCCCGTCGCAGCGAGCGCGATCGAGGCGGCGGCGATGCCGGCCGCCAGCGGCTGGAGCAGCAGCGTGCCGATGGCCGCGGTTCGTGCCCCGTTGGCGAGACGCGTGGCTTCGGCCCTCGGGGCGCTGCCCTCCAGCGCGCGCTGGACTTCACGGCGGACGTCCACGAGCGGCCGCGCGCCGTCGGGCTGCGGCATTCCCACCAGCTCTCCAGGCGCACGTTCATTGTGCGCCGATTGTCGGAGCCGGACGCGCTCCGCGACGGCGTGCCACAGCTCGGCCTCCCTGGTCACGAGCCAGCTCACGATCTCGTCCACCCGCTTCTCGAGGGCACTCGACGGCTCCCCGGCCACCTCGTGCTCGAATAGAGCGCGCGTCCCGTCGCGATCCAGCCGGTCGAACAGGCGCCGAAGACTCAGGTTTCGGTCGAGCGAGTCGGCGGCCCGCTGCTCGTGCTCGACGAGCACTCTCTCGACGTCGGCGAAGCGCATGCGCATCTCGCGGCCGAGCTCCTCGCGGTCGCGGACGAGCTGGGCGTCGACGGCCTCGAGCAGCGTGGAGTCATCCTTCAGGAAGGCCAGCCGTTCCTCGGCGAGCGCCTCGGCTTCGCCGCCCACGCGCAGCCCGACCCCGAGCGGATTCAAGAGCTTGAGGCGCAGGCGCACGGCTTCGTTGAGCGTATTCGTGACGAAGGACTCGAGCTCGGCGAACCCGCTCGCGCTCAGCAGCGCGTCGTCTCCATCCGTCTTGGCGCGACGCGCATCCCGTGCCGACACGGCGAACACGCGCGGCCGGAGGCCGAGGAGCGTCAGAGCCTGCTCCTTGACGAAGTCCACGACGGTGGCAACGTCTTCGGGACGCTCCAGGATGTCGACCTTGTTCAGCGCCAGCGTCACCTTCTTGCCCCAGGACTGGATCGCCTCGAGGAAGGCGCGCTCGCTCTCCGTGAACGGGCGGTCCGCCGAGGTGACGAAGAGGACGAGGTCCGAGCGGGGCACGAACTCGCGGGTGAGCGCCTCGTGATCGCGAAGCACGGCGTTCGTGCCCGGCGTGTCCACGATCGTGATCTCGCGCAGGATCTCCAGGGGCAGGGTGATGACTTCGCCGCCGCCTCCGGTGGAGGCCCGGCTCGCAGCCGTCCCGTACCGGAGCTGACCGATCTGCGACGTGGTCGGCGTCACGCCTTCCTGGAGCACCCGTTCGCCGAGGAGAGCGTTGATCACCGCGCTCTTGCCGGTGTTGAACTCCCCGACGACCACGAGCATGAACAGCTCGTCGAGCTGCGCGATCGAGCGCACGAGAGCCTTCTGGCTCTCCTCGGAGGCGTGGAGCCGGACCAGGGCCACTCGCAGCTCGCCGAGCAGCCGGCCGACGTCCTGCCGGAGAGCCTGCCGCGTCTCGTCGAGGATCCGCTTCAGCATGCTCTCGTGCCCGACGCTTCGGGCTCAGCCGATTGTATCGAGGGGACAGGGTCCGTTGCGATTGCCTCCTGTAGAATCGGCGCGCTTTGCGATGGTTCGGTCTCGGCTGCGCGGCGGTGGTGTTCGCGTTTGGTCGGCTCCTGGCAGCGCCGGCTGCTCCCAGCCCGGAGGCGCCCCCGATTCGAGGGTTCACGCCGGCGACCTCCTCGCTTCAGCGAGAGGTCGAACGTCGCTATTTGCGCCTGCCCTCGCCCGAAGAGGCC
>DATFEN010000126.1:0-8606 GCA_035251085.1 Vicinamibacteria bacterium | reverse complement strand
GCAACGATGGGGATGCTCGCGCCGTGCGCGTACATCCTGGCCATGGACACCTTCGGCCCGATCACCGACAACGCGGGCGGCATCATCGAGATGTCCAAGCAACCCGAGGAGATCCGCCACAAGACCGATCGCCTCGACTCGGTCGGGAACACCACGAAGGCGCTGACCAAGGGCTATGCGATCGGCTCGGCGGCGCTGGCGGCGTTCCTGCTGTTCTCCGCCTACCTCGACGAGGTGAAGAAGATCACCGGCGTCCACATGGCCGTGGACCTCACGAAGGTCCCTGTCTTCGTGGGCGGCCTGCTGGGCGCGACCCTGGTTTTCGTCTTCAGCGCCCTGGCCATCAAGGCCGTCGGTAAGGCCGCCCAAGTGGTCATCGGGGAGGTGCGCAGGCAGTTCAAAGAGAACCCGGGGATCATGGCCGGCACCGCCAAGCCCGACTACGCACGCTGCGTGGACATCGTGACGAGGGGAGCGCTGCGACAGATGGTCCTGCCGGGTCTGCTGGCCGTGTTGGCTCCGGTAGCCGTGGGTTTCGCCTTCAAGTACCTGGGCGGCGGCGTGGGTCAGCCCGGCGCCGAGGCGGTCGCGTCGTTTCTGATGGTCGGCACCATCGCCGGCATCCTGCTCGCGACCGTGCTCAACAACAGCGGCGGAGCCTGGGACAACGCCAAGAAGTACATCGAGTCGGGCGCCTTCAAGGTCGACGGCGTGGTCATGGGCAAGAAGTCCGAGCCGCACAAGGCGGCCGTGGTCGGCGACACCGTTGGTGACCCGTTCAAGGACACAGCGGGCCCTTCGCTCCACGTCCTGATCAAGCTGCTCTCCACGATCACGCTGGTCCTCGCTCCCCTCTTCATTCTCTAAGCCCGGGGCGTGTTGTCGGGCGGCGGCGGGGCTAAGCGAATGACCTATTGACAATTCGCCGAGCCGCCAGGGAACATGCCGTCCCTGGCCCGTACTCGGGCCCGCCGGCCATGCCCTTCGATTTCTGCCGCATCGTCGCCATCGACTGCGATGCCGCACTCGGTGCGCGGCTGCTGACTGAGTTCAGGTCCCGCGAGTACGACTTCCACTGGTTCGCTGACGGCCGCGAGGCGCTCGGCAAGCTCCAGGAGATCCAGCCGGACGTGATCGTCTGCGAGATGATCCTGCCGGGGCTCGACGGCCTGGCGTTGTTGGAGACCGTCAGGTTGTGGCCCGGGCTGCGCGACGTTCCCTTCCTCGTGCTGTCGACTGTCCGCTCGGACGCCATCATCCACGCGGCCCTTGAAGCCGGCGCGAGTGCGTATCTGGTCAAGCCGTGCTCCGTGTGGCAGCTCAAACAGACGATCCACATGGTCTTGGAGAATGCCCCCCCTCGACGGCATCGCGACGAGCCCAGGGACGATGCCGTGAGCGTGCTCGCCCTTGCCGATCCGCCTTGGGAGCCGAGCGAGCCCGTTGGGGCAACCCATCCGGCCGCCGAAGCTGGAGCCGGCCCAGCGGGTGAAGCGCAGACGGGCACGCCGCCAGCGGCGAAGCCGGTGAAGGCTCGGCGTGTGCCTGTCGCCCGCCGGAGATCCCGCAAGCCGAAGCTCCCGGCCACCGAGGTCCAGCCTGTCGCGGAGCCAGAACCCATAGCCGGCCCTGGCGATCTCGCGCTCGCTGACATGCGGCCGTGGCCCCAACATTTCGAGCCTGGTGCAGACATCGTGACGAGCCCCTCATTTTGGACACGGTCGCGAACGGTCCCGTGGAGCCACATCGCGGCCGCGCTGCTCGCCATTGGCGTGGCATCTGACAGCCAGCCACGCGAGTCGCTCCCCAGCGGCGTCACGGATCGGATGACGACGCCTGAGCGCTCCGAAGCCCCGACTGGTCAGGCCGTACCCGCGACTCCCGTGCCGCAGGCAACGGAACCGTCGCCATCGCCAGAACCTTCCGTCGAGCCGACGCCCGCGCCGCCGCAGGCCGGCAGGAGTGTCGGACCGATGGTGCGGGGCAGGCTGCAGTGGGCGCAGGCTCTCTACGACGAGGGACGCTATGACGACGCGAGGGCTGCCCTGAGCGAGGTCATGAAGCTGGCCCCTTCGAACGCCCAGGCACTCCTGCTTGCGGCGCGGCTCGAACGCTTCGCCGCCAGCTTGCCTGGGAGCGCGCAGACGGCTTCGGAGGAGGATCGACGGGCGGTCCTGGCGCTGCTCTGGCGCTACCAGGCTGCCGTCGAACAGATGGACATCGCAGGCCTGAGGGCGATCTGGCCCAATCTCGACGCCCAGGCGATGCGCGAGCGCTGGAATCGCGGCGGCCCCTCCAGGCAGCGAGCGCTGAGGCTGATCGATCTCGAGGTGACCGGCGATGAGGCGGTCGCGATGTGCGTCTCCTACGACCACCTGGCCACCCATGGCGAAGAGAGGGCGAATAGGGCGCAGGTCTCCTTCCATCTGAGACGCGCGAACCTCTCCTGGGTGATCGACGACGTGAAATAGGGCCGCGATCCTCGTCGCCTCGTCGCGCGCGTTCCCAGCCCCTTTCTACGAACCCCGTACTGGCGCGCCCGCTCGGCTGTGTCGCTCGGGCCCGTGGTAGGCTGCTTGGCCGGCGGGCATGGCAAGCGGTGCACGGAGCGCATCGTGATCGACGGCGTGCTGACGTCCGGAGCAATCATCGGCTCGTATCAGGTGATCGACCGCCTCGGCGCGGGCGGCATGGGCGAGGTCTACCGGGCGCGCGACACCCGTCTCGGCCGGCTGGTGGCGATCAAGGTCCTGCGCCGTGGCGCGGATCCCGAATTGCTGCACCGTCTCCAGCGCGAGGCGCGCGCCGCATCCGCGCTCAACCATCCGAACATCGTCCACATCTACGACGTGGGCGAGGCGGACGCCCACGCCGGCGCGTACTACGTGGTGATGGAGCACGTGCAGGGCGAGTCGCTGCGACGCCGGATGGCGCCGGGGCCGCTGCCGATCCCGGAGGTCCTGGACCTCGGCGCCCAGCTGGCGGACGGGCTGTCGAGCGCGCACCGGGCCGGGGTCGTGCATCGGGACTTGAAGCCCGAGAACCTGATGGTCACTCCGAACGGGCTGCTGAAGATCCTCGACTTCGGGCTGGCCAAGCTGGTCGTCGCTCCGCTCGAGAGCATCGACGCCCGGGAGACCCTGTCGCGGCACGGAACACAGGCGGGCCTGCTCGTGGGCACGCTCGAGTACATGTCACCGGAGCAGGCGACCGGTCGCGTCGTGGATCACCGCACGGACCAGTTCTCCCTGGGCGCGATCCTCTACGAGATGGTGACCGGCCGGCGGCCGTTCCAGCGCGAGACTCCGGCTCAGGTGCTCGCGGCGCTGATCGAGCGCGATCCGGAGCCGATCGAGCGTTTGCGGCGCGACGTGCCCGCTGCCCTCGCGTCCCTGGTGGCGCGCTGCCTGCAGAAGGACCCCCGGAGCCGCTTTGCGGCGACCGACGAGCTGGCGTCGCAGCTCGTGGCACTCGCGGGCCGCTTTCGGTCGGGCGCTCCGGTCGAGCCGGCGGTCGTCTCCCACGGCGCCTCGTCGGCAGTGCCGGTCGAGCTGCTGCCGCAGCCGGCGCACTCGGGGCCCGCCCGCTACCACGTCGAGACGCGCCGCGGCGTGCGCGTCTATGACGAGGCCGAGCTGGTTCGTCTGATCCGGCGCGACAAGCTGAACGGCACGGAGCTGGTCCGGCGAGACGACGAGGAGCGGTGGCAGCCTCTCTTCGAGAGCCAGGTCTACCGCAGGGAGATCCCCACGATCGGCGACCCGCGTGATGCCGCGCGCCTGCGCATGCTGCGCGGCGTCGCGGGACACTTCACCGGCTTCTTCATCACGAGCGTCGTGATGTTCGCCACCCAGGGGCATTTCCCGTTCTGGCTGGCGATCTGGGGCGCCGTTCTCGCGGTGCAGACCCTCGGCGCCATACCCGCCGCCTGGGCGCTCTTCCGGCGACGTCGCGTCGAGGCCGATCCCCAAACGGCAGCGCCGGCGTTGCCCCGGCCCGAGGATCGCCAGCTCGCATCCCCGGCGGGACCCTCCGTGTCATCGACCATGGCTCAGGAAGCCGCCCGCGTGCGCTCCCTGATCGAGCACAGGGGCGGGCCCGAGGCGTCGCGGCTCATCGCGGAGGTGGACCGAATTCTCGAGCTCACGGCCCGGCTCGCGGCTCGGCAGGCGGACCTCGAGGATCAGACCTCGCAGCACGAGCGCGACTCGCTGTCGCGCGCGTGCGCCGAAGCCGAGGCCCGGTTGGATCGCGCCGAGCTCGAACAGGACCGGCGGCTGTTCGAGCGCCAGCTCGAGGTGCTGAAGGGTCGCGAGGAGGCCATCGCCAAGGCGGTGCGCGTGCTCGAGCGCCTTCAGGTGCGCCGCGACGTCGTCGAGCATCAGCTGAAGCAGCTCCGCCTCGACCTGTCCCGAGATGCGGCCAGTGGCCTCGATGTGCCCGAGCTGTCTTCGCGGCTCGAATTCATCCGCTTCGAGGTCGACGCCAAGGAAGAGGTCGAGGAGCTGGGCGCCGCTCGCGGGTGAGGCGCGGCGAGCGCCGACGGAACGCCGGGCCCGCTCGCGACGCCTCACGCCTTGGGACCAGCCCGTGCCCTTACAATCGGCCCCGCCAAGATGAATGGTCGGCGGGCCGTCTCGGACATCGATCCGGAAGGCGTGCGCTTGCGGCGCGAGCTGAGGCGTGCGGCCGCGCTGCTGCTCATCGGCAACGCTGCCCTCGGCCCGTGCGTCCTCGCCCAGGATCAGCTGCGCTTGAGCGGCTTCGCCACGCTGCGCGGGGCCACGCAAGCGGACGGCCCCCTCGACCAGGACGACGTGGTGGGACGCATCCAGCTCGGCCTCGACTGGACGTCGACGTCCGCCTTCTCCTTTCACGTCCACGCGCTCGGGCGCACGGACGACCGCGGCTCGGAGCGTGGAGTGATCGGGTTCCCCGAAGCGTTCCTCGAGGCAAACCTGCACTCGGAGCGCGCACGGCTGAGGCTGCGCGGTGGGGCGATGTTCCTCCCGACCTCCCTCGAGAACGTCGACGCGCTGTGGGAGAACCCCTACGCGATCTCGTCCTCGGCGCTCAACACCTGGTTGGGCGAGGAGCTACGTCCGATCGGCATCGACGCGTCCTTCTTCCGCGGCGGGCTCATGGCGGGGGCCACACTGTTCCGCGGCAACGACACGCTCGGCGCGCTGCCGCCCGTGCGCGGATGGGCGCTCCACGATCGCTGGACGCTGATCGGGGAGAAGGTCCCTGTCGACGATGAGGTATTCACCTCGGTTTCGGCGGAGACCGACAGCCGACTCGGCTGGTCGGCGCGCGGCGGCTGGCTGGGCGAGCGATTCACGGCGCAGTACACCTACTTCGACAACCGCTCGGACGGGCTGCGCTACGGCGACCTGTACAACTGGAACACCCGATTCCACGTCGTCGGCCTCGGCTACTTGCTCGGCGAGTGGACGTTCGCCAGCGAGGGAGGCTGGGGCCCGACCTACCTGGTCGTGAGGGGCCGACGCTTCGTCTCGGACATCCGCGCCTGCTACGTCCTCGTGTCGCGCCGCCTTCCGCGCGGCCGGGCCAGCCTCCGCATCGATTCCTTCAACGACGGCGAGAGAGGCGACGCCGCGCTCACCCTCGCCTACTCATTGGTGCCACGAAGCCGGCTGGGCGCCGGCATCGAGTTCGCGACGACCGGAGACGAGACCCGCGTCATGCTTCAACTCCGCTATGGCTTCGCCGTTCGCTGACGCGCGCCGTTCGCCCGCGGGCGCGCGGGAGGGTGTACGCTCCTCACCATGCGACGGACCGTCGCGTGCCTGCTCCTGATCGGCCCGAGCCTTCCATGCCTGGCCGCGAGCCTGGTCGTCGAGGTTCGCGACGCCAGGGGGTCGGTGGTGTCCGACGCGGTCGTGTACGCGATACCCGAGGGCAGGCTGGCGCCTTCCCAGGCCCGAACGGCGGTCATGGATCAAAAGGATCGCCGCTTCGTGCCGCACGTCCTGGCCATCCAGACCGGCACCGCGGTCATGTTCCCCAACAGCGACAACGTCCGCCACCAGGTCTACTCCTTCTCGCCGGCCAAGAAGTTCCAGCTCCCGCTCTACGCAGGCACGCCTCCCAAGCCGATCGTCTTCGACAAGGCGGGTGTCGTCGCGCTTGGGTGCAACATCCACGACCGGATGAGCGCGTACATCGTCGTCGTGGACACGCCCCACTTCGGCCTGACCGAGAACGGCCTCGTCGAGCTGACCGACCTGGCCGCGGGGAGCTACGGCGTGCGAGTGTGGTTCGCCGGCATGCAGGACGAGCCGGCGGCCGAGGCGGTCTCCCTCACGGGCACCGAGCGTCGCGAGCTGAAGCTCTCCACCGCCCGGCGCTGAGCGGGATGCGAGCGCGCAGTTTCCAGGCGAAGCTGCTCTATTTCATGATCGCGGGCCTCCTGCTGCTCGAGGCCGCGATCCTCGGCGCCGTCCACGTGTCGGGACGTCGGACGCTGCGCAACCGGCTCGCGGACGAGCTGAGAGTCGGAGCCAGGGTCCTCGACCAGACCCTGGAGGCGCGCGGCCGCCAGCTTTCCGAGGCCGTCCGCGTGATGGCTGCGGACTTCGCCTTCCGGGAGGCGATCGCCACCGAGGACCGGCCCACCATCATCTCGGCGCTGGTGAACCACGGCGGGCGCATCGGCACCGACGCCGTGTTCCTGGTTGGCCTCGACGGGACCGTCGTGGCCGATACCCGCTCAGGACGCTACGTGAAACGCCCCTTTCCCCACCCGGATCTGATCAGCCGGGCCCTCTCCGACGGCGAGGCAACGTCGATCGTCGCCTTCGAAGACGGGCCATACCAGCTCGTCGTCGTTCCCGTCCTTGCTCCCCAGCCCATCGCGCTCGTCTGCATCGGGTTCGTGGTCGACGTGGCCACGTTGGGCGAGGTCGCCCGCTTGACGGGCCTCGACGTCTCGCTCTGGATCCCCTCTGCCCGGCGCGCTCCCGCCTTCGCGTCGACGCTGGCGCCGCCGGTGCGGGCCGCGCTACTCGAACAGCACGAGCTGCTGGGTCCGGCGACGGCCCCGATCCAGAAGACCCTGCAGCTGGGCTCCACCACCTACGAGGCCCTGCGGCAGCCGTTGGCGACGGCCGAAGGCGCCGCCATCCACGTGCTGCTGTTGAGGTCGGTCGAGGAGGCGTGGCGGCCGTTCCGACAGCTCGAGCTGCAGATCTTCCTGCTCTCGAGCGCGGCGCTGCTGGCGGCGCTGGTGGCCGCGACGTTCCTGGCCCGGGGCGTCAGCCGGCCGCTGCGCGCCCTCGCGGAGGCCGCGCTGCGGATCGAGCGAGGCGACTACTCGACGCCGGTGACGATCAAGGGCGACGACGAGATCGGGAGGCTCGCCGCCGCCTTCGATGCGATGCGCTCGGGGATCGGCGAGAACGAGAAACGCATCCGGTTCCAGGCCACCCACGACAGCCTGACGGACCTCCCCAACCGCACCCTGTTCCTGGACCGGCTCACCCACGCCATTGGCCGCGCGAAGCGCCGGGGCAACCTGGTGGGGATGCTGATGATGGACGTCGACCGGTTCAAGGAGATCAACGACACCCTCGGGCACCAGTTCGGCGACGATCTGCTCGTGGAGATCGCGCGCCGGCTGCGAAAGGCCACGCGCGAGTCCGACACCGTGGCGCGGCTGGGCGGTGACGAGTTCGCGGTCATGTTCGAGACGGGGGACGCGAGCCATGCCGTGGACATGGCGCAGCGCACCGGAAGGGCCCTCGAGAGGGCCTTCGCGCTGGGAGGCGTGTCGATCGACGTCCGCGCCGGCATGGGCATCGCCCTGTATCCGCTCCACGCGGACGACGCCGGCACGCTGCTCAAGCGGGCCGACGTGGCGATGTACGACGCGAAGCGGAATCACCAGCCGTTCGCCATGTACGAATCGGTTCGCGACGAGCACTCGCTGCGGCGGCTGGCCATCCTCTCCGAGCTGCGCTACGCGGTCGCCAGCGACCAGCTCGAGGTGCACTACCAGCCCAAGGTCGACGTCGCCACGGAGCGGGTCGTCCACGTCGAGGCGCTGGCGCGCTGGCGCCACTCGGTCCACGGCATGATGCCGCCCGACGAGTTCATCCCCATCGCGGAGCAGTCCGGCAACATCGGCATGATCACCAAATGGGTGCTGCGAAGAGCGCTCGAGGACTGCGCCACCTGGAGCCGCTCGGGACTCGACCTCGCCGTCGCGGTGAACCTCTCGGCGCTCGACCTCTACGACTCGGAGCTTCCCACCTTCATCAATGGGCTCCTCCACGATCGAGGGCTTCCAGCGTCGAGGCTGGTGCTCGAGATCACCGAAAGCGCGCTCATGAAGGACCCGACGCATGCGGGGCGGACCTTGCGCGAGCTGAAGGACCGGGGGATCGCGCTGGCGATCGACGACTTCGGAACGGGGTACTCGTCCCTCGCGCATCTGCGGCAGCTTCCGGTCGACGAGCTGAAGATCGACAAGTCCTTCGTCGCGAACCTGGACGGCGAGGGAACGGGGGACGAGGTCATCGTGCGCTCGACGATCGAGCTGGGCCACAACATGGGGCTGAAGGTGATCGCTGAAGGAGTGGAGA
>DATFEN010000072.1:0-39055 GCA_035251085.1 Vicinamibacteria bacterium | reverse complement strand
CAGGCGCAGCGCCGCGCGGTAGCCGCGGTACCTCCACTCCGGCGCCGGCGCCTTCGGCTCGAGGAGCTCCACGACCTCCCCGCACGCCAGGAGCCCCGTCGCGATCAGCGCGAACAGAATTTCGAGCATGCGCTCACCCATGGTTCCCCTCCGCCGGCTTGGATGCCGGCGGAGCGACCCTCGTTACTGGCCAAGGACGACGCGCTCGAGGCGAAGCAGCTCCCCCATGGACCAGGCCTGGAACGGGCACCCGCGCGGGGTGTGCGGCGCCTCGGCGTCCGCGATCTCGGACACGTGGCCGATGCCGGCCTCGTCAAGGTGGCGCAGCAGCGGCACGACGAAGCGCTCTCGCGCCGCGGCCTTCGCTTCGGGCGTTCCGCCGCGGACGCGCACCCAGGCCTCGACGAACGCGCCGACGAGCCAGGGCCACACCGTGCCCTGGTGGTACGAGCCGTCCCGCTCCCGCACGCCCCCCTGGTAGCGTGGAGCATAGGCGGCGGCCCCGGGCTCGAGGGATCGAAGCCCGAGCGGTGTGTTGAGCTCGGCCTCCACGGCGTCCACGACGGCACGCGCGCGCTCGCCGTTCAGGAGCGCGAGGGGCAAGCCGCCCACCGCGAAGATCTGATTCGGCCGGAACGTCGCGTCGACTGTCCCGGCCTGATGATCCACGTCGACGACGTCGTGGAGCGCGCGTCGCTCCTCGTTCCAGAATCGCTTCGAGAACGCCACGCGAGCGCGATCGAGGGCCGCCTTCCACTTCGGCTCGAAGGCCGCGCCCACTGCGAGCGCGTTCACCCAGAGCGCCTGAACTTCGACGGGCTTGCCGATCCGCGGGGTGACCACCCAGGCTCCGACCTTGGCGTCCATCCAGGTGAGCTGGACGCCGACCTCGCCCGCCGCGAGCAGGCCGTCCACGTCCGCGCGTATTCCGTGGCGCGTCCCGGAGCTGTAGCCCTCGAGGATGGCGCTCACCGCCGCCTCGAGACAGCCCGACGGCCCGCCGCAGACCCAGCACGAGTCGGCGCCCTTGCGGCTCCGCGTCGCCTCGAGATACTCGCCCACGGCGACGACGTACCAGAGCGAGGCGTCGACGGCATTGAACTCGGGCGCCTCGTCGGGCCGATCGGGAAAGCGGTTCGGAAGCATCCCGTCCGAGACCGCGTGCGCCCACTCGACGAGGATGTCGCGCGCCTCGTCCAGTCGTCCGGTGGCGAGGCACAGGCCACGCAACGCGATGAACGTATCGCGGCCCCAGTCCGTGAACCAGGGATACCCCGCCACGATCGTCTGGCCGCTGCCGCGGCGGACGAGGTAGGCGTCGGCGGCGCGCTCGAGGCGCGAGCCGAAGCCGGCGCGGCGCTTTCGCTCCGAGGCCCTGTACCCGGAGGCGATGGCCCGCGCGGACGACGCATCGTGCAGCGCGCTGGCCGCGTCGCCCTCGGCGGCGAGGACGACGACCGCCTCGCCTCGCTCCAGATCGAAGCGGAAGTAGCCCGGCGTCGCGAGATCCTCGACGTGGTCGAGCCCGCGGGCCTGCTCTTCGGAGTAGAGGAAGTTCCTGTACCAGTGCGGCTCGTGGAAATAGCCGCCGTTGGCGAGCGCCGTCACGGACGGCACGCTCGCGTACGTCCGCCACGTCACCGCATCCCGGTGGTCGTCCGCGTCGAAACGCAGCTCGCCGTTCTCGTGGTGCAGCGCATGGTAGTCGCGGCCCGACAGGAACGGCCGCACCGTCAGCGTCGCGGGCCGCGCCTCTCCGACGAGCTTCCATGACAGGACCACCACCGGCAGGCCCTTCGGCGCGAACAGCTCGTGCTCCACGACGGTGCCGTCCTCGAGCGTGAAGGTCCACTTCGGCCAGGGGTCCGGCTCGAAGCCGGTGAGCCGCCGCTCGCCGTCGGGGCTCACGCTGCCGGGCGCGTAACGCTGGGAACTGAGCGCGTACTTGCCGCCCGCCGTCTCGACGTGGGCATCGCAGCCGTTCACGAGCACGAAGCGGCCCGTCGGAGGCGTGGTGGCGGTGAGCAGCAGCGCGTGGTAGCGGCGCGTGCGCGGCCCGCGCACCGGGCCGGAAGCGAAGCCGCCGAGGCCGTCGGCCTCGAGCCATTCGGCGGCAAGGTCCGGGAGAGCCTTCATGCTATTGGAAAGGACTTGCGCATCGTCCGTTCCTCGAGGATCGATCGGGTCACTCCCGCCTAAACGCGCGGAGCGTGCGAGCGATTCCCGGAAACGAAACGGACCTTCGGCTTCAGGGGCAGGCTTCGCGGACGCCCTTGAGCTGCGCAGCGAGGACCTTCAGCGTCTCCTGGCTGATCGGCTCCTTGACCTTCCCGTAGGCCTCGGAGAGCCGCCGCTCAGCTTCGGGCATCGCGGCCTTCGCCGCGTCGCAGTCCGCCGCGTTGCGGATCACCTCGTTGACCGCGGCCGTGACGTCTTGGAGAACCGCCCGATCCTGACCGATATGCAGCAGCGGGCCTTCTTTCTCCTTCTCCTTGCACGCGACGACGGCGAGGACACAGAAGGCCACTACGACCCGTGTGCGAACTCTCATCTCATGATCGTCGCCCCGATCCCGACGCCAAGCAAGGCGGCACCGGACTGGAGCTTCCGCGCCGGACTCGTCATCGGCTTCTGACAGGCACCGCTTCCTGGTGATGGGGCGTCGTTCTGTGGTCGTGGCCCCCTTCGCGCGCCTTGCCCAGCTCCTCCACGCAGCGCACCGCCAGGGCCGTCCAGCCCGTCT
This sequence comes from Vicinamibacteria bacterium, assembly GCA_035251085.1. Classification (GTDB taxonomy): domain Bacteria; phylum Acidobacteriota; class Vicinamibacteria; order Fen-336; family Fen-336; genus DATFEN01. The sequence goes on along the minus strand of DATFEN010000072.1, from coordinate 36,312 downwards.
GGTGCGAAGCGCCGACGCCGCGCCCGGTGTCGGCGTGGAAGTACTCGTGGAAGAGGACGAGGTCGCGCCAATGCGGATCCGTCGTGAAGCGCTGGTCCGAGCCATGGCACGCCCGCCGCCCCGAGTCGTCGCGCAGGAAGATGCCGGCAAGCCGGCGATTGATCTCGTCGGCCACCTCGCCGAGCGTCACCAGGTTGCCCGAGCCAGTCGGACACTCGACCTTCAGCGCGTCGCCGTAGAAGTGATGGTAGCGCTCGAGGGCCTCGACGAGCAGGAAGTTCACGGGGAACCAGATCGGCCCGCGCCAGTTGGAGTTTCCGCCGAAGAGCCCGGTGTTGGACTCGGCGGGCACGTAGTCCACTCGATGCTCCTGGCCGTCGGCGCGGAACACGTACGGGTTCTGCTCGTGGAATCGCGACACCGCGCGGATCCCATAGGGCGAGAGGAACTCCTTCTCGTCGAGCAGGTAGTGCAGCACACGCACGAGGCGCTCCTTCGACGGGATCGCCAGCAGCCGGTGCCCGTGCCCGGCCGCGCCGCTGCACGGCTCCCCCATGTAGGCGATGTGCCGGGCGAGGTCCTGGCGGTTGTCGAGGAACCAGCGCAGCCGCTTCTTGAACCCCGGCATGCCGTCGATGACGTCGTCCTCGAGGATCTCGGCCGCGAACAGCGGGATGAGGCCCACCATCGAGCGCACCCGCAGCGGCAGCGACTGGCCGTGGACGTGGAGCTGGTCGTAGTAGAAGCCGTCCTGCTCGTCCCACAGGCCCGTGCCGCCGAGGTGATTCATGGCGTCGGTGATCGCCACGAAGTGCTCGAAGAACTTCGAGGCCAGGTCCTCGTAGGCCGGGTTGTCCTTGGCCAGTTCCAGCGCCATCGAGAGCATGGTGGCGCAGTAGAACGCCATCCACGCCGTCCCATCGGCCTGCTCGAGGTGGCCACCCGTGGGCAGCGGACGCGAGCGGTCGAAGACCCCAATGTTGTCGAGGCCCAGGAAGCCGCCTGAGAAGATGTTCTTGCCTTCTTCGTCCTTGCGGTTCACCCACCAGGTGAAGTTGAGCAGCAGCTTCTGGAAGCAGCGCGACAGGAACAGGCGGTCGCGCTGGCCGCGCGGGCCCGTCATCTTGTAGACACGCCACACGGCCCAGGCGTGGACCGGCGGGTTGACGTCGCCGAAGGCGAACTCGTAGGCCGGAAGCTGCCCGTTGGGGTGCATGTACCACTCGCGCAGGAACAGCACGAGCTGCTCCTTGGCGAAATGCGGGTCGACTTGCGCGAAGGGGATCATGTGGAAGGCCAGGTCCCAGGCGGCGAACCAGGGGTACTCCCACTTGTCGGGCATCGAGATGACGTCCCGGTTGTGGACGTGGCGCCACTCCGCGTTGCGCCCAGTGCCGCGCTCGGCGGCCGGGGCGGGCTGGCCCGGGTCGCCGTCCAGCCACTCGTCGACGACGTAGTAGAAGAACTGCTTCGACCAGAGCAGCCCGGCATAGCCCTGGCGCGCCACGCGCCGTTCGTCCTCGCCCAGGTGCTCGAGGCGCGTCTCGTAGAACTCGTCGGCCTCCCGCATCCGCGACTCGAACACCCAGTTGAAGGCGTGACCGAACGGCGTCTTGGGAGACTCCGCCTCGGCGAAGAGCCGGAGCTGCAGCACCGCCTTGCCTTCTGCCGGCACGTCGAGGACGTAATGTGCCGCGGCCTTGGTCCCGATCTGGCCGGGATTGACGGCGTCCTGCTGCCCGCGGACCACGTACTCGTGGAAGGCGTCCTTCACGTAAGAGGAAGCGCTCGCGGAACCGAACAGCCGCTCGTTGTTCGACTCGTTCTCGGTGAAGAGCAGCTCGGGCTCGCGGCCCGACGGCGCCGGTCCCGCGACGAAGCGCATGCGCCCCAGGGTCGTGTGCTCCGCCAGCACGCTGCCATCGGCCTGCCGAGAGAGCTGCGGCTTCGGGGCGTACTCCTCGCCGCTGCGGCCCCAGCTCCAGGTGTTGCGGAACCAGAGCTGCGGCAGCACGTGGAGGCGCGCCGCCTCGCGCCCGCGGTTCGCGATCGTGATCCGGATCAGCACGTCGTTGGGCGAGGCCTTCGCGTACTCGGCGAAAACGTCGAAGTAGCCGGCGTCGAAGACCCCGGTATCGTTGAGCTCGAACTCGGGCGCGTCCTTGCCGCGTCGCCGGTTCTCCTCGACGATCCACGCGTACGGGTACTCGGCCTGCGGGTACTTGTAGAGCGCTTTCATATACGAATGGGTCGGCGTGGAGTCCAGGTAGAAGTACTGCTCCTTCACGTCCTCGCCGTGGTTGCCCTCGGGCCCGGTCAGGCCGAAGAGTCGCTCCTTGAGAATCGGGTCCCTCCCGTTCCAGAGCGCGAGGCCGAAGGCCAGGCGGCACTCTCGGTCCGTGATGCCCAGCAGGCCATCCTCGCCCCAGCGGTAGGCACGGCTGCGCGCGTGGTCGTGCGGAAAGTAGTTCCAGCAGTCGCCGTGGGCCGAGTAGTCCTCGCGCACGGTGCCCCACTGGCGCTCGGAGAGGTAGGGCCCCCAGCGCTTCCAGTTCCTCTCGCGCTTCGCGTCCTCGTCGAGACGCACCTTCTCGGCCGCGACGGGGGCGACCGTGAGGTCCTTGTGGGTCGTGGGCGGGGAGCCTCCGCCTTCGCGCCGATCCGCATCCGACATCCGAACCTCCCAGCGTCCGTAGCGCTTGATGATGGTCGCCATTCTAGCCAGGTCGCCTTCTTCCCCCGAGCCCCCTGGGCGCGCGCTTCGGCAGCGGCCCGGTGGGGCGCAGTGCGAGGGCAAGGTACGAGGGCACCGTCATGCCCGTCCGTAACGCGTCTCACACGAGCGCTATTCCCATCTCGCCCTTGGGAATAGCGCGTGCCCGGTGCTACGTTACGGCTTCCTGAACAAGGAGCGAGCCTCGATGAGCGGCATGAACTTGAGCTTGAAGGGTCAACGCGCGCTCGTCACCGGAGCGAACTCCGGCATCGGGGCCGGCGTCGCGCGCGCTCTCGCGAATGCGGGAGCGTCGGTGGTCGTCAACTACGTGGCGAACGACGAGGTCGCGAGCGCCGTGGTCAAGGAGATCAACGCGGCGGGCGGCCGGGCCATGGCGGTCAAGGCCGACGTGGCGAAGGAGGACCAGGTCCAGGCTATGTTCCGGCAGATGATCGACGCCTGGGGCTCGATCGACATCCTGATCAACAACGCCGGGCTGCAGAAGGACGCCGCCTTCCACGAGATGAGCCTCAAGGACTGGCAGTTCGTCCTCGACGTGAACCTGACGGGCCAGTTCCTGTGCGCTCGCGAGGCGGTGCGCGAGTTCCTCCGTCGCGGGCCGCAGCCCGAGCTGTCAGTGGCCCTGGGCAAGATCATCTGCATGTCGTCGGTCCACGACCGCATCCCCTGGGCCGGGCACGTCAACTACGCAGCGTCCAAGGGCGGCGTGATGCTCCTGATGCAGAGCCTCGCTCAGGAGTACGCGCCGAAGAAGATCCGCGTCAACAGCATCTGCCCCGGCGCGATCAAGACGCCCATCAACCGCCAGGCATGGGAGACCGCCGAAGCACTCGAGGCCCTGTACAAGCTGATCCCGTACAAGCGGATCGGCGAGGTCGAGGACATCGGAAAGGCCGCGGTCTTCCTCGCCTCCGACGCCTCCGACTACATCAATGGCGCGAACATCTACGTGGACGGCGGGATGTGCCTGTACCCGGGCTTCGAGGAGGGCGGCTAGGGCTCAGGGCGCGGCATGCCCGCGAGCAACAGCCGCTCGGCCAGCTCCAGCGCGTCCACCGGCCAGTAGGTCCGCCCCCGAACGCGCTTCGCGCGGAGCGGATGCGGCCGGCAGCTCAGGATCGCCTGGCGCCACTGCGCCGGCACGGCGTCGCGCCCGTGCACCGCGCCGAGCAGGGCGCCGGCGATCGCCGCGTTCGTGTCGGTGTCACCGCCGCGGCGGACGCTACGGCAGACGCCCTCCTCCAACGATCGGGCGTGGAGCAGCTCGAAGAACGCGTTCTGGAGGGCGATCCGAACCCAGCCCTGTGCTTCGCCGTCGCAGCGGGGCGCGCCCACACTGGCTGCTTCGAGCGACTCCACCACCTCGGGCCGGGCGGAGGACCTCGCCCACGCGAGGGCCGCGCTGAAAGCGGCCGTCGGACCGTCGCCGGTCCGTATCGCGTGGGCGGTGGCGATCGCGTACGCGGCCACGGCGTCGCGGCACACCGGGTGCGGGTGCGTGAGCGCGCTGTCCTCACGGGCCAGATCCGCGACCTGCTCCGGCGGCAGCGCGTGCGCGAATACGGCCAGCGGGCTCACGCGCATGAGAGAGCCGTTGGCCTGGCTCTCCCCCATGAGGTAGCCGTTGAGCGCCGCGCGCGTGGTGGTGCCGATGTCGAACGGCTCGGAGCGCGCCCAGCGGCGATAGGCCTCGACCACCTTGGCGCCGTCGAAGCCGCCGTGCGCGACGAGCGAACGGGCCAGCGCGAGCGCCATCTCGGAGTCGTCGGTCGGCTGCCCGGCGAGCGTGTCGAACACGCCGCCGTCCTCGAGGCGGCTCGGGCCGCGTGGGTAGAGGCTCGCGATCTCCGGCTCGCTCTTGAACTCGACGAGCGAGCCGAGGCTGTCCCCGGCGAGCTGGCCCAGCAGGCAGCCCTGGGCGCGGCTCAGCAGGCCGTGGTCGGCCACGGCCTCTCCGCGACGCAGACGAATCGGCGCCTCCTCCTCGGTCCACTGCTCGCGCTGGGCGCTCAGCCAGTCGCGAGCCGCGAGTCGACTTGCGACGGCGGGACGCCCGGCGAAGGCACGAGCGGCAACGCCCCAACCGTCGCTCGCATAGCCGAACTCGCGCCCGGTCTCGTCGAGGACGACCGCGTCCACGCCCCGCGCCAGGGCATGTCCGGCGGCCACGTCCCAGGACTTGGGGCCGTGGATCGACGTCGCCGCGCTCGCATCGCCCGCTGCGAACAGCGCGAGCCGATGCGCGATGCTGGGCAGCGCACGATAGCGTGCGGGATCGACGCAGCGCAGGTTCATTGCCGGGTCGCGATCGGCGCCGCCCGAAACGAGCACGACGTCGAGCGGCGTGAGGACGTCGGGCGGGCGCACGGCGCTCGGCGCGCCGTTCCGGCGGAGCGGCCCGCAGCCCTCGGCCCAGGCGAACAGGTCACCACGATCGTCGGGGTACGCGAACACGTACACGACGCCCAGCACCGGCCGCCCCTCACGGACGAGCCCGATGGACACCGAGCTGCCGCGCCGGCCCAGCAGGTAGTCGCGCGTGGCATCGTTCGGGTCCACGAGCCAGACCGGCGCGCCCGACTTCGGCGCCGAGCGGCCGGTCTCCTCGCCCAGGTAGCCGAAGTCGGGGAACGCCCGCGTCAGCACGTCGCGGATCACGAGCTCCGACTCGGTGTCGACGTCGGCCTTGTCCACGTGGCCGCGTGGACCGCCGGGGCGGTGCAGCTCCGCGCGCAGCCTGTCCCCCGCCTGGCGCGCCGCGGCGACGGTGGCCTCGAGCACGACGCCGAGGTCGCTCATCGCTTCCCTGGCTCGTCGGGCCGGGGGCGGAAGGCCTCGCACGCGCGGACCGGCTGCGACGGATAGCGTTTCAGGATCGGGCAGTAGACGAAAACGGAGCCGCGGTCGCTGGTCACGTAACGCGGCGGGGCCGCGCACGCGTGGCACAGGCTCTCGGGATACGGCAGGGAGGCCCTCGGCGCTCTCAGGGCTCGGTGCGACGAGGCGGACGCAGCTCCTGGCGATGACGATCGCGCCGGGACAGCACCTCGGCGCCGCTGCGCAGCGCGCCGGAGTCCTCCTCCTGCAGGCCGTAGGCGCGGCCGATCTCGTCCACGTTGCTCTGGTCGGGCGTCGGCGTGGTTCCGCCCGGCGTCTCCTCGCCGACGTACTCGTTGGCGAGGATGCCGTCGTCGGGATCGCCGACGCGGATCGTCTCGCCCTCGTGCGGGATCGCGGCACGCGGCCGGGTTGCGGGAAGCACGCCGGTGCGCCAGGCCTCGGCAGCAACGGCCGTCGGGGACGTCGCGTGGCCGCCCGCCTCGTCCACGCGCCGAGCCCGCGGAGCACGGGTCCGGCCGTCGCCTCGCTTTCGTAACGGCTTCGCTGCCTTGCGCATCTCCTCGCGCCATTACGGTCTCTCGGCCGCCGCCCCGGCGTCAAGCGTTTTCCGAGCGGCGAAGCGAACTAAAATGGTGGTTTGAGCGACGCGGCCACGAAGGGCATCCGTGTCCAGGCGCAGGCATTCTACGTGCCCGAGCGCAGCCGCCCCGAGGAGAGCTATTACTTCTTCGCGTACACCATCCGCATCTCCAACGAGGGTCGCGAGCCCGCGCAACTCCTGACCCGGCACTGGATCATCTCCGGGCCCGACGGCCCCGTCGGCGAGGTGCGCGGCGACGGGGTGGTCGGCGAGCAGCCCAACCTGCGGCCCGGCGAGTCCTTCGAGTACACGAGCTTCTGCCCGCTGCAGACGCCGCTGGGTTCGATGCACGGCACCTATCAGATGGTACGCCCCAGCGGCGAGCGCTTCGACGCGGAGATCGCGGCCTTCACGCTCGCGGTCCCCACCCAGCTGAATTGAAGAGCGGCGCAGCGCGCGGGCTCTCGCTCGAGACGTTCCGCTTCCTCCGCGCGCTCGGCCGGAACAACCACAAGGACTGGTTGGACGCGAACCGCGAGCGCTACGCGTCCTCTGTCGTCGGGCCGCTTCGCGACCTCGTCGCGGCTCTGGCCCCGGTGGTCCTCGATCTCGATCCCGGCTTCGACACGCGTCCGCGCTTCGGCGCCACGCTCGCGCGGATCAACCGCGACATCCGCTTCGCGAAGGACAAGACGCCATACCACACGCGCCTGTACGTCCAGTTCTCGCGGCCGGCGTCCGGGGCGCAGTTGTTCGTAGGCGTCGGGGCGAGCGACGCTTCGGCCGGCTTTCGCGCGTACGGGATGTCGAGGGATGCGCCGCTCCGGCGCTTGGGCCGGGCCCGCGCGGGAGACAACCCCGACTGGCTCGGCAGCCAGGAACGCCGCCTGCGGCGTCGCTACGAGAGCTACTGGTACCTCTCGTCGAAGGGCGGCTGGAGCCGCCGCGATGGTTTTCCGTCCAGGCCCGAGGACTGGGAGCGCCTGTGTGGCTGGGTGGTCCGGCGCGGGTTCAGGCCGGACCAAGCAACGCGCGCATCGTTCCCGCGAAGCGTCGCGCGCGTCTTCGAGGAGCTCTTTCCGCTGTTCGCGTTCACCTCGCTCGAAGACTGAGTCGCCGCGCCGCCCTCACTTCGCCTCGGCGGCCGCAACCAGCTCCGCGGCCGACGTCGGGCCGGCGGCCAGCGTATCGGAGTGGGACGAAAGCAGCTGTCGGAACTCCAGCGATGCCGGGAAGCCAACCTTCAGCCCCTTGCTCTTCGCGATCTCGTCTAGCTTCTTGTCCTGCTCCGCCGTCGTCACCGGGAAGACCACGAGGAAATCCCAGTCGGCGCCGTCCACGTGCGCGTAGATCTGCGGCGGCGCGACGCCGGCCGCTTTCGCGACCTCGTCCTGCGCGGCCTGCCAGCGCAGGTAGTCGAGCTGCTTGCCAGGGGCCATGCGGTAGATCGAGACACGCACGCGGCCGGGTTCCTGCGCCGACTTCTCCGGCGTCCAGCGCGGCGGCACGGCCAGGCCCAGCGCACAGAGGCCGGGCAGGGAGGCGAGCAGCAGGGTCTTCATCTTTCGTTTCCTTTTCCTCGTGCCGGCGGCGGCGCGGAGCCTCCGACGCTACTCCGCACGGGTCATGCGATCAAGCGCGGATCACGGTCCCCGAGCGACCGGGGCAACGGCTATGATCGGCGCGTGAGCTGCCTCGCGTCGTTCCATCCGGCCGTGCGGACTTGGTTCACGGGCCGCTTCGGGGAGCCCACGGTGCCCCAGCGGGAGGGCTGGCCGCTGATCCGAGAGGGCCGGCACGTCCTGATCGCGGCGCCGACGGGGTCGGGCAAGACGCTGGCCGCTTTCCTGTCGGCCATCGATGCGCTTCTACGGCAGGGGCCCGCACTCCCCGATGAGACGCAGGTGCTGTACGTGTCGCCGTTGCGCGCGCTCTCGAACGACGTGCGCAAGAACCTGCAGGGGCCGGTCGCGGAGATCGGAGCGCAGGAGCCGTTCCTTCCGCCAGTGCGGGTGATGGTGCGTACGGGCGATACGCCGGCCGCGCAGCGCGCGGCGATGGCGCGGCGGCCTCCGCACATCCTGGTGACGACGCCCGAGTCGTTGTACCTGCTGCTGACCTCCGAGACAGGGCGCGCGATGCTGGCCACCGTCAAGACCGCCATCGTCGACGAGATCCACGCCCTGGTGCGCGACAAGCGCGGCAGCCACCTCGCGTTGTCGCTGGAGCGGCTCGAGGCGCTCACCGGCCGGACGGTCCAGCGCGTCGGCCTCTCCGCCACGCAGAAGCCCCTCGACGAGGTGGGGCGGTTCCTGGTCGGCGCGGGGCGCGAATGTGCGCTCGTCGATGCGGGCGCGTTCCGCGAGCTCGACCTCGCCGTCGAGATCCCACCCTCGCCGCTCACCACGGTCTGCTCGAACGAGCAGTGGGAGGAGATCTATTCGCGGATGGCGGAGCTGATCCGGGACCACCGCACCACGCTCGTCTTCGTGAACACGCGGAAGATGGCCGAGCGCATCGCGGCCCAGCTCACGAAGCTGCTCGGGGAGGAGGCAGTCTCGAGCCATCACGGGAGCTTGTCGCGAGAGCGGCGGCTCGACGCGGAGCAGCGCCTCAAGGCCGGCCGGCTGCGCGCGCTCGTGGCCACGGCCTCGCTCGAGCTCGGGATCGACATCGGTGACGTGGACCTGGTGCTCCAGGTGGGGGCGACGCGCTCGATCGCAACCTTCGTGCAGCGCGTGGGCCGCTCCGGGCATGCGCTCGCGCGCCTTCCGAAGGGACGCATCTTCCCGCTCACGCTCGACGAACTCGTCGAGGCCGCCTCTCTGCTTCGGTGCGTCCGCGGCGGGACCCTCGACCGTACGGCCTCGCCGCCGAGGCCGCTGGACATCCTGGCCCAGCAGGTCGTGGCCGCCTGCGTTCCTCGCGCCTGGGACGAGCAGGCGCTCTTCGATGCGTTCCGTCGGTCCTGGCCCTACCGCGAGCTGACCCGCGAGGAGTTCGACCAGGTGATGGCCCTCCACGCTCAGGGTCGGCGCGCGCTCCTGCACCGGGACGCGGTGAACGGACGCGTCCGGGCCACGCGCCGCGCGCGCCTGATGGCCCTGCTTTCTGGAGGCGCGATCCCCGACACCGCCGACTACCAGGTCCGGCAGGAGCCGGACGGGACCGTGGTGGGCAGCGTCCACGAGGATTGGGCCATCGAGTCGAACCAGGGCGACATCTTCCAGCTCGGGAACACGTCCTGGCGGATCCTTCGTGTGGAGCCGGGGATCGTCCGCGTGGCCGACGCCAAGGGCCAGCCGCCGACGCTCCCCTTCTGGCTGGGCGAGGCCCCGGGCCGGACACGGGAGCTGTCGGCCGAGATCGCGGCGTTGCGCGAGGAGTGCGCCGCGCATGGCGACGCCGCTCTCGCCTTCCTTCAGGCGAGCTGCGGCCCCGCCCTCGGCGAGGGAGCGGCCCAACAGCTCGCCGACTACGTCGAGGAGGGATACCGCGCGCTCGGCGCCATGCCGACGCAGGACCGCGTGGTCCTGGAGAGGTTCTTCGACGAGAGCGGCGGCATGCAGCTCGTGGTGCACGCGCCCTTCGGCTCGCGGATCAACCGGGCCTGGGGCCTGGCGCTGCGCAAACGCTTTTGCGTGGGGTTCGGCTTCGAGCTCCAGGCGGCGGCCAACGAAGAGTCGATCGTGCTCTCCCTGGGCCCACAGCACAGCTTCGAGCTCGCCGGCGTGTTCGACTACCTGCAGCCCGCGACGGCGCGGGACGTCCTGATCCAGGCCCTGCTGGCCGCTCCGATGTTCGCGACGCGCTGGAGGTGGAACGTCCAGCGCTCGCTGCTCCTCGAGCGGTCGCGCAACGGCAAGCGAGTCCCGGCTGCGCTGCTTCGCATGAAGGCCGACGACCTCCTCGCCGCCGCCTTCCCCCAAGCCGTCGCCTGCCCGGAGACCCTGCCCCACGGGCCGATCGAGGTCCCGACGGAGCATCCGATCGTCCGTCAGACGATCGAGGATTGCCTGACGGAGGCGATGGACGTCGAGGGCTTCCTGGACGTGCTGGAGCGGCTGCGCGACGGGCGCATCGAGCGTCACGCGGTCGACACGCCGGCGCCTTCGGCCTTCGCGCGCGGGATACTGACCGCGCGGCCCTACACCTTCCTCGACGACGCGCCGCTCGAGGAGCGGCGGACGCAGGCCGTGATCTCGCGTCGGGTGCTCGACATCCGCACCGCGGACGAGCTGGGCGCCCTCGACCCCGAGGCCATCGCCCGCGTCCGCGAGGAGGCGTGGCCGCAGCCGGCGGACGCCGAAGAGGTCCACGAGGCGCTGCTGTGGATGGGGTACGTGACCGTCGAGGAGGGGCGCGACTGGCGGGCGTGGCTCGACGAGCTCGTGGCGGCAGGCCGCGTCGCGCGGGAGGGCGACCGTTTCGTCGCTGTGGAGGCTTCGCGCGATCCCAAGGCCGTCCTGCGCGGCCGAATGGAGGCGCTGGGGCCGGTCTTCGGCGACGACCCCCTGTATCTCGAGCTCGAGGCCGAGGGCTCCGTCCTGAGAACACGAATCGAGGGGCGGCCGGCGTGGTGTGACCGGCGCCTCCTCGCACGAATTCAGCGCTACACCCTCGACCGGCTGCGGCGCGAGATCGAGCCGGTCACTGCCGCCCAGTTTCTGCGCTTCCTCGGCTGCTGGCAGCACGTCGACGCGGAGTATCGGCTCGATGGACCGCGCGGCGTGGCGGATGTCGTGCGCCAGCTCGCCGGCTTCGAAGCGCCCGCGGCCGCCTGGGAGGCGAGCATCCTGCCTGCGCGCGTGCGCTCCTACAAGCGCGATTGGCTCGACCAGGTCACGCTCTCCGGCGAAGTGGCCTGGGTGCGGTTGTGGGGTTCGACGAGCGGCGCTCCGTTGCGGCGCGCGCCGATCGCCCTCGTGACCCGCGAGGACCTGCCCAACTGGCTGTCGCTCTCGGCCTGGGCCGCCGGCCCACCAGCGCCGACGGGCACCACCCTCGAGGTCTACGAGGCCCTCGACGCCAGGGGCGCGCTGTTCTCGGCGGAGTTGCGCCGCGTGACGTCGCTGTCGGGCCCGTACCTGGAGGCCAATCTGGCCGACCTCGTGGCGCAGGGCCACGCGACCTGCGACTCGTTCGCGGGGCTGCGCTGGCTGATGGTGCCGTCCTGGCGGAGGACGGCGGCACGCGCCGACGGATCCGTGGGACGCTGGAGCGTCGTCTGTCGCCAAAGGCCCGCAGCCGCGCCGCCCGCCGAGTTCGTCGCACGACAACTCCTGCAGCGCACGGGAGTCGTCTTCCGGAAGACGCTCGCCCGGGAGAAGCAGCCGCTGCCGTGGCGGGACGTCGCTCGCGCGTGTCGCCTGCTCGAGGCGCGCGGCGAGATCCGAGGCGGGCGGTTCGTCGCCGGCTTCGACGGCGAACAGTACGCGCTGCCCGAGGCGATCACGCTCCTCCGCTCGGTGCGCAAGACGCGAGAGGGTGCGGGCGCTCCGGTCAGCGTCTCGGCAGCCGATCCGCTGAACCTCCGTGGCATCCTCACGCCCGAGCCGCGGGTGTCGCCCGCGACCCGGGCACTCGTGCAGGTCGGCTAGGACGGGCCGGCGGCCTATCCCTGCAGCCAGAGCAGCACGGCGAACACGATGACGGTCACCACGAGAACGCCCTGCACGAAGCGCTGACCCTTGAGGACGGTCAGGCGCGCGCCCACCACTCCGCCCGCGAAGCTGCCGACCGCCAGGGCGACGCCTGGACCCCAGCGGACGCGCCCGTGCCACATGAAGACGCTCAGGGTCAGGACCGTGAGGATCAACACCACGGTCACCTTGAGGGCATTGCCTCTCACGAGGTCGAGGCCCGCCATCGTCGTGACGGCCAGGATGAGAAAGCCCACGCCCGCCTGGATGAAGCCGGCGTAGAACCCGACGGCCAGGAAGCCGAGCGCGAGGGTGACAGCTGAGGCCTTTCGGCCGTCACCCTGTCCTCCGACGCGCCGATCGAGGAGGGTCCAAAGCGTGATCGCCACCATCACGGTGCCCAGGACGCGCCGGAAGGAGCGGTCGTCCACGAGAAGCGCCAGCCACGCACCGGCGCCCGCGCCCAGCGTCGCCGGGATGGAAGCGAGCAGCGCCAGTCGCCTGTCGAGCACGCGACTGCGCTCGAAGTCCCAGACCGCGCCGACGTTCTGAACGAAGATGCCGACGCGGTTGGTGCCATTGGCGTCTGCAGCCGGCAGGCCGAGGAAGAGGAGGATGGGCAGGACGATGAACGAGCCGCCGCCGGCCACGACGTTGAGGACCGAAGAGACGAAGCCCGCCAGCACGAGCACGGCCGTAGCGAAGGGTCCAATCAGTGCGATGTCCGACACGGCCGGGATTGTATGCGGTCAGCGCATCCGGCAGCTCACGGAGATCCCCGATCGGCTCGTGCGTTCGATGCCGGTCGAGTAGGAGGGGCGGCTTCGGATGTAGGCGAGGAAGGCGTCCACGCCCGCGAAACCGTCGAGGACATTGTGCGCCGTGAAACAGCCGCCCACGACCAGCTTCGGCTCGAGGTCCTTGAAGTACTGGGTGTACCAGTCCTTGTCGGCATCGGAGAACACGAAGTCGAAGGGTCCTGGCAGCTCCTTCACGAGCTGGTGCGCATCGGCCAGGCGTGCGTCGACGTAGGACGCGACGCCTGCCTCCTGGAAGTTCTTCAGCGCGGTCCGGTAGCGGCGCTCGTCGATCTCGATGGTCACGAGCTTCCCGCCGGTCTTGCTCATCGCCCACGCGATCCAGATCGCGGAATGCCCGGTCGACGTCCCGATCTCCAGGCCACGCGTGAAGCGCTTCTCCACGATCAGGTCGTGGAGGGCCTGGCCATCCTCGTAGGGCACGTTCAGGTCGCGCCACTCGCCGCGCGCGCGTTCGAGGAAGCCATGAACCCGCGCATCCAGGCCGTCAGGGCGTGGCTGCGCAAGGCTACTGGGCGCACCCAGCGGGACGACAAGTGAGGCCGCAGCCAAGGCGATCGAAGACCACGCGGAGCGGCGGGCCATGATGACCTCCTTGCGGCTCATGGTAGCGCTCAGCGGCGAATCAGGATCAATCCACCGCCCACGATCAGCCCCGCACCCATCAGAGTCGATGCCCCTGGGACCTCGTGGAAAGCGAGATAGCCGACCGCGGTCGCGCCGATCAGCTCGACATAGACGAGCGGGGCGAGCGTCGACGCGTCCGCCAGTCGGAACGCGGCGATCGAGAGAACATGGCCGACCGCCGAGAATGCGCCCATGCCCACGAAGAAGATCAAGTCTTCCAACGCCGGCGTCGCCCAGGACACGATCGCTTGTGGCGTCAAGAGCAAGGCCCCGGCCACGCACTGAAGAGCCAGGGTCTTCACAGGATCACTGTCTTTCGACGCTTGCCGCGTCGTGATCATGTAGAACGCGAACAAGAGCCCTGAGCCGAAGGCCAGGAGAAGGCCCGGCTCGACGGTCCCACCGGGCCTCAGCATGACGAGGGAACCCACGAATCCCAGGGCGAGGCTCAGGACCTTCCGGACCGTCAGCTCCTCCTTGAGGACCGCGACAGAGAGCAGGACAGCGACGATTGGACCGACGAAGTAGGCGCTGACGGCCGTGGCGAGCGGGATGCGCGCAACGGCCAGGAAGTAGAGCGTCATGGCGGCCACGAGGAACACGGTCCGAAGACAATGGGCGGTGAGACGCTCCGCCGGAAACACTCGCCCGCCGTGGAGTGCCGCCCCGAATGGCAGGACGATGCCGCAGGCCGCTGCGTATCTCGCCCAGCTGATGAACAGCGGGGAGTAGTTCGCGCTCAAATGCCTTGGCCAATCCATCCACGAGCGGGATGGAGAGCATCGCGACGATCATGAGGATGATCCCCTTCGCCGGACGAGGCTCCATCACCCGAGTTCCACCGGTGTGACGTGTATTTAACACCCCGCATTGGAACAAAGGAGGCTGGATGGTCGTCTGCCTCCAAGGCGGCCGGCATTCCTCGAAGGCCGGGTCGCCCACTGTGATGCAGACCACCAAGCTCGTATTGATCATCGACGACGAGCCGGCCATCGCCTGGCTGCTCGGGTCCGCTCTTCGGGATCGCGGACACGGCGTGGAGATCGCCACCAACGGGCTGGACGGCCTCGCTCACGCGCGCCGGCACCGGCCGGACGCCGTCGTGCTCGACATAATGATGCCTGAGATGGACGGCTTCAGTGTGCTGGAAGCGCTGCGGTCCGATCCGCAGACCGCCGAGGTCCCGGTGTTGTTGATGTCCGCCGCGTTCGAGCCCAGCTACCGGCAGCGCGCGCATCTGTACGGCGGGTTCTTCATCGAGAAGCCGTTCGATTGGGCCAAGCTGATTCGCACCGTCGAGTCGCTGCTCTCCAGCGGAGATCCTGCCGCCGCCTGAGCCGGCGGCCATACAGGCCGGCGCCGGTCAGCACGCCCGAGGCTAGGCCTGGAAGCGGTATCGCCTCACTCCTGCGGCGAGTTGAGGCGCCTCCCCCGGCTCGGCAGGATCAGCTTCGCCGCTCGGCGTCGCAGGGCGTTCCGGTGGGCCGCATCATGGGTCGTCGCGGCGACCTGGAGGTACAGGGTCGCGGCGTGGCGATCCCGCGCGCGCTCGGACTCAAACCCTTGGAGCTCCAACTCCAGCAGCGGCTCCCGGCCCATGGCCCGCCACCAACCCGGCATGCAATTCACGGCGCGCCTCCTACCCTCTTAAGACGAACCCGCAGCGACGGGATCGACATCGATCCTCACTATCCATATATGTCAGACGCTGGCGCCCTCAGCGGCGTGCTGACTTTTTTTAACATGGCTGACGCGCGTGCCTATCCAGCTGAGGACGGTGGTTCGTGGAGCGGTACCTCGAGCAGGAGGCCGTCCCGCGCGAAATCGTAGTCGGTCGTGGAGGTGTGGTACTCGGCGCCCTGGGTGTTTTCGTACTCCTGGCTGCCCAGCACCGGCAGGGGCGTCGTGTGCCACACGTCCGGAGACATGCACAGCCCGACCGAGCCATCGGAGTAGAAGGCGACGAAAGCCTCGGGCCGCGGCCGCGCCGCCGGCGGCGCGACAAGAAAGACGGTGGCCTCGCGCCGCTTGCCGATGAAGGCCTGGCTCGCATCCGAGTGGAAGTTCACGTGGCTGACGAGCGCGCAGCCGCCTGCGATGGTCGCAACGGGTCCCGAGTCGCCCACCGCATGGTTCTCGAAGTGAAGCTGGTCGGCGCGGCGGGTCACCTCGATGCGCTCGACGACCATCCGGCCACGACGCACGACCGGACGGATCTCGTCGAGGCAGCGGATCACCTGCCCGACATCCCGAGCGGCTTCGGGCGTCAGCCATTTCAGTGGAACGCGAACCAGGCGTGTCATGGCCGGATCACACCCAAAGGGCCGCACGAAGGCCGGCCAGCTAGGCTTCCGACACCGGCTCCGGCCTGCCGCGGCGAGCACTGTACACGGCAAAGACGGCCAGGGCTGTCCAAATGAAGCCGAAGGCGACCGCACGCGAGCCGTCGAAGGGCTCGCCGTAGACGAGGACCGCGAGCAGAAACTGCAGCGTGGGTGAGAGGTACTGAAGAAAGCCCATCGTCGACAGCGGCAGTCGGCGCGCGGCGCCAGCAAAGAAGAGGAGCGGAATCGCGGTGACGGGCCCGGCCAGGAGGAGCAGCAGGCTCAGGGTCGGACTGCCGGCCAGGAAGGCGGAGCGGCCGGTGAGCATGGCCCAGACCAGATAGCCGCCTGCGAGGGGCATGAGGAGCGCCGTCTCGATCGCCAGGCCGGCCAGCGCCCCCACTGGCGCGAGCTTCCGCATCAGGCCATAGAGTCCGAAGGACGCGGCAAGCGCCAGGGCGATCCAAGGCGGCTGTCCCAGGCGGAGGGTGAGCCAGGCGACGCCGACGGCCGCGATGGCCACCGCGACGCGCACCGGCCGATCGAGGCGCTCACCGAGGACGACCACACCGAGCAACACGTTCACGAGAGGGTTGATGTAGTAGCCCAGGCTGCCCTCCAGCAGACGCCCGTGGACGACGGCCCAGATGTAGACGAGCCAGTTCAAAGCGATCGCCAACGCCGAGGTGGCGAGGATGGCCAGCGTGCGTGGCCGTCGCACCGCGACCAACACACTTCCCAACTCCCCCTGGCGCCAGACGAGGGGGAGCAGCAGCACGAGTGCCCAGACCACGCGATGGCAGAGCACCTCCAGCAGGGGCACCGCACGCACGGCCTTGATGTAGAGAGGCATGAAGCCCCAGAGGCCGTACGCGGCCACGCCATAGGCGAGGCCGAGGGCCGAAGGGTGCCGCCGGCTGCTCGCAGCAGCGGGTTCGGACATCGGAGGCCGAGTATCTCAGACCGCGAGGCGCAGAAACCGCGGGAGAGACCATCGATCGGTGGACCAGAAACGCCAGGCTGTTCGGTGGAACCTACAGGCCCGTCGCTCGGAGCCGTTCCTCCTTGGCGCGCGCCAATCGAAGTGCCAGCTCGTGCAGGAAGCGCTTCCTCTCCTCACGCACCTTCTCCACGAAGCTCGTCAGCTCGCGCGCTCGGTCGATCGCCCTCTCGGCGAAGCGCAACGCCTTCTCGGCCTCGTCCACGCGCTTCAGCGATTCGGTTCGGGAGTCGCCCCGATGCTCGTAGAGCCTCTTGAGGCGTTCCTCGGCCTGGGCGAGGGCCCACCTCACGCGCGCGACCGAGGAAGTGCTGTTGAGCTCTGGAAACGCGTCCAGCTCCTTCAGGAACTGGTTCGCGCGAGCGAACTCCTTGCCCAGTTTCTCCGCCGCCACGTACCAGGACATGACGGGACTCCTTCGACGTGGAGGGCTTTTGGAGGGTGACGGAACTCTACACCCTTACGCCTCGCCGAGCAAGAGGGAATCGCCTCGATCCAGAGCAGGTTGGTGCCGGCGCTGGGATTCGAACCCAGACTGTGCCGATTTTAAGTCGGCTGCCTCTGCCGATTGGGCTACGCCGGCATGCTCATGCTCGAACCAGCGCCTCGCGATCCGCCTGGAACACCGACAGCATCGCGGCGTGAAGCGGGCCGTTCGAGGCGAGCGTCTCGTCGGCGCTCAAACGGAGCGGCGCGCCGTCGAAGCGCGTGACGCGGCCGCCGGCCTCCTCCACCAACAGCGCACCCGCCATGACGTCCCACGCCTTGAGACGCTCCTCCCAGAACGCATCGATGCGCCCGGCCGAGAGGTAGGACAGGTCGAGGGCCGCGGCGCCGTCGCGTCGGATCGCGCGAGCCTCGGCCATGAAGCGGTTGAAAAGGCGCAGGCTCTTCTCCAGGTCGTCGCGGAAATCGTACGGGAACCCGGTCACGAGCAGGCTCTCCAACAGCCGGCTGCTGCTCGAGGTCTTGAGGCGCCGTCCGTTGAGGTGCGCTCCGCCGCCCCGCTCGGCGGTGAACAGCTCGCGTTTGATCGGGTCGTAGACGGCGGCAGCCGCCAGCTCCTCGTCCACGGCCAGCGCCACGGACGCACAGAAAAAAGGATAGCCGTGGGCGAAATTCGTGGTGCCGTCGAGGGGATCCACGAACCACACGAAGCGTGAGCCGGTGCGCTCGAGGGCGGTCTCCTCGGCAACGATGTCGTGCTCCGGAAAGCGCTCCCGGATCACCTCCAGGATCGCCGCCTCGGACTCGCGGTCGACCTCGGTCACGAGGTCGATCTCGCCTTTGTGTTCGATCTGGATCTCGTGACCGTACTTCGCGCGCTGCAGGGCGCCAGCCGCGAGCACGGCCTCGGTCGCCGTCGCCACGTAGCGCCAGCTCACCGCGCGATTGTAGGATGCGCGCGGACGGGGAGAAAAGCGTGAACGACACCGACCGAAGGCACCTGCGCAGGGCGGTCCAGCTCGCGCGCCTCGCGCGCGAGCACGGCAACCACCCCTTCGGCTTCTGGCGCTGAGCGGGATGGAGCGCGCCGCGGGCGAGAGGCTGCCGGCGCGTGGCGCCTTCCTGCTGCTCACGCTGACCGCGGCCCTCTTGCTCTTCCGCCTGGGCCAGGTCCCGCTCCTCGGACCGGATGAGCCCCGCTACGCGCGCGTCGCGGTCGAGATGCAGCGCGCCGGCGAGTGGGTCACGCCCACGCTGCAGGGCCGGCCGTGGCTCGAGAAGCCCGCGCTCTACTACTGGATGGCCGGCGCGGCGTTCCGCTGGCTCGGCGAGACCGAGGCCGCCGCGCGGCTGCCGGCGGTGCTGGCGGGCGTGATGATGGTCGGCACGACCGCGCTCGTCGGCGCGCGACTCTTCGGCGCGGCGGCCGGGCTGCACGCGGGCTTCCTGCTGGCGACCACGCCGTTGTTCTTCGGCTACGGCCGGGCGGCGACCATGGACATGCTGGTCGCTGCCGGCATCACCGCTGCGATCGGCCTGTTCGGTCTGGGCTTTCTCGGCGCCGCCGGACGTCTCGCGATCCCCGCGGCATACGTCTTCATGGGGCTCGCGACGCTCGCGAAGGGTCCGCTCGGAGCCCTGCTGCCGGCCCTCGTGATCGTCGGCTACGCAGCCGCATGTCGCGACCCGCACATCCTGCGGCGTGCGTTGTCTCCCCTCGGCATAGCGCTGTTCCTGCTCACCGCAGGGCCGTGGTACGCGGCCGTCTATGCGAGCCAGGGGCAGGCCTTCGTCGATGTGTTCCTGCTGGATCACAACGTCGCGCGCTTCACGTCGACGATTCATCGCCATCCGGGCCCGTTCTACTACTACGCTGTGGTCCTGGTCGGCCTGCTCTTTCCGTGGTCCGGCACGCTGCTGCCGGCCTTCGCGGGGGCGAGCCCGCGCCGGTCCACGATCGACCGCTTCGTCCTCCTCTGGTGGCTGCTTCCGTTCCTGTTCTTCTCCGCCGCCGGCTCCAAGCTGCCGGGCTACATCCTGCCGTGCCTGCCGCCCCTCGCCCTGCTCATGGGGCGCGTCCTGGCCGCTGTCACGAGCGGTGCAACCGCGGAACGGCCGATCGGCTCGCGCGCTGCAGCATTGATCGGCCTGGTTCTCGGTGCTGCGATCGCAGGGGCACCGGCGCTGCTCCGCGACCGCGAGCCGCTCTGGACGCTGCTCCTGCCGGCGGCAGCCTGGGCGCTCGTCACGGTGCTGCTGGCGTCGCGCGCCTGGGATCGCCACCCGGCGTCGGCGCCGAACGTCCTGCGTATCGGCGCAGCTGGCTTCCTGGTCCTGGCCACGCTCGTCGCGCCCGCGCTCCTCGAGCGCCATGAGTCGGGACGCCGTTTCTTCGTCCCCGCGGGCGGCCACGAGGTGCTGGCCTGGGGCTCGTGGCGTACGGCCTGGATGGCCGGCTACTTCTACAACGACGGCCGGGTGCGCGAGATCGCGGGACTTGCGGACCTCAGCGACTCACTGGACACGGGTCCGGCTCTCGTGCTCTGCGGCCCGGCGGAGCGCCGGCAGCTCGAAAGCACGCCGGCGCTCGAAATTGCGACGCTCGCATCCGGTCCGAGGGAGAACGCGCTGCTGCGTGTGACCCGGCGATGAGCCGGCGCAGCGAGCGCACCTAGGCGAGCCGCTTCACCATCCGCACCACAGTGCCGCCGCCGCGTGGGAACGCGTACGACACCTCGTCCATGAACTGCTTCATGAAGAAGATCCCGCGGCCGTCGGCCTTCAGCAGGTTCTCGGGAGCGACGGGATTCGCGACAGCGGAGGGGTCGAAGCCCTTGCCCTCGTCCCTCACTTCGACCTCGAGCGACTTCGCGTGCAGCGTGAACTCCACGCCCACCCGCTTCGACTCGTCGCGACGGTTGCCGTGCTTGATGGCGTTGACGACCGATTCCCGCACGGCCACGCTCATGTAGTGGACCGACTCCTCGTCGAAGCCCAGCATCGCCGAGATCTGCGTGAGGACGGTCTGGACCATGTCGAGCATCTCGAAGCGGCTCGCGATCTCCAGTCTTACGACGCGCGAGTCCTTCGATTTCATTGGGGAAGGCGGCGGCAAACTAGCACGGCCCCCGGGACGGGTCAAGCTGCGGCCCCTCTATGACTTGCGGGCGTGTTACGATCCGATGACGCCGTGCGTCTGAGCCCCGCCCGCCGCTTTCGCGGACGCTTCTCCCTGCCCGGGGACAAATCGATCTCGCACCGGCTCGCCATCCTCGGCGCACTGGCCAGCGGCGACACCCAGGCCGCCAACTTCTCATCGGGCGCCGACTGTGCCTCCACGCTGCGCTGCCTCGAAGGCCTGGGCGTGCGGATCGAGCGCGCCGGGCACACCGTGGTCATCCGTGGCGACGGCCCCGAGCGTCTGCGTGCGCCGAACCGTCGCCTCGACGCCGGCAATTCGGGCTCCACGCTTCGGATGCTGGCGGGGGCGGTCGCCGCACGCCCATTCACCACCACGCTGACCGGAGACGCGTCCCTTCGGCGCCGGCCCGTGGAGCGCGTCGCGCTCCCCTTGCGGGCCATGGGTGCCGATGTCGAGACGAGCAATGGGTGCCCGCCGCTGACCCTGCACGGCCGGCAGCTCCGCGGGATGAGCTGGGACATGGATGTCGCCAGCGCGCAGGTCAAGACCGCCATCCTTCTGGCCGGCCTCCAGGCGGAGGGGGTGACGACGGTGCGCGAGCCCAGCCCGAGCCGGGACCACACCGAGCGTCTCATGCCCCTCTTCGGGGCGGCCCTTGAAAGGAACGGCCTTCAGACCTCCGTACGGGGCGGCGCGCGGTTGCGTTCCGTGCAAACCACGGTTCCGGGCGACGTGTCCAGCGCGGCGTTCTTGATCGTGGCCGCGGTGACGCTCCCGGACTCTGCGGTGGAGCTGGACGGGGTCCTGCTCAACCCCCAGCGCACCGCCTTCCTCGAGATCCTGCGCCAGATGGGAGCCGACGTGGAGACGGTCGTTCAAGCCCACGAACCCGAGCCGGTGGGACGCATCCTCGCGCGGACCTCGCGTCTGCGCGGGGTGGAGGTGCCGCCTGCCCTCGTCTCGTCGTTGATCGACGAGGTGCCGGCCCTCGCAATCGCGGCGGCGCGCGCCCAGGGCCGCTTCTCCGTGTCAGCGGCGTCCGAGCTGCGCGTCAAGGAGAGCGACCGCATCGCGGCGCTGGCCGAAGGGCTGCGCGCCATGGGCGCGCGCGTCGAGGAGCGCGACGACGGCTTCGAGATCGAGGGCGGCGCGCCGCTGCGCGGCGCCCGGGTGCGCTCGTTCGACGACCATCGCATCGCGATGGCGTTCGCGGTCGCCGCCCTGGGCGCTCGGGGCGACAGCGAGATCGAGGACGGGGAGTGCGCGTCGGTCTCGTTCCCCGAGTTCTGGCAACTCCTCGAGGCCGGATGTGGCTGAGCGCGGCTCGCCGCGCCGGCTCGTGCTCGTCGGCTTCATGGGCGCGGGCAAGACCACGGTGGGCCGGCTGCTGTCCCGCGAGCTGGGCTGGGGCTTCCTCGACATGGACCGCCGCATCGAGCAGCGCTCCGGGCAGAGGATCCGCGAGATCTTCGCCGACAAGGGAGAGGCGTTCTTCAGGGAGAAGGAGCGCCAGGTCGCGGAGGAAGCACACGCCCTCGATCGCCACGTGATCGCGGCGGGCGGCGGCGCGTTCGCGTTCGACGCGACGCGCGAGCTGCTCCGCGACGGCTCGGTCTCGGCCTGGCTGTGGGCGCCGCTCGAGGTGCTGCTCGGGCGTTTGCGCCTCGACGGCAGTCGACCCCTCGCGGCGAATCGTGAGACAATCGCGCGTCTCTTCGCCGAGCGTGAGCCCTCCTACCGCCTGGCCGACTGCCACGTGGACGCGACGGCGGGGCCGGACGAAGTGGCACGACGGGTGCGATTGACCGTCTTCCGCGCGGACGGCGCGCGGGAGACCGAGGGCCGATGAAGTACCTGATCCTGTCGGACATTCATTCGAACAAGGAGGCCTTCCGGGCAGTCCTCTCCCACGTGCGCCGAAAGCCCTGGGACAAGGCCGTGTTCCTCGGCGACCTCGTGGGCTACGGCGCCAATCCGAACCAGACCATCGACCTGCTGCGCCAGCTTCGGCCGCTCCACGCGATCCGCGGCAACCACGACAAGGTGTGCTCGGGGATCGAGAACGGCGAGCTGTTCAACCGCATCGCCCTCGAGGCGGCGATGTGGACCCGCCACAAGCTGACGCGCGGAAACCTCAAGTGGCTGCGCGCGCTGCCGCAGGGGCCGGCCGAGGTGGACGGCAAGTTCGCGATCGCCCACGGCACGCCGATCGACGAGGACGCCTACATCTTCGGCGAGATCGAGGCCCTCAACATCTTCCGGCAGACCCAGTACGACGTCTGCTTCTTCGGTCACTCGCACTTCCCGGTGATCTTCGCGCTGTCGCCCGACGCGATCACGACGGTGCTCACCGTGGCGCCGTCCTTCCGCTTCAAGCTGGAAGCGGGGGTGCGCTACCTCATCAACCCGGGCTCGATCGGGCAGCCGCGCGACGGCAACCCGCTCGCGTCCTTCGCGATCTTCGACACCGATTCGCGGGTCGTGCAGATCCATCGCGTGCCGTACCGGGTGGAGCGCGCCCAGGACAAGATCCTGAAGGCGGGACTGCCGAGACCCCTGGCCGATCGCCTAGCCATCGGACGCTAGCCCCTCGAGCCTTCCGCAATCCTCCCGCCTGACAGCGGCGAGCTCTTCTTCTAGGCTAATCTCTTGTCCGCTTCCTGGCACGGAGTGCATGATGGGTGTGAAGTCGATCTGCGGCACGATCCTCATCAGCAGCGAGCCGGACGCTCTTGCGAGGTTCTATTCCGAGGCGCTGGGCCTCTCGTTCGAGCGCGAGGAGCATGCGGGCCTGGCTCCGCACTGGGGAATCGACATCGGCAGCGTCCACTTCGGCATTCATCCTCCCGAGAACTTCAAGAGGGATACTGCTGGCCATGGGAGCGTGGTCCTGACCTTCGACGTGACATCTCTTCCGGAGTGTCAGGCTCGGCTGGAGAAGCTCGGAGCACCATGTGTCCAGCCACCCCATGACGAGGGGTTCGGGCTGGTTGCGTCGTTCAGCGATCCGGATGGGAACCAGTTCGAGCTCGTCGAGCTCAGGTACGAGTTTCAAGGCGGCGACGCTTGAACGTGCCATGCGAGTAGAGCATATTGCCCTCTGGGTGCGTGACCTCGAACAGATGCGCGAGTTCTATGTCACGAAGCTCGGCGGCCAGAGCGGCGCCCGCTACCACAACCCACGCACTGGTCTCACTTCGTATTTCATCTCCTTTGGAGCGGGATGCCGAATCGAGCTCATGCACGCGCCTTCCGTAGCGCCGCGGCATGCGGAGCGCACCGCTGGCTATGCACACGTTGCCTTCTCCTTGGGTGGGCCTCAGGCGGTTGATGCCGCCGTTGAAGCCTTGAAGGAGCAGGGCGTTGCGATCGAGTCGGGACCTCGCACCACCGGCGACGGCTACTACGAAGCCGTCGTCCTCGACCCAGAAGGCAACCAGATCGAACTAGCCGAATAACTGTGACCGACAGCGAAAGAGACAAGATGCTGCGCGGCGATCTCTACCTCGCGAGCGACCCGGAGCTGGTCGCGGCGCGGGTACGGGCCCGAAGACTGTGGGCTGAGTTCAATGCGAGCGACCCAGGCGACGACGGCCGCCGCGCCAGCCTGCTGGCCCGGCTTCTTGGGGGTATCGGCACGCGGGCGTCGATCGAACCGCCCTTCTACTGCGACTACGGAAGCAACATCGTTCTGGGCGACGGCGTGTTCGTCAACTTCGGGGCAGTCTTCCTCGATCCAGCCCAGATCGTGCTCGGCAACCAGGTGCAGCTCGGGCCCATGGTGCAACTGCTCACCGCCGATCACCCCCGTGAAGCTGTCGCGCGGGTCGCTGGGCCCGAGCTCGCCCGGTCCATCAGGATCGGCGCGCGCGCGTGGCTCGGAGGGGGCGTCGTCGTGTGCCCTGGCGTCACGATCGGCGAGGACACGGTCGTCGGTGCGGGCAGTGTGGTGGTTCGAGACCTCCCAGCGCGCGTTGTCGCCGCAGGCAACCCGTGCCGCGTCATCAGGCCGATCTGAGCGAGGGCCGATGCTGACGTGGGTCGGGCCCGCCCTCGTGGCACCGTGCTGGGGAATCGTGTCCGTTCATCTGGTCTTGCGGGGCTGGCTCGCCACCGCGAAGATCTTCATAGCCCTCGTGGCGCTGATGCGCGGTCGAATGTCTGGAGCGCGAACCTTCGAAGCGCTGTTGGGCGCGTTCATCACAGGTCTGTTCTGTTCGTTCCTGCTTCGGTCCGGATTCTGGTTGCTCCTCGAAGTCATGGGCTTCGGCCGCACCTGGCCGGAGCAGATCGTCTATGTGTCGGTCGTGGGGGTGTCTGCCTCCTTGATGTTGGGCCGCCTGCCTTCACAGGTTCAAGGCCAGTGGCGGACAGCGATGACGGAGCACGTGAACGAGGGCGGCATTGAGCGGGTGCCGACCGCGGCGGACGCTGCATCGCCTCCCGACAAGCGTTGAATGCCGTACGTCAGCCCGCCTGGCGTGCCAGGTCGATCAGGGCCTCCATCCGCCGCATGTGGCTTCCGCTCCAATACAGCCGGCCGCACGAGGCGCACTCGCGGAAGGCGTCGTATCGACTCCGCGTGGCCGGCTCGAGGCGGTCCACCACCCGCTTCTTGTCCACCGGCCGCAGCTCCCCATTGCAGCGGATGCAACGACGGAAGGGCTCGATCAGGCCAGCGAGCTGAAGTCGCGCGCTCACCTCGCGGAGCTGCTCGCGGGGCTGTGCGGCGCGCACGTAGTATCCGCGAGTGACGATGCGCCGCTTCAACAGCGCGCGATCGCGCGTGAGCAGCACCCTCCCCTCCCGCGCGGCGAGCGAGGCCAGCGCCTCGTCGCTGGCGTCGTTGCGGTACCAGGCGTCGAAGCCGCACAGCCTGAGGTAGCGGGTCAGCGTCCCGAGGGGCACGTCGAGCGCGAAGCGGGGATCGCGCAGCGGGCGCTCGCGCAGGCGCAGCAGCGGCGTCACGTCCAGCGCCTCGAACATCGGATAGACGCTGACGCGGTCGCCATCGTCCACGATGCGGTCGAAGCCCACCGACTCCCCGTTCACGAGGATCACCTCGATCTCGGCGTGTGGCACGCCCAGCGACTCGATCAGGTCCTTGACCGATCGCCGGCCGGCAAAGGCCTGCGTGAACTCCACCTTCCGCCGCTCCTTCGGGAGGAAGTCGTTGAGCTCCTCGTAGAAGCGGAAGCGCGCCACCGCCATGGGGGCCTAGCGTCGCACGAGAGCGAGCTGGAAGGCGATGTCGGTCGTCGCCTGCTGGTCCGCGATGTTCTCCACGAAGCCGCCCTCGATCGAAAGGCCGGAATCGAGGTCGAGTCTGCCGCCGAGCCCGAGGTACCACGCGAGCGGCGGAAGACGATCCACGTTCGTGACCAGCCGGCTGGCGGCGGTCGTCTCCGCGACGAGGGCGAAGCGCCGGGCCACGCGCCACTCGGCGCTGGCGAAAGCATGCCCGCGGGTCCGCGCGTATAGAAAGCCCTGGACTTCGCGGTCTGTCTCGTGGGTCGCGCCGAGACCCGCCCCGAAGTCCCACCGTCCCTGGCGCCGAGCGCCCACGACCTGTGCGCCGACGCCGACGCCCTCGGCGTCGAACGGGCCCGTGCCCGTGGGCAACATCGCCCGCAGCACGAAACCTGCACGCAGCGGGCCGGCACCGCCGGTGAACGTCCAGCGGCCGAGGGCTTCGACGTTGCCCAGGCCCGCGCCCTGGCCCTCGAGCGAGAGTGACTCGCCAGCCGGGTCTCGCCCCTCCACGCTGAACACGTCGCGCCGGAAGAGCGGGCGGTCGTTGTCGGGAAGTCCCAGCTTCTTCGTGAATACGTGAAAGCCATCGATCAGCCGGTCGAGGATGCCCCCGCCACGCCAGCGCAGGGGCACGCGCAGGCCGACATCCAGTCCGCCTCCGAGTCCGCGCTCCAACTCCAGATCGAGGGTCACGTGCTCGCCGTCGACGAGGTAGCGGCGTTCGGACGGCGCCTCGCCGGCGGGCTGGTGGTCGCGCGCGAAGTCGTTGCCCCAGTCGAGCCGCGCTCGCACGAGCCAACGGCCGTCCGCGAGCGCGTCGGGGAGGACCGCCGGCATCGTCAGGCGCGTCTCCGCGAGCAGGAACTCGTCGCGCACTCCCCGAGGGCCGTGGAGCGGCGACGGCTGGCCCTGGGCGCTCCCCGCGACGGCGAGCGCGAAGCACAGCCGCGGAAGCACCGTCACTCGGACAGAGCCACGGCCTGAAGGGACAGAGCGAGCCCGAACGCCAGGCCTGCGGCCAGGCCCGGCGAGCGGAGCGCGCTCATGGAAAGAGCCGCACGCCCGCCTCGGCGAACAGCCGCGCGACGAGTCGCACCGGCAGCCCCGCGACGTTCGACGGAGAGCCGGTCACGGACTCGACCAACAGCGCCCCGCGGCCGTCGATGTGATAGCCGCCAGCCTTGTCCAGGGGCTCGCCGGTGGCGACGTAGGCGGCGATCTCGCCGTCGGCCAGCGGGGCGAAGCGGACGAGCGAGCGTTCGATTCCGGCCAGGACACGGCCCGCATGAGCGAGGCAGACCCCCGTCACGACCTCGTGGTCGCGGCCCGCGAGCCGCCGCAGCATGAACGCCGCATCGTCCTCGGAAGCCGGCTTGCCGAGCGCTTCGTCGTCGCACACCACGAGCGTGTCCGCGGCCAGCACCGGCAGCGTCGCCTCGAACGCGGCCACCGCCAGAGCCTTCTTGCGGGCGAGCCGCTCGGCCGCGGCCCTGGCTCTCTCGCCTGGCTCGAGGCTCTCGTCCACGTTCGCAACGTGCACCCGAAACCTCAGGCCGAGGGAACGCAGGATCTGCGCGCGGCGAGGGGAGGCCGAAGCCAGGACGAGCTGCGGCTCCACGCGACGGTCTATCCGCGCCTGAAGATCTGGATCACGCGCTGCACCAGCGTCTCGGCCGAGCCTTCAGCTTTCGGCACGAGCTCGTCGGCTCCGTGGATCGTGCGCGCCTCCTTCTGGCTCTCGATCGGCAGGCGCGTGTAGAGCACGATGGGGATGTCCACCCACTCCATCGTGGCCTTGATCATGTTGATCACGTCCTTGCCCGCCATCGAGCCGCCTACGGCGAGCTCGAGGACGATCACGTCGGGCTTCTCCGCGGCGATCGCCTGAAGGCCGACGGAACCGTCGGCCACGCCGCGGGATGGCACCTCGGCCACCTCCAAGGCGGCGAGCGCCGCCTTGCGGGTCGCTTCGTCGTCGTCGATCAGCAGCACGGTCTTGCGACGGCGTGCGCGCACGGTCGGCGTGGGCTCGGGAAAGGACGGACCGTCGTCGTCGTCGTCCATCGAATCGGAGGGCCGCGTGCCCGCCTCCGGAGCGGTCCGCAACAGGCCCAGCATGTCCTCCTGGATCCGCCGCACCGCCCGCACCTCGGCCAGCACGACGTCCAGGCTCGCGGGTGGCTCCCCCGGCCGGGGGATCGGCTTCAGCGGCGTGTCCGGCGGCAGCGTATCCCGGGGGTTCGACGGAGTCGCCGGCGTGGCCGCTGGCCGCGTGCGCAGCTTCGCGCCACACTTCGGGCAGAGGTAGAAGCCGTGCTCGTCGGGAGCACCCGTGAAGCTGGCATTGCAGCGGGGACACTTCATCGGGGCGTCGCGACGGCAGAGTATATAGTAGCGTCATGGGTCTGCAGCGCTTCCAGGCCGTCGACCTGGCGGCGAGCGTGTTCGGGGGCGAGGCGGCGCGGCTCGCGTTACTCCGGGCGCTGTGGCCGCTGGCCGTCGGGCCCGACGTGGCACGCCGCAGCGAGGTGATCGCCCTCGACAACGAAGCGTTGCGCGTCCGCGTTCCCGACGCCCGCTGGCGGCGGGCACTGTTCCGCATGCAGCGCGACATCCTCGTGCGGCTGCGCCGCTCCGCCGGACGCCTCGCACCCGCCCGGCTGGGGTTCGTCGAAGGGCACGTGGCGGAGGCGCCCAAGCCGCAGGCCCTCGCCGCGGCTCCGGCTGCCGTCGCATCGGCCGCGCTGTTGACCTCGGCCGGAGTCATCGAGGACCCCGACATCCGCGCGCGTTTCGTCGACACCGCCGCCCGCTACCTCGGGCGCGCCCATCTCTAAGAGGCCCGCCGATGCGTGAAGCCGTGATCCTCTCCGCCGTCCGAGTCCCCACCGGGCGCTTCCTGGGCTCCCTCAAGGGCTACTCCGCGACCCAGCTCGGCGCCATGGTCGTCAAGGAGGCGCTGGCGCGCGCGGGCGTCGAGCCCGCACGCGTCGACGAGGTGATCATGGGCAACGTGGTTTCCGCCGGGCTCGGACAGGCACCGGCACGCCAAGCCGCGATCCGCGCGGGGCTGCCGCCCACGGTCGGGGCCCTCACGATCAACAAGGTGTGCGGCTCCGGGCTCAAGTCCGTGATGCTGGCGGCCCAGGGCATTGCGTGCAGCGAGAGCGACGTGGTGGTGGCCGGAGGCATGGAGTCGATGTCGAACTGCCCGTATCTGGTGCCGGCGGCACGCGAGGGCATGCGCCTGGGCCACGGGGAGCTCGTCGACTCGATGATCCACGACGGGTTGTGGGACGTCTACGACGACTTCCACATGGGCTGCACCGGCGAGATCGTCGCGGAGAAATACGGGATCACGCGCCAGGAGCAGGACCAGTTCGCCTTCGACAGCCATCGGAAAGCCATCGCCGCGATCAAGGCGTGCCGGTTCAAGAACGAGACCCTGCCGGTCCCGATCCCCCAGAAGAAGGGCGACCCCGTGCTGTTCTCAGTCGACGAGTCGCCGCGCGAGGACACCACCCTCGAGGCGCTCGCCAAGCTCAAGCCGGCCTTCAAGGAGGGAGGCACGGTGACCGCGGGCAACGCCCCGGGCGTGAACGACGGCGCGGCGGCACTGGTCGTCGCCTCCGCCGAGACGGCGAAGGAGCTGGGAACGAAGCCGTTGGCCCGGATCGTGGCGCAGGCGGTGGCAGGGATCGAGCCCAGCCTGGTGATGATGGCTCCCGTCGGCGCGGTGCGGAAGCTGTGGAAGAAGACGGGCTGGAGCCCGGAGAGCGTCGATCTCGTGGAGCTGAACGAGGCGTTCGCGGTGCAGGCCATCGCCGTGACTCGCGAGCTGAAGCTCGACCCGGAGAAGGTCAACGTCAACGGCGGCGCCGTGGCGCTCGGCCATCCCATCGGCGCTAGCGGCGCGCGCGTCCTGACGACGCTGCTTTACGCCTTGAAGGACCGCGGCCTGAAGCGCGGCGTCGCCGCGCTGTGCCTGGGCGGCGGCAACGGCGTGGCACTGGCTGTGGAGCTGCTCAACTAGCGACGGCCCGAGGACACAGAGGACCGGGAGCAAACGAGAGAAGCGGAGCGTGAGAATCCTGGAATCTCGCGATCCGTTCCTCTCCGTTCCACTCCCGTTTCTCCGTGCTTTCGGGCCAGGCTTCTAGGGGAACTCATGCGAGTCGCCGTGCTCGGCGCGGGCACGATGGGCAACGGCATCGCCCAGGTCTTCGCCCAGAACGGCCACCACGTGGTCCTGCGCGACCTGGACGCCGCGATCCTCGACCGCGCCATCGTGGGGATCGCGAAGAGCCTGGCCAAGCTAGAAGAGAAGGGCAAGCTGAAGCCGGGCACGAAGGACGAAGCCCTCGGCCGGATCCGGCCCGAGACCGACCTCGACGCCGTGCGCGACGCCGGTCTCGTCGTCGAGGCGATCGTTGAGAACGTCGACGTCAAGCGAACCCTGTTCGAGCAGCTCGACGTCCTTGTCCCGGAGGCGACGATCCTGGCTTCGAACACCTCCTCCATCTCGATCACGAAGCTGGGAGCGGCGACGAGGCGCCCCGGGAAGGTGGTCGGCATGCACTTCATGAACCCGGTCCCGCTCATGCAGCTCGTCGAGGTGATCCGCGGCCAGGCCACGAGCGACGAGACCACGACGGCGGTCATGGACCTCGCGCGCGCGCTCGGGAAGACGCCGGTCGAAGTGAACGACTATCCGGGCTTCGTGTCGAACCGTGTGCTGATGCCGATGATCAACGAGGCGATCTACTGCGTCTACGAGGGCGTGGCCACGCCGCAGGCCATCGACGAGGTCATGAAGCTCGGCATGAACCATCCCATGGGCCCGCTGACCCTCGCCGACTTCATCGGGCTCGACGTCTGCCTCGCGATCCTGAACGTGCTGCACGACGGCCTGGGCGACCCGAAATACCGGCCATGTCCCCTGCTCAAGCGGATGGTGGACGCCGGCTGGCTGGGAAGAAAGAGCGGGCGGGGCTTCTACAGCTACTGAGTCCCCGAGCACACCACTTCGGCGGCCAGTTCGATCGCATCGCCGACGCCCTGCTTTCAGCCGTCTGCTAGCGGCGCCCCGACGTCAGTCGTCGACGGCGAAGGCCAGCACTGTCCGATCGTCCTGCCAGCCCTTCACACCCACGGGACCCGGCGACCCGGCTGCCGCATCGAGCAGAAGGGCGCACAATCGTCGCGGGTCGGATTGCCCTTTGGCGTCGGTGAGGACGCGCGCAGCCGTGAGTCCCGGGGTCGACTCGAAGGCTTCGGTGACGCCGTCGCTGAGAAAGACGCCGGTGTCTCCGCCACGCAGCTCGACACGGCGGACCTCGTAGGACGCGCCGCCCATCAGCCCGAGGGGAACGCCGTTCGACTCGAGGAGGGACGCAACACCGCCGCGAAGCAGGATGCCGGGCGGATGGCCGGCGTTCACGTAGGTGAGGGCGAGCGAGTCCGGCTCGAAACGCGCGATGATGGCGGTCGCGTAGGGGCTGCCGCCGGTGTCCTCGTTCAAGCCCTCCGAGAGGCGCGCGGCGATCACGGCCGGATCGGAGGTCTCGCGCGCGGCCTGACGAAAGAGCGCACGCAGGGCGACATGGATGAGCGCGGCCGGCACGCCCTTCCCCGAAACGTCACCGACGATGGCGAGCACGGAGCCGTCGGGGCGCTCCAGGAAATCGTAGAAATCTCCGCCCACCACGAACGCAGGCTCGATGCGCGCCGCCCACTGCAGCCTTCGCGAACGCGCGGGCAGCGCCGGAAGCAGCTGGCGCTGGATGTCCGCGGCGAGCTGAAGCTGGGCCTCGACGGCCACGCGCTTGCGCTCGAGGCGGAGGACCAGCCTCTCGGTCGCGCGCAGGTGCAGCCAGAGAAGGCTGACGACCGTGAAGCCCGTGCCCAGGATCGCGTCGCTGATCCACTCGAGGGCAGTGCGATCCAGGCGCAGCACGGCGATCAGCCATGACTCGCCGAGCAAACCTGCGCCGAACACGGCGATCCCGGAGAGCAGCGCGAGGGCAACGGCCCGCCATCCCGGTCGGATCGTCACCCCGGTCCCGGGATCAAGCTCAGCTGAGCTTGCGGAGCTCCGCGTCGATCGCCTCCAGGGTGCGCTTCAGCATCTCGCGGAGCGGCGCCGCGGTCGCAACTTCCAGGCGCCGGCTCACGTCGACGCGCGCCATCTCCAGCGTGCGGCGCCGCGTGACGCGCGCCGGGTCGTCGGGCGAAGCGCCCTCGCGCCGCTCACGACGGCGCTGGGCCTCGGCCTGCTGGTCCTCCACCTGCTTGCTCTCGAAGCCTCGAGCCATGGCCTAAGCGCTCCAGCGCCGGCGCGTGAGCCAGAGCAGGGGCAACAGCAGAACGCTCTCCCACGCCGCCGCGACCATATTCTGACCCATTGTGCGCCAGGTCAGCTCGCGTCCCACGTCCAGGAAGACCGGAAAGGGCGCGACGAGGTAGGAGCGATCGAACGGCCACAGCGCCATGATGCCGAAGGGCGCGCGCGAATCGGAGCCCAGCCAGTCGAGCACCAGGTGGGACAGCCACCCGGCACACGCGAGAAGGCCGAGCCGGGCGGCCGCGCCCGCCGCCCCGCAAAGCCGGGCCAGGGCGTACACCGCCACTCCGGCGAGCGCCGCCGCTCCGACGCTGTGGCTCACTCCGCGGTGGTACTGCGGGCCGAACACGGGATGCAGGATCAGATCGAGATCGGGCGCGCAGGCCGACGCGACGGCGACGAGTGGAAGGAGGTGGCCGGCGTGCGGCGCACGCTGCGCGAATACGCTGTCGACGATCAGGCCAGCGAGCGCGTGCCCGACCGGGGAAGGCAGGCTAGAGTCGGCGCTCGAAGATCTTGAAGTCGGACTTCTCGGCTTCGACGATGTCGTCCAGGAGCGCGTAGATGGCGGCGATCTTCCGGTCCTTGTGGAACTTGTCGTCGAAGGCGGTGAACTCGGCCTCGTCCTTGAACCGAAACACTTCCATGAAGTAATTCGGGCGGCTCCGGTCCTCGTAGATCGTGCAGTCGATGCCGCCGATGCCCGCGAGCAGCGGCTTCAGCTCGCGCATCAGATCGAAGAACTCGCCCCGGCGCCCGTCACGGATCGAGTACGTGATCGCGAGCAGCACGCCGGCCTCGCCGAACTCGGGCATCACCAGCGGCCCGCGCGCAGGCATCCCGTTCGCGACCGGCACGGAAACCGGCTTCCTCTGCAGCCCGAGCGGCGGCATGGACCGTGCCGGGACGTGGATCGCGGGGCGCGCCTGGGCCACGTGCTTGGTCGGAAGCGGAGACGGAATCGGCACCGGCCGCCTCGGACGCGGCCTCAGGACGGGGACGTGGGCCGACGAGGCCTTCGTCGCACGCGCGGGCGTGGTGGCGCGGGCCCGGCTGACCGTCGACCTCGTGGGTCCCTTCGCCGGCTTCCGGGACAAGGGCTTCACGGTCTTCTTCCGGGAGCTCTTCGCCACACGCGGTCTCTTCCTCATCACCATTCAAAGTGATATTAGCAAAGCCTTTGTGGAATCGATCCATCTTTTTTCTGCGATCGGCCTAAACCCGGATGTGGCAATGCAGCCACACTCCTAAAGTATTGAGTCAGCTATATCAAAAGGTGTGGCCCAACCCTACCGAGATGGCATCACTGCCATCGGTCAGGCCGTGTCCCCAATCCAGCCGAAGGGCGACGGATCCCGCCACCCCCACGCGAACGCCGACCCCCAGGTCGCGAAACCCGTCGGCTGTGGGTTCCCCGAAGATCCCCCCCAGCCGGGCGTGGTCATAGAAGAGGACGAGACCCAGGTTGGCCCCGGGGCCCCCCCAGAGACGCCGACGCCATTCGACGTTGCCCAGCACGATCCTGCGGCTCAGCGGCGTGACTCCGTAGGCGCCGTCCTCGAACTGCTGCCGCCCGCGAAGCGGCAACTCCATCTCGGGGCTTGCTCCGGGCGCGAACGCTTCGTCGAGCGGAGCACTCTCCGACGCAAGGCCCAGGACGAGTTGGACCGCGATCGTGGAGCGGTCCAGGTCGTCGCGTTTCGGCGAAACGCGCACGTGGGCGCGCGCGCGCCCGACCGCGCGTGCGAACCCGAGATCCGAGCCAAGACCCGTCGGCGCCCCGAACACGCGCGCCGAGGCATCGAAGCGCAGGCGCCGCTTTTCGACCAGGCGGCGCTCGAGTCCCGCCTCGAAACCGAGGACCAGGCCGTCGGGTGCGTCGGACGTCGGGTTCGAGAAGGTACGCCTCGCAGTCCTGAACGTCAGCTCACCCACCGTCGCCGGACCCAGCACGCGTCTCAGCCGCACGTCGACTCCGTGCGCGCGGCGTCGGTTCGGCTGGCCGACGTCGTAGAGGTCCTTGCCGCTGAAGCCGCGCATGCGCAGGTTCACGCCGAGCCCGAAGGGCCGCGGCCACTGGATCATCGTGGAGACTTCGGGCCGGTTCTGCTCCCAACGGTATTGCGCACCCACCGACACGCCCTCGCCGCCGAGGTCCGAGTAGCGCATCGCCACGCGCGACTGGACCGCGTAAACGGCCGTGGTCGTCAAGAGCTCGACCCAGCTCGACGCGAAGCCGTGGCGCTCCTGGAGCACGATCTCGGCGTCCGCGCGGCCTTCGCCCAGGGGAACCGGGCGGATCACGATGCGATCGAACGCGCCGGTCTCGACGAGGCGCAACCGGCTCTCGCGGAGCGCATCGAGGGCGAAGGGCTCGCCTTCGCGCACGAGGATCTCGTCGCGCGCGACGTGGTCGTGGGTCCTCGCGAGACCGCTGACGGCGATGTGCCGAACCGTGGGCTTGCCGAGACGGTTCCACTGCGCCAGCGCGTCCTCGGGCCGGCCCGCCAGGAACAGCGCAGTCCCCAGCAGCTCGCGCGCGTAGCTGTCGTCGGCGAGGCGCAGGGCGGCCTCGAGGTCCGCGACCGCATCGTCGTAACGGCCCTCGAGGAAGCGCACACCGCCTCGCTCGACGCGCGCCTCGGGGCGCCGCGGCTCGAGGGCGATGGCCCGATCGAAGAGCGCCGAGGCCTCGATGAGCCGCCCTTCGCGGCCGTGGACCAGGCCCTGCGCCACGAGCGCGTCGTACGAAGCTCCCGCCGTCGCGCCGCAAAGAAGCGCCCAGAGCAGGCCTGGGTTCACGGCTGCTGGGGGAGGACCAGCAGCGTCCAGTAGCCGGCACCCTTCCAGCGCCGCTCGAACTCGCGGGTCGCGAGCGAGCGCGACGGGCCTTCGGCCGGATCGTGGAACGTGACGGTCGCCTGGTCGGCGTCGACGACCACCACGCTGTGGTAGCCCTTCTTCAGCTTCCACGCAGCGATCAACGGACGCCCGCGCTCGAGGTAGCGGCGCATCTGTCCCAGGTCGCCCTTGTACGCGATCGCGGTCACGCCGCGCTCGCGGGCGAAGGCTTCGAGGTGCGAGCCGCGGATGCCGTGGAGCCCCGGATCCACGAGGGCCCGCGCGATCGCGTCCACATCGGCGGGCTGCTGCCAGTAGCGGAGCACCATCGCGAGCGAGGCGGCCCCGCAACCATCCTTCGGCTGGGGCAGGAACGGAACAGGCAGCGCCGCGGCGAGGATCAGCGCCGACACCACCAAATCATTCTAGCAGCGCGACTTCTGAGGCCGGCTCCTTTTTTCGCGCGGTCGGACCTGGCCTGGCGGCCTGCTCCCCTAGCATGCGCTGCATGTCGGATAAACTCGTCGGGTTCAAGGAGAGAACGATGGTAGAGGACAGGAACGAGCGAGCGCGGGCGATCGAGGCGGCGCTCCTGCAGATCGACAAACAGTTCGGCAAGGGCTCGATCATGCGCCTCGGCAGCAAGGACAAGGTCGAGGTCCCCGCAATCCCCACCGGCGCTCTCTCCCTCGACGCGGCGCTCGGCGTCGGAGGCCTGCCGCGCGGGCGCGTGATAGAGATCTTCGGCCCCGAGTCCTCGGGCAAGACGACGCTCGCGCTCCACGTGATCTCCGAGGCCCAGCGCCGCGGCGGCATGGCCGCCTTCATCGACGCGGAGCATGCGCTCGACGCGATGTACGCGGGCAAGCTCGGAGTCGACACCGACAACCTGCTCGTCTCGCAGCCCGACAGCGGCGAGCAGGCGCTCGAGATCGCCGAGGTGCTCATCCGATCGGGCGCCGTGGACGTCCTGGTCATCGACTCCGTGGCCGCCCTGGTCCCGCGCTCCGAGCTCGAGGGCGAGATGGGCGATGCCCAGATGGGGCTCCAGGCGCGCCTGATGAGCCAGGCGCTCCGCAAGCTCACCTCCATCGTCGCGAAAAGCAAGACCAGCCTCATCTTCATCAACCAGCTCCGCGAGAAGATCGGCGTGATGTTCGGGAACCCGGAGACCACGACCGGCGGACGCGCGCTGAAGTTCTACGCCTCGATCCGGCTCGACATCCGGCGGATCGCATCGCTGAAGGAGGGAGACCAGGTCATCGGCAGCCGTGCCAAGGTCAAGGTCGTCAAGAACAAGGTCGCGCCCCCGTTCCGCGAAGCCGAGTTCGACATTCTCTACGGCGAAGGGATCAGCAAGGAGGGCGACCTGCTCGACCTCGGCGTCGACCAGAAGGTCGTCGAGAAGTCGGGGGCCTGGTTCACCTTCGAGAGCGAGCGCCTGGGCCAGGGGCGCGAGAACGCGAGGCAGTTCCTCAGGGAACACACGGACATCCGCACCGAGATCGACTCGCGCATCCGGAAGGGCCTCGGCCTTCCGGTCGTCGAGCCCGAGGCGGCCAAGCACGACAAGGCCGCGGTCGTGCAGATGCCGGAGAAGAAGAAGGCCTAGCCGCCTCTATCGACGAAAGGGGGGTCCTTCGAGACCCGCCTTTCGTTTTTCCGGGCCGTGCTAACCTGATCCACAACCGCGATGCTGGCCGTTCTGATCGCGCTC
>DATFEN010000066.1:0-16697 GCA_035251085.1 Vicinamibacteria bacterium | reverse complement strand
TCAACGCGGGCAACGGCCTCAGCCTGGACATCCAGGGCATGGCGACCCACACCCATTCCGTGGAGCTCTCGGCGGCCGAGGTCGTGTCGATCCGAGACGGCGCACGCGTCTCGAAAGGCTCATCCGCCACCGAGGCCCATCAGCACACAGTGACGTTCAATTGATCGATGAAGGAGGACGGTTTCATGAGATCCCGGTTCGATCCGAAGCGGCGCGCTATCTCCGTTGGCGCGGCGTTGGCGTTGCTCGGCTTTCCGACGATCACCTTGACGGGCTGCGGCGGCGGCAGCAGTCCCGCGGGTCCCAACCCGACCCCGACCCCGAACCCGACGCCCACGCCTGGCTCGGGCGACGTGCAGGGCAACATCTCGGCGAATCACGGCCATACCGTGGCGATCACGGCCGCGCAGCTGCAGGCGGGTGGTGACCTGAGCCTCGTCTTCAGCGGCAACGCAACGCACAGCCACAGCGTGGACGTGGCCGCTGCCGAGGTGGTCATGATCCGAGGCGGTGGGCGCGTTTCGAAGACCTCCACGTCTGCCGAGGCGCACACGCACAACGTGACGTTCAATTAATCCGAGAGACCCGCGAGGGACCGATCGAACCTTCTCGCCGTAGGGGACGGCCCGGGAACTGGAGCCCAACAGAGGCTGCCGACCCTGGGGATGGAGGTTCGTTTGCGCGCCGCAGAGCGCCCAAGCGAGGGCAGGTCGACGGGTGACTCTCACTCGCGCCTGTTCCGACAAGCGGCACGCCGCAGGTCGATCTTGACGCTCGCCCCGCAGGGCGGTAGCGTGGATCCCCAACTCCCCGTGTCCGGCGGCGGACGG
The DNA here is from genome assembly GCA_035251085.1 of Vicinamibacteria bacterium. Lineage (GTDB taxonomy): Bacteria > Acidobacteriota > Vicinamibacteria > Fen-336 > Fen-336 > DATFEN01. The sequence goes on along the minus strand of DATFEN010000066.1, from coordinate 15,867 downwards.
TGCCGAATGCATGTGGAACCCACGAAGTGTCAGTCATCGCAAGGAGATAATCCATGCGTGTACGAGGAATAGCGGCTCGGGTCAGCAAGGTGGTCGTGTTCGCCCTTGCGTTGGCCATTTCAGGTGAGTTGATTGCGTTTGTCGATCAAGGGAGCAGTTCCCGCGCGGCGGCGCAGACACAACCCAAGATTGAAGCCACCATTTTTTCCTATGATGGCCAGGATTTTGTTCGAGTGAAGACCACGTTGGTTAGCGAGAAAGAGGAATCCGCCGTCAATACCAAACTCGATCGCGACACTCCGGCGTATAAGGCCCTGATCCAGAAACGCTCCTACAGCGGGGATGCCACCCTGTTTGGCAAGAAGTACGAAGCCAGCTATGCACCGCTCACCGGTCAAGATGGCAAACTGACGGGCGCTCTGTTTGTTGCTGTTGGCAAGTAGGTCGATGCCGTCGTAGGTCCTTCGCCAACTCGGCGACGATTCGGGAGCTCGTCGGGCTCGTCGTCGCCGCGTTGAGGATTTCGAGCCTCAAGTCCGTCAAGTACTCGGGCGGCCCGTACTCGAGACGCGCCCATTAGATCCCGGCGCGAGACGCGCCACAGCCCAGCGCGGCGACGCTTGTTCTTTGCGTCGGAAGCGATTTGAACTTCCTTCCCTGACACGGCGTTGCCGCGCCCCGGCGCCGGGCGTACGCTCGGGTGTGCGGATCGACCTGAACGCCGATCTCGGCGAAGGGTGCCCGGACGATGCGGCGCTCCTCGCCGTGGTGACGTCCGCGAACGTGGCTTGCGGTTTTCACGCCGGGGATCCGGAGCTGATGGCGCGGACGGTCAGGGCGGCAGCGAACGCGGGCGTCGCGGTGGGCGCTCACCCGAGCTTCCCGGATCGTGAGGGCTTCGGGCGGCGTGCGATGGAGCGATCGCCGGATGCAGTCGAGGCCGACGTGACGTACCAGGTCGGCGCCCTGCTGGCGATCTGCCGCGCCCACGGCGTCCGGCTCGTCCACGTCAAGCCCCACGGCGCGCTCTACAACCAGGCCGCCGTAGACCCGGAGCTGGCGGCGGCGATCGCGCGCGCGGTCCACGCGGTCGATCCGGGCCTGGTCCTCGTGGGCCTGGCGTCCTCGCGAGCGATGCGCGACGCCGCCGCGAACCTCGGGCTCCGCTACGCCGCCGAGGCCTTCGCCGATCGCCGCTATGAGACCGACGGGACCCTGCTCTCCCGCAACGAGACCGGCGCGCTCGTCTCGTCTGTGGAGGCCGCTACGGAGCAGGCCGTGGGCATCGCCACCCGCGGCGAGGTCGTGACCGTGGATGGCTCGCTCGTCCGTCTGCGGGCGGACACGCTCTGCCTGCACGGCGACTCGCCCGGCGCGCTCCACCTGGCCCGAGCCGTTCGTTCGGCGCTCGCCGCCAAGGGCGTGACGGTGGCCGCACTGCCGGCTTGACGCGCATCGCGGCGCACGGCGAGATGGCGCTCACCATCGAGCTCGGCAGCCGCATCGACCCGGAGCTGGCGAGTCGCGTTCGCGCCCTCGACCACGCGCTCCGCGAGCGTCCGGTCCGCGGGCTCGTCGAGTGCGTGCCCACGTTCGGGTCACTGCTCGTCGTCCTCGATCCGGCTCAGGTCAGGCTCGCCGACGTCGCGGGCCAGATCGAGGAGCGGCTCGGGGCACCGTTGCCCGAGCCGCCGCCCGCGCGAATGCACGCCATCCCGGTCGCATATGGTGGCGAGGCCGGCCCGGACCTCGAGGAGGTCGCGGCGCGAGCCGGCCTCGCTCCGGCGCAGGTGGTGGCGCTCCACACAGCGAGCGCCTACACCGCACTGATGCTCGGCTTCGCGCCGGGATTCGCCTATCTCGGCCTCGTCGACCCGCGCCTGGAGCTGCCCCGTCGCTCGACGCCGCGTACCCGCGTCCCCGCCGGCTCCGTGGCCGTTGCGAATCGACTCACCGCCGTCTACCCGGCCGCGACCGCGGGCGGGTGGCATCTGCTCGGACGCACGGGCGTCCGCCTCTTCGATCCAACGCACGACCCTCCGTCACTCGTCGCGCCTGGCGATCGCGTGCGATTCCACCAGGCCGATGCGCCCCTCGAAGCGGCCGCTCCATCGATCGGCGCCTCCCGTCCCACCCGGCCCGCGATCGAGGTCCTGGACGGCGGCCTGCTCACGACCGTGCAGGACCTCGGCCGGGCCGGCTTCCGTCGCTACGGCGTCGGGAGCGGAGGCGCAGCCGATCGAGCCGCTCTCGTGGCCGCGAACCGCGCGGTCCGCAACTCGGACGGCGCTGCCGCGCTCGAGTGCACCGTCCACGGCCCAACTCTTCGCTTCCTGGCGGCCACCCGTTTCGCGATCGCGGGAGGCGATCTCGGAGCCGGCCTCGAGCGAGACGACCTCGGCACATGGCCGGTTCCACGCCGCGCATCCGTCCTGGCTCGACCGGGCAACGTGTTGCGGTTCGGCGGCCGTCGCAGCGGCTGTCGCGCGATCGTCGCGTTCGAGGGAGGGATCGACGTGCCGGTCGTGCTCGGCTCGCGCAGCACCGACCTCGCGGGCGGCTTCGGCGGATACTCCGGACGGCCGCTCCTGACCGGCGACGTGCTGGGCGTCCGGACCGCAGCCGCGAGCGAGGCCAGCCTCGATCCCGCTCCTGCGGAGCCCGCTGATACGGCTCAGGTCGGCGTGCTCCTCGGCCCGCAGTCGGGGCATTTTGCGGACCCGACGCTGCGCGGGTTCTTCGACGCCACGTGGGACGTGGCCGCCGCGTCGGACCGCGTGGGGCTGCGGCTGAGCGGGCCGCGTCTCGCGCACGCCGGGCCCGCCGAGATCCCCTCCGACGGCATGCTGCCCGGAGCGATCCAGGTCCCACCCGACGGGCAGCCGATCGTGATGCTGGCCGACGCTCCGACCACGGGTGGCTATCCGAAGCTGGGATCCGTGGCGGCCGCCGACCTCGATGCGCTCGCGCAGCTCGTGCCCGGCGCGGGACGCGTTCGGTTCGTCAGGCTGAAGGCTCCGCCCCTCGCACCCGCGCCACCACGAGTGTGATGTCGTCGTGCTGGGGCGCCTCCCGCACGAACAGGTGCACGGCTTCCACGATGCGATCGGCCACGACTCCCACGGGGAGGTGGGCGGCGGCGAGCACGACCTCCCGCAGCCGGTCCTCGCCGAACTCCTGCTCGTCGGGGTCGAAGGCCTCCGTGACGCCGTCGGTGTAGGCGACGATCAGGTCGCCGGGCAGCAATTCCACGGCCTCGACCTCATAGGCCACGTCGGCCAGCGCGCCGATCACGAGGCCGCCGGTCTGGAGCAGTCGCACGCTGGCGGCCTTGCCGTTTGGCCTCACCAGCAGCGGCGGGTTGTGGCCGGCGTTCACGTAGGCGAGCCGCCCGCTCAGCTCGTCGAACTGGGCCACGAAGAAGCTGGCGAACGCGTTTCGCGCCGTCGATCGGTAGAGCAAGCGGTTCATCGACGCGACCAGCTCCGGCAGCGGCACGCCGCCGTACTGGCTGCGCAGCGACGCCTGCACGATGGACATCAGCAGCGCGGCGGAGATGCCCTTGCCCGCCACGTCGGCCACCGCGATGCCGACGCGTCCGTCGCCGGTCGTGAGGAAGTCGTAGTAGTCGCCGCCGATGCCCTGGGCGGGATGGCACAGGCCCGCCAGCTCGAGGCGTCGCGTCTCCGGAGGCCGCTCCGGAAACAGCCGGCGCTGCACGTCGCCCGCCAGCTCGATCTCGCGCCGCAGCCGCGCCTCGTCGACCATGCGCCGCACGAGCCGCGCGTTCTCCACTGCGTACGCCATCTGCCAACCGACGGCGTTCAGCAAGGCCCGGTCCTCCCGATCGTACGGCAGGTCCCCGAGGCGCGGCCCCAGCGAGAGGATGCCCAGCAGGTCGCCCTTGGTGACGATCGGCAGCAGGATGCCGTCCCGCTCGGCGTCGATGGGCGCCGGCGAGCGGCGCAGCCGCTGCACCACGGCCGAGTCGGCGCGCAGCGCCGCGCTGCCCTTCTCTTCGCCGGTCGCGAGCACGTAGTGGCCCGTCGTCTCGTCCCGAAGGAAGACGCCGGCGCTCTCGGGATGCACGGCCTCCGTCACGCGATCGAGCCCGAGCTGCAGCACCTCTTCGACGCCGCGCGCCTCGCGGGCCACGTTCCCGATGTCGGCGAGGATGCGCTGGGTGTCGTAGCTTCCACGGAAGAAGCGCCGGTCGATCCTCGGCATGACGGCCCGGTGCGCGGCCACCAGCGCGAGCAGCGAGAGGCCGATCACGGTCAACGTGACCAGAACCGCGGAGGCCAAGGGCAGGCTCTCGAGCCAACCCGCGGGCGGCCCGCCGAGCAGGAACGCCAGCACCAGGGCCACCTCGAGCACCTCGAGGATCAGGAAGCCCCGCGCCACCAGGAGGTAGCGCAGGCTCCGGCGCACCAGCACCCCGAGCGGCACGACCTGGTGCTTCACGATCGCGTAGGCGAACGACAGCGGCACCAGGGGCAGGCTCAGGATGGTCCAGAGGAGCAGGACGCGCGCCGGCCACAGGCCCAAGACGAAGAGGTCGGAGACGAGGCTGACCACCATCAGCACCAGCAACGGGAGAAAGCCCGCCAGGCTGCCGGCCACGAGCAGGCGAAGGCGTCGGCGCGACGCCGGCTTCGCCTCGTGGTAGCTGAGCACGAGCGACACGAGGCCGGCCACGCTGTAGAGGACGATCAGGCTCTGAAGCAGCGACGTGAACAGCGAGCCCTCGGCGAAGAAGGCGGCGCCCGCGGCGGGGTTCTCCTGCGTGAGGTCCGCCCCCAGCGCGAGCGCGATCGGGATCGTGAGCGCGGGCAGGTAGGCCCAATGCGTGAGGCCCGGCCACCGGCGCAGCAGCGGCGAGGGCTCGGGGAAAACGAGGAACAGGTGGAGGAACACCGGCCAGAAGAACGCACCGACGCTCTGCCCCAGCACGACGAGCTTCGCCTGCCAGGCTGGAAGCGTCTCGAAGGGGAACAGCGGGTTGCTGCCCAGGCTGAACAGGACGAAGCAGACGGCCAGCAGGCGCGGGGCCGTCTCCAGCGGCCGCAGCACGAATACGATGGTGCCCGCGAGCAGGAACAGGGCCTGGACCGCGGGGAAGCCGAGCGCGAAGAAGGTCGCGTAGCTGAGGCCGTAAGGCACGGTCTCGAGGCGCAGCTCCTGGAGCTGGCCCTCGCGCCGGATCAACAGGCGATAGGGGCCGGGCGCGCGGTAGGCGAAGTAAGCGCGTGCCTCGAAGCCCTGGGCCACGCCCTGCCCGTTTACGGCCACGACCTCGTCGCCGATCCGCAGCACGCCGTCCGCGGGGCTGCCGGGACGGATCACGGACACGAACACCGCGTCGTCCCGCTCGATCGCCAGCCAGGCGGGATGCCCCGAGACGAGCACCAGCCGCACCGTCTCGCGGAGCAGGATGCCGAGAAAAACGTAGCCCAGGACGAGCATCAGCCCGCCCGCGATAAGATGGACCCGCCGCGTCAAGGGAAAGCCTCGAAAAGAGCCATGATACGCCGCCGCTTCAGGAGGATGTGATGACCTCGTATGCCATGTTGATCGACGGCGCCTTCGGGCCGGCCGTCTCTGGGAAGACCTTCGACGTCATGAACCCCGCGACCGACGAGGTCATCGCGAAAGTACCCGACGCGAGCGCGAAGGACGTGGATGCCGCCGTCGCGGCTGCCCGGCGCGCCTTCGAGAGCTGGCGCGAGGTCACGGCCCAGGAGCGAGGCCGCATCCTGCTGCGCCTGGCCACGAAGATGCGCGACGAGCTAAAGCACCTGGCCGAGCTGGAGACCCGGAATTCCGGCAAGCCGATCGTGGAGTCGGAGTTCGACCTGACCGACGTCGCCACCTGCTTCGAGTACTACGGCGGCCTCGCCACCAAGCTCCACGGCGAGGTGATGAACGTGCCCGACAACGCCGTGTCGCTGGCGATCAAGGAGCCGATCGGCGTAGCGGGCCAGATCATCCCCTGGAACTATCCGCTGCTGATGGCGGCGTGGAAGCTGGCCCCCGCGCTCTCCGCGGGCTGCACGATGGTGATCAAGCCCGCCGAGCAGACGCCCTTGACGCTCCTGGAGTTCGCGCGCTTCTTCGAGGAGTGCGGGCTGCCGAAGGGGGTCGTGAACGTCGTGACCGGCTTCGGCGAGACCGGCGCGGCGATCGTCGCGCACCCCGACGTCGACAAGATCGCGTTCACAGGCTCCCTCGAGGTCGGCAAGCTCATCATGCGGAACGCGGCCGACAGCCTCAAGAAGGTGAGCCTCGAGCTCGGCGGCAAGTCCCCGAACATCTTCTTCGCCGACGCCGACTTCGAGGCCGCGGTCGACGGAGCCCTGTTCGGCGTGTTCATCAACCAGGGAGAGGTCTGCTCCGCGGGCAGCCGCGTCCTCGTCGAGCGCCCCATATACAAGAAGATGCTCGACGCCATGGTCGAGAAGGCCAAGAACATCAAGCTGGGCGACGGCATGGACCGCGCCACCAAGATGGGGCCGGTGGTGTCGAAGGAGCAGCTCGAGCGCGTCACGAAGTACCAGGAGATCGGCCGGAAGGAGGCCAAGGTCGCCTCGGGCGGCGGGCGGCCCAAGGACCCGGCGCTGCAGAAGGGCTACTTCGTGGAGCCCACGATCTTCTACGACGTGGACAACGCCGCGCGCATCGCGCGCGAGGAGATCTTCGGACCGGTGATGTCGGTGATCCCGTTCGACAAGGAGGAGGACGCGCTGCGCATCGCCAACGATACCCCCTACGGCCTGGCGGCCGCGGTCTGGAGCCGCGACGTGTTCCGCTGCTTCCGCGTGGTGAAGCGACTGCAGGCGGGGATCGTTTGGGTGAACCACATGCAGCCCACCTACGTCGAGGCGCCCTGGGGCGGCTACAAGATGTCGGGGATCGGCCGCGAGCTCGGGCCCTGGGGCGCCGAGGAGTACCTGCAGGTCAAGCAGGTCCACATCAACCTGAACGAGCAGCCGATCGGCTGGTACTGAGGATCCATGGACGACACCCGGGCCCGCGAGGCATCCAACAAGCGGCGGGAGACGCGCTTCATCGTGGAGGGACTGCAGGGCAAGATGACCTTCGCCTCGGAGGTCAGCATCCTCAACATGAGCCTGAGCGGCGTGGCGATCCGCACCGACCGGCGTCTCAACATCGGCCAGGAGTACCAGCTTCGTCTCGAGGCCGACGGCGAGGGCGTGAACATGCGCGGCGCGGTGGTGTGGTGCTCGCTGGAATCACGCCGCAAGGACACCCGCGGAGACGACATCCTCATTTATTCCGCCGGCCTGCGCTTCACCCACGTCATGAGCGAGGCGCTCCAGAACCTGATGACGTTCCTCGGCCAGCACAAGCGCCACGCCGATCAGCGCACCGGCGGCACCCGCTTCGAGATCGACGCCACGGGACGCGCGCTCCTCGACGTGCCGCAGCCGTTCCGGGTCAAGGTGCTGAGCCTGAACGGCATGCTGGCCCAGTCGCCCAGCGAGCTCGCCCTGGAGGCCGTGATGCCGATGGAGCTGAGCCTGGACGAGGGCGAGCCGGTTCGCTTCGACGGACGCGTGGCCTATTGCACCGAGGTGGACCTCGATGAGGGCGCGGTCTACGAGATCGGAGTGGAGTTCGTGGACATACCCGAGGAGGACCGCAGCCGGGTCGCGACCTACATCGAGAGGCTGAAGGCGCGGTAGGGCGTCGGGCGGGGCCGGAGCGACGCGTGCGGAGCTTGATGAGCCTGCTCCTCTGGGTGGCCGCGGTCCTGCTGGCGGTGACCGCTCTGATGCTCGTGTTCGAGAGGCAGCTCATCTACTTTCCCTCGAAAGCCCTCCCCGTGACGCCCGCGGCGCTCGGGCTGCGCTTCGAAGCGGCGCGGCTTCGAGCCGAGGACGGCGTGATCCTCGACGCGTGGTACCTCCCTTTCGCGGGAGCCCGCTTCACGTTCCTCGTCTGCAATGGAAACGCCGGGAACATGGCCTACCGGCTCGATCGCGCGCAGCTCATCCACGCGCAGCTCGGGGCCAGCGTGCTCCTCTTCGACTACCGGGGCTACGGCGGCTCCGAGGGGCGCCCTGACGAGGCTGGGACCTACCGGGATGCCCGGGCGGCGCACCAGTTCCTGGTCGCGGCCCAGCGGCTCGCGCCCGAGTCCATCGTCCTCTTCGGCGAGTCTCTCGGTGCCGCCGTCGCCACCCAGCTCGCCCTCGAGCGACCCGCGGCCGGACTGATCCTGGAATCGCCCTTCAGCTCGATCCACGACATGGCCCGCGCGGCCTACCCGTTCCTCCCACCCGTGGGCGCGCTGATCCGGACGCGCTACGACACGCTCGGCAAGATCCCGCGTCTCCAGATGCCACTGTTCGTGCTCCACGGCGAGCGTGACGACATCGTCCCCCTGGCCCAGGGCCGCAGGGTCTTCGAAGCGGCCCCGCAGCCGAAGCGTTTCTTCACGATACCCACTGCGGGCCACAACGACACGTACCTCGGCGGTGGCGACGCGTACTGGCGAGCCCTGCGAGAGTTTCTCGGGAGCCTGCGGGCTCCCGCGTAGAATGCGCCCGTGCTCCGGACGCCTGCGCTCGTCACGCTCCTGGCGCTGGCCGCACCGGGCTCGTCGCGTGAGGCCGAGCTCGTCGAGCTCGTCGCCCTCGACCCGACGATCCGCCTCGACATCCGCTACGCGACCTCCAACAACTTCGTCGGGCGGCCCGTGTACGACGAGCCCCGCGCCTTCCTGCAGCGGCCGGCGGCCGAAGCCCTGGTCAGGGCCCACCGGGCCCTCGCGTCACAAGGCTACGGGCTGCTGATCTTCGACGGCTATCGGCCCTGGCGGGTCACCAAGCTGTTCTGGGAGGTCACTCCGGAGAGCCAGCGTGAGTTCGTCGCCGATCCACGCGAGGGCTCGAAGCACAACCGGGGCTGCGCGGTCGACCTGAGCCTCTACGACCTGGCCACGCGAGCCGAGGTGACGATGCCCAGCGGCTACGACGACTTCACCGAGAAAGCCTCTCCCGACTACGCGGGCGGCACGCTCGAGCACCGGCGCGCCCGCGACGTCCTGCGCGCCGCCATGGAGAAAGAGGGCTTCACGGTCGAGTCCAACGAATGGTGGCACTTCAACTACCGCGACTGGAAGAGCTACCCGATCCTCGACGTTCCGTTCGCCGAGATCCCGGCGCCGACCGCGGCGCGATAGACTGGCGACGGAGGTAACGGGCATGGGCAAGTTCGCGATGGTGCTGCTCGCGGGGATCGTGCTGGTCGCGCTGCTGGCCGGAGCCTGCGGCGTGTCGGCCTACAACCGCCTCGTCGGCCTGCAGCAGGGCGTCGACGCCGCGTGGGCGCAGGTCGAGAACGTCTACCAGCGCCGCGCCGACCTGATTCCGAACCTGGTCGCGACCGTGCAGGGCGCCGCCGGCTTCGAGCAGGCGACGCTCACCGCAGTGACCGAGGCCCGCGCCAGCGTGGGCCGCGTGCAGATCTCGGGAAAGGACCTTGTGAACAACCCCCAGGCCTTCGCTCAGTGGCAGGCCGCCCAGGACGGCCTGGGCAGCGCCCTGCAACGGCTGCTCGTGGTGGCCGAGAACTATCCCGACCTCAAGGCCACCGCCGGGTTCCGCGACCTGCAGGTCCAGCTCGAGGGCACCGAGAACCGCATCACAGTGGAGCGCATGCGCTTCAACGAGGCCGCTCAGGCCTACAACACGGCGCGGCTGCGCTTCCCGACGAACCTCTTCGCGAACATGCTCGGCTTCGGCGAGAAGGCCTACTTCAAGGCCACCGCCGGCGCGGAGAAGGCTCCCGAGGTCAAGTTCGACTTCAAGCCGAGCCCCGCCCCGGCCCACTGAGCGCCCGACTCGCACTCGCGGCCGCGCTCACGATCGGAGCGCTTTCGGCGGAGCCGCAGGAGACCCCTGCGGCTCCCCGCCGGCACTTCGACGATCGAGCGGGCTTCGTGTCGCCGACGACCGCTGCGCGCCTGGATGCCCGCCTCGCGGGCTTCGAGGCCGAGACCGGCAGACAGGTCTTCGTCGCGATCTTCCCGAAGCTGCCCTCGCCCTCTCTCGAGGACTTCACCGTGCGCACGGCCCAGGCCTGGCGCATCGGACGCAAGGGCCTCGACGACGGCGCGATCCTCTTCGTGTTCGTCCAGGACCGCAAGCTCCGCATCGAGGTCGGCTACGGCCTCGAAGGACAGATCCCCGACGCGATCGCGTCGCGCATCATCGACGAGCGCATCGCGCCGCTGCTGAAGGCCGGCCAGGCCGACGCCGCGCTTTCGGCCGGAGTGGAGGCGCTCCTCGCGGCGGCCAGCGGCCAGAGGTTGCCCGCGCCGGCGAGCGCAACGGGCGGCGACGTGCCGATGCCCGCCACCGAAGGCTTCGAGGACCATGCGGGGGTCGTCTCCAGTGCCGCCGCACAGGCGATCGTCGAGCGCCTGGCGCGCATCAAGGACGACTCCGGGTGCCGGCTCGCCGTGGCGATCCTCGATGGGCCGCCCGCACACCATTCCGGCGGCTATGCCGAGCCGCAGCTCTTCGTGACGCGCAGCTTCTTCCGCGCGCGGCCAAAGCCGGGCGGCGTCGCCGACGCGGAATACTTCCAGGCGCTGGACAAGGACCCGTCGGGGCACCTCATGGTCTTCGTCACGGAGAGGCAGCCGCTTCAGGCGCTGGCCGGATACTACGGGAGCGGGAGCTGCCTGGCGGAGGCTCCGGGGCGCGCGCTGCTCGACAGCGAGCTGCTGCCGCGCTTCCCAGCGGATCCCGGAGGCGCGCTGCAGGTCGCCCTCGATCTCTACGCGGAGGCGCAGAAGGGGACGTGGACGCCCCCGACGCCCGCGCCGGCGATCCCGACTTCGCCGCGGGAGCCCACCCCATTGGACGTCGCCTTCGAGACGCTCAAGGGCATCGCTTCCTACGAGGTGGCCGGGCTGCCGTTGGGCCTCGGCTTCCTGATCCTGGCGTTCCCTACGCTGACGTCGCCGGTCCTGCGCTTCCTGCCGATCCGGCGCCGGGTGAACCGAGGAGAGCCGCTGCCAAAAGCGTGGCTGATCGAGAGCGCGATCCTGCTCTGGATCATCGCTTCGAACCTCGGCTCGAGCCGCTCGGGCGGCGGCCGCAGCTACGGCGGTGGCGGCTCGTCGGGCGGCGGGGGCGGCCGCTTCGGCGGTGGCGGCGCGTCCGGAAGCTGGTAGGCTTGAGCGGGCGATGCGGCTGAAGAGCTTCCTGAAGCAGGTGGACCACGACCGCATCGTCGCGGCCATCGCCTCCGCCGAGGCGCGCTCGCGCGGCGAGATCCGCGTTCACGCCTCGGGCCGAGCCGTGGCCGACGCCCGCAAGGCGGCCGCGGAGCAGTTCGAGCGACTCGGCATGGCCGGCACCGCCGAGCGCAACGGCATCCTCATCTATGTCGCCCCGCTGTCGCGCAGCTTCGCGATCATTGGGGACAGCGGGATCGACGAGAAATGCGGGTCGGGCTTCTGGCAGGAGGTCGCCTCGGCCATGGAGCAGGAGTTCCGCGCCGGCCATTACACCGACGGCATCGTGCGGGGCGTCGAGCGGGCGGGCGACGTGCTGGCGCGGAACTTCCCCCGCGGCGAGGGCGCCGACCGGAACGAGCTGCCCGACAGCGTCACCGAGGACTGAGGTCGGGATGGGCGACGTCGTCGTCGCGGGGGCGGGTGTGCTGGGCGCTTTCGCGGCGTTGGCGCTGCAGGAGCGCGGGCTGAGCGTCACGCTCTGCGATCCCTGGGAGCCGGGGCATCCGCGGGCCACGTCCTCGTCCGAGACCCGCGTGATCCGCGCCATCTATGGCCGCGACCGGTTCTACGCGGAATGGGCGTGGCGATCGCTCGAGATCTGGGAGCGCTTCGAGGCCACGGTCGGAAGGCAGCTGCTGCATCGGACCGGCGTGCTCTGGCTCGCGCGGGAGGACGACGGCTATGCCGCGGCCGGCCTCGAGGTGCTCGCGAGCATGGGTTTGCCTGTCGAGCGACTCGCGCCTCCCGAGATCTCGCGACGCTTCTCCGCCGTCCGCTCGGACGGCCTGCGTTTCGGCGTTCTGGAGCCCCGCATGGGTGTGCTGCGGGCGCGCGCGGCCGTGCGGTTGGCCGTAGCGCTGTTCGTGCGGCGCGGTGGCCGGCTCTTACGAGGCGCGGCCGTTCCCGAGAGTGCGCTCGGACGGCTCGAGGCCGTGCGCGTCGGCCAGGAGCGGCTGGCAGCGGATTCCTTCGTGTTCGCCTGCGGGCCCTGGCTGCCCCAGGTGATCACCGAGCTGCAGGGGTTCATCCGTGTCCAGCGCGCCGAGGAGTTGTACTTCGGCGTTCCCGAGGGCAGCCGCGATTTCGACGAGGACTGCCTGCCGGCCTGGGTCGAGATCGGGTCGTTCTACGGCATCCCGGCCGTTGAGGGCCGCGCCTTCAAGGTCGGCATCGACCGCCCCGGCGAGGAGATCGACCCCTCTTCCAGCGACCGGATGCTCGCTCCGTGGGCGATTCCCGAGGTCCGCGCCTACCTGGCGGAGCGCTTCCCGACCCTGGCCGAAGCGCCGCTCGTCGACTCCCGCGTGTGTACCTACGAGGTCACGCCCGACGAGCACCTCCTGGTGGACCACCATCCGCGCCACGAGAACGTGGTCCTCCTCGGCGGGGGCTCGGGCCATGCCTACAAGCTCGCGCCGATGCTGGGCGCGTACGTCGCCGATCTCGTGACCGGCGTGCAATCCGAGACCGAGCCGCGCTTCCGGCTCGCCCACCGTCAGCCGCGCGCCTGGCGCGAGCCATAGCACTCGATCACGCCGTTAACGAGGGGTGGATGCCTTGACGTCCATACGATAATTCGCCGTTCCGCCGGTACCCAGGCAAGTTGACCCCTTCGAGCGCAAGGAGAGAGACATGCAGCGAGTCTTGTTCGCAGTGACGGTGTCGGTGTTGGTCGCGTCCACGGCGCCAGCGATGGCGCAGGACGCCGTGAAGGTCGACTCGAAGCACTACAAGGTCGAGTTCGAGAATGACCAGGTCCGAGTCATCCGCATTACGTACGGTCCTCACGAAAAGTCCGTGATGCACGCACATCCGGCGAACGTGGCCGTCTTCCTGACCGACGGGCAAGCGAGATTCACACTGCCCGATGGCAAGACGCAGGACGCTCCGGTGAAGGCCGGCTCGGTTCAATGGGACGGCGGCGGCAAGCACCTGCCGGAGAACATCGGCGACAAGGCTTTCGAGTTGGTTCTGGTGGAGCTGAAGGGCAAGCCTGCGACCGCGAAGTGAGCCGGCGGGCTCGAAGGGTCGGCCGAGCGTGCGCGGTGAGAGCCGGCGGCCGCGTGATTCTCGCACTCGAAAAAGAGCTCCCTTGAACACGGCTCGCTCCCCGAGGATCACTCACATCTCCTGGGGTCGGATGGAGGTCGATGCGGTCGGTGTCGGAAAGGACTTCAAGCTGTACCCCGGCGGCGGCCGCGTGTGGGACTGGAACGAGACCGGCACGCGGCACGTGCCCGGCATCCAGCCCGCCGATGTCCAGGAGCTGCTCGAACACGGGAGCGAGGTGATCGTCTTGAGCCGTGGCATGGATCTCGTCCTTCAGACGTGTCCGGAGACGCTGGAGCTCCTGCAGCAACGCGGCATTCCCGTCCATGTGGAGGAAACGCGCGCCGCCGCGGCCCTCTACAACGAGCTGTGCGAAGATCAGCCGGTCGGTGGTCTCTTCCATTCGACCTGTTGACATGGATCTCGCGACGATACGAGCGCTCTATCGATACAACTCGTGGGCCAACGAACGCACACTCGACGCGGTGTCCCGCATCAGCCTGGCAGACCTCAGTCGCGACATGAAGAGCAGCCATGGGTCCATACGCGACACGCTGACCCATGTCGTTTGGAGTGAATGGATCTGGCTTCAACGCTGGAAGGGTGTGTCGCCAACGGCACGCTTTTCTCCAACGGACTATCCGACCGTCGAGAGTCTGCGCGAAGCATTCCGGGCCGTCGACGCCGAGCGGTCAACGGTCCTGGGGCAGTTGACCGCGGAGAGGCTGCTTCACATCGTTGAGTACACGAACCTCAAGGGCGAGACGTGGCGCTATCCGTTGTGGCAACAGCTCCACCACGTCGTCAACCATGGGACCTACCATCGGGGACAAGTGGTCACCATGTTGCGTCAGCTCGGCGCCACGCCCGAGGCGACGGACCTCCTCGTCTACTACGACCAGCAGTCGGCGTGATCAGGCTGTCCGCGTCACGGATCCCGATGGCTACGCCCTGATGGTCACTCATACGTGAGGTCGCTGCCGAGCGCGCTCGCCGGCTCGTAGGCTTGCCCGCGTCAGGCCTCGCCCAGCGCGTCCATGAACGCTTCCTGCACGTCGGCGAAGCCGCGGAAGCCCGACAGGATCCAGCCCTTCACCTCCGGCAGTGGCGCGGAGCCGCAGTAGAAGCGCAGCGCCTTGTTCACGCCCTTCACGGCCGCGTCGAAGTGGTCGGCCTCGACGGAGGTGTGGATGAAGATCCAGTAGTACGCGTCGTGGGAGGCATCCAGCAACTCGACCTTCGTCGCCTTGAGGGCGCTCACGACGTCCGGGCGCTTCGCGCGCAGCACCCTGTCGATGATCGTGAACTCCTCGTCGGCCAGCACCTCGCTGCCGGTGTGGAAGCCCATGCCGCGGAACAGCCGCTCCTCGGAAAGGGCCGCGCCGAGGCCATAGCCCTCCTGGACCCGAGCCATCGCCGCGTCGGTGCCGCTGTTGATGCGAAGCACCTCGTTGAGCTGAGCGGGCTCGTAGCCGAACACACGGCCGAGCCCCTTCAGAGTGGCCTGGGCCAGAGTGCGGTGCGTGTCGCGCCACGGCGTCGCACGATCGTCGAACTCGTCGATGGCCGCGTGGAAGAAGTCCGAGGCCACGTCGGCGGCGCGATCCTGGAGGATGCGCACCGGCTCGTCCTTGTCCCGGAACAGCTCGCGGCGCGCCGCGATCTCGCCCGCCAGGTTCGCGAGGCCGGGCCCGAAGGCGCCGTTGAACTGGATGTAGCGGCCGAGCACCGAGAGCAGCGCGCGCTCGTTCGACACGGAACCCTCGACGGCCGCCTCCAGCGCCGCGTTGCCGCGATGGGACTCGAGCACCGGCTGCAGGTCTTCCCTGGCGATCTGGACCATGGCCGCCTCCGGCGCGATCTTACTCTTCGCCCGCGGCTTGACAACCCCCGGAGCTGAGGCTACAAGCTCTTCAGCGCAAAGGAGATTTCCGATTTTCGGGAACCCCTGTGCCGGCCGAGCGTCTTGTTCGTGGAGACCTGCCCATGAGCCGTCTCAAGGACCTGGTGAACAAGGGTGTGCGCCTGATCGTCACCGAGGACCCGTCGAAGATTCCTCCCGAGCTGCTCGATGACCCCGAGCTCCAGGCGGCGCAGCCCACGGCGCCCCGCGTCACGCGGCCGCTCCGCGAGCGGGAGATCCCGGCGGAGGTCTTCGCCGGCCCGCCGCCGAAGAAACTGGCGCAGTCGAGCGTCCCGGCCAGCGTCGCCGACTTCGCGGCCGTCTACGGAGAGGCCGGCATCGAGCTGCCCGCCCACGGCTACGGCGTGGACAAGGTCGGCGAGATGCTCGAGAGCAAGCGCCTCGCGAGCCTGAACCGCGAGGTGAAGGCCGCCGCGGTGATGGCGGCCCTCGAGGCCGCCGGCGTCGCGGTCCGCGACGTGATCCAGGACGCGGTGCTGCGTGACAAGGCCCTCGACGCATTCGAAGCGGCCAAGGACCGTGAGGCGAAGGAAGCGCGCCAGAAGAACGAGGCGCGCATCCAGGCCCTCCAGCAGGAGCTGGACGCGCTGCTCCAGAAGATCAACGCGGAGATCGAGGG
>DATFEN010000056.1:0-6338 GCA_035251085.1 Vicinamibacteria bacterium | reverse complement strand
GGCGTGCGGATCGAGCGCGAGAACCAGACGCTGGCCACGATCACGTTCCAGAACTACTTCCGGATGTACGACAAGCTGGCCGGCATGACCGGCACCGCGGAGACCGAGGCCGAGGAGTTCGCCAAGATCTACAAGCTGGACGTGACGGTCATCCCGACCAACCGGGCGCTGACCCGCATCAACAATCCCGACGTCGTCTACAAGACCGAGCGCGAGAAGTTCGATGCGGTCGTGACCGACATCCGGGAGCGCCACGAGAAGGGACAGCCGATTCTGGTCGGCACCGTCTCCATCGAGAAATCCGAGCGGCTGTCGGCGCTGCTCAAGAAGCGCGGCATCCGCCACGAGGTGCTCAACGCCAAGTACCACGAGCGCGAGGCCGAGATCGTGGCCCAGGCCGGGCGCGAGGGCGCGGTGACCATCGCCACCAACATGGCCGGTCGAGGCACCGACATCCTGCTGGGCGGCAACGCCGAATTCCTGTCCAAGGAGCTCTTGCGGAAGAAGGGACTCGATCCGGCCACGGCTTCGCCGGAGGCGCGGGCGGCGGCGCTGGAGGAGGCTCGACGGGTCACGGAGCCCGAGCACGAGCGGGTGGTCGAGCGGGGCGGCCTGCACATCGTCGGCACCGAGCGCCACGAGTCGCGCCGCATCGACAACCAGCTCCGAGGCCGGTCGGGCCGGCAGGGCGACCCCGGGTCCTCGCGGTTCTATCTCTCACTCGAAGACGACCTGCTCCGCATCTTCGGCTCCCAGCGGATCCAGTCGATCATGGATCGCCTCGGCATGGAGGAGGGGGAGCCGATCGAGCACAAGCTGGTGACCAGGGCGATCGCCACCGCCCAGAAGCGCGTGGAGACGCACAACTTCGAGATCCGCAAGCACCTCCTCGAGTACGACGATGTGATGAACAAGCAGCGCGAGATCATCTACGGCATGCGCCGGCAGATCCTCGACGGCGCCAGCCAGGCCGATACCGTGGCCGAGTGGATGGACGACATCGCTGCTGCCACCCTCGACGGCCACGCCGCCGAGGACGCCCACGTCGACGACTGGGACCTGGCCGGGCTCGGCGAGTCGCTGAACCGTCTATTCGACGTGCGGATCCCGCCCGCCCGGTTCGAGGACGTGCCCTCGCGAGCCGCCCTGGAAGAGCTCGTCACCGAGACCGTGAAGGCCCGCTACGCCGCGCGCGAGCAGGAGCTCGGCACCGACCTGCTTCGCGCGCTGGAGCGTCACGAGATGCTGATCGTCATCGACACGCAGTGGAAGGACCACCTGCTGTCGATCGACCACCTCAAGGAAGGGATCGGCCTACGCGGCTACGGCCAGCGCGATCCGCTCACGGAGTACAAGAAGGAGGCGTTCGACCTCTTCCAGGACATGGTGGAGCGGGTCAAGGCCGCCGTCGTCGAGCGGCTCTTCAAGGTCCAGGTCGTGCACGACGCGCCGATGGAGCTGCCGTCGGTGGCGGCGTGGACCCGGACGCAGGAGACGCGTGGCGAGATGCCGGGTGAGCGGCCGAGCGGCGCGGCGCCGGTCGCGGTGTCGCGGCCGGCGCCGACGCCCAGGACGCCGACCGGCGAGAAGATCGGCCGCAACGATCCGTGCTACTGCGGCTCGGGCAAGAAGTACAAGAAGTGCCACTACCTGCAGCAGGGATGAGCGACCGGAAATATCGGCAGCAGAGCTATCGGAGCGGTGGCGAGGGCAAGCCGGACCAACGCGAGCCGTCACGGCCGCCGAGCGGCACCTTTGGCATTCTGCGGAGCCGGGCCACCTCGCGGTGCGCCGAGTGCGGCGCGGTGCTGCCGATCACGGCCGACTCGCTCACGCAGTGTCCGCACTGCCGGGCCGCGCTTCACACCTGCCGGCAGTGTGCCCACTTCGACACCGCCCGCCGGTTCGAGTGCACCCAGGACATTGCCGAGCGCATCGCCGACAAGCGCGCCCTGAACGACTGCGTCCGATTCTCGCTCATGGTCACGGTCGAGCGCGACACCTCGACCGGCGTGGTGCGTCCCGAGGAGGCCAGGCGCTCGTTCGGCAACCTCTTCAAGAAGTGACCGGGCCCCCGCCGGCGCTGACGCCGCCGGGTCCCGACGCCTCGACATCCTGGGGGCGGGCGCCCCGGTCGCCCCCAGGGCTGGTGTTTTTCTTTAGGTCCCTCACAGAGGTCCGTGCCAGAATCTCGCATGCGCCTAGAGGCGATCACGCTCCACGGGTTCAAGTCGTTTGCCGAGAAAACGGTGGTCAAGGTCTTGCCCGGCATCACGGGCATCGTGGGTCCCAACGGTTGCGGCAAGAGCAACATCAGTGAAGCGGTACGCTGGGCTCTGGGCGAGCAGAGCGCGAAGTCTCTGCGCGGCCAGCGAATGGAAGACCTGATCTTCCACGGCACCGGCTCGCGCAAGCCGATCGGCCTGGCCGAGGTCGAGCTGACGTTCGCCAACGACGGCACCCTGTCGGTCCCCTGGAGCGAGATCGCGGTCGCTCGGCGGCTGTATCGCACCGGCGAGAGCGAATATCTCCTGAACAGGCAGCCGACCCGGCTGCGGGACATCCTCGACCTCTTCGCGGGGACGGGCGCCAATCCGCGCGCGTACTCGGTGATGGACCAGGACAAGCTCAATCACGTTCTGACCGCCAAGCCGCACGAGCGGCGCGTGTTCGTCGAGGAGGCCGCCGGGATCGCACGCTACAAGCAGCAGCGCAACGAGACGCAGGGCAAGCTCGACGCCGCCCGCCAGAACCTCGTCCGCGTCCGTGACGTCATGGACGAGGTGCGCCGGCAGCTGGGCTCCCTCGAGCGCCAGGCCCGCAAGGCACAGCAGTACAAGGCCCTGCAGACCGAACGTCGCGAGCTGGCCCTGACCCTGGTCGCCGCGGACTTCGCCGGGCTCAGCGCCCAGGCGGAGGCGATGGCACAGGAGCTGACCCGGCTGCGCGATACCGAGCAGGGCGTGCGGGCCCGGCAGGCCGCGCTGGCCGCTCGTGAGGCGCGCCAGCGCGAGGTCCTCCAGTCGAGCGAGCATCGGCTGGGCGACCTGCGGCAGTCCGTGCAGAAAATCCAGGGCGAGCTGGAACGGCTGGTGGAGCGGCGGGAGCAGATGGGCGTTCAGCTCCAGGAGCTGGGCGAAGAAGCGGGGCGGCTCGACGAGGAGATGCAGGGCGCGACGGAGCGGCTGGAGGCCATCGTCGGCGAGCGAGAGGCAGGTCTCGCGGCGTTGGCCGAAGCCGAGCGGCTCGTCGCCGAGCGCAGCGCCTCCGTTCAAGCGCTGGAGACCGAGGTCGCGGGCCACCGCGTCAGCCTCGGCACCGAGCGCGACCGTCTGGAAGCGCTGCGCCTGGAGCAGGTGCGCGTGGCGGCCGAGCGCGTCGATCTCATGCGCCAGGCCGGCGAGCTTCGGGAGCGGCAGGCGCAGCTCGGCCGGCGCCGTGAGCGCCTGGCCCACGAGCTGGCCGAGGCCCGGGCCGAAGGGGAGCTACTGATCGGGCAACGCGCGACGCTGCAGTCGGCGCGCGACCAGGCGGTGACCGAGCTGACGTCGCTCGCGGCCGAGCGCGAGCGCCTGGCGACGGCGCTCGGCGACGGCGAAGCGCATCTGGCCGAGGCGGAGCAGCGGCTGGCCCAGGCACGACTGGATCTCGCGTCGCGAAGCTCGAGCCGCGATGCCGTCCGCGAGCTGGAGCTGGCACGCGAGGGGTACGGCGCCGGTGTGCGCGCGGTGTTGGCGGAAGGCGAGACCTCGACGCTCGGTGGCGTCGTGGGCACGGTGGCCGACCTCCTGGAGGTCGAGCCGGGGCTCGAGCGGGCGGTGGAGGCGGTGCTGGGCGAGCGGTTGCAGTGGCTCGTCGTCGAGCGGTTCGAGGACGCCCGCGCCGGCGTGTCGTGGCTGCACGACCACGGCCACGGCTCCGCGACCTTCCTGCCCCTGGAGAAGCTGGACTACGGCACCGTCCGCCCGACGCCGTCGTCGAGCGACCTGCAGTGGATGGCGAACCACGTCACCGCCCGGACGCCGAGCCTGCTGCAGTACCTGCTCGGTCAGGTCGCCGTCGTCGAGCACCTGGACCAGGCCGAGGCGCTCTGGCGCCGCAATGGCGTGGTGGCGACCTACGTGACGCATGCCGGCGAGGTTCTTTCGCCCACCGGCCGGCTGCGCGGTGGCTCGGAGGGGTCGGCGTTGCCGCTGTCGCTCCTGACACGCAAGCGCCAGCTGCGCGAGCTGGAGGACGAGGTCGGGCGGCTCACGGAGACCGTGAACCGCGAGCAGGCCGAGGTGGTGACGGTGGGCGCCGAGGTGGCCACGCTACGTGCGCGGGTGGCCGGCCTCGAGCGGTCGGTCCAGTCGCGACAGGCAGAGCGCGTGGCCAGCGAGAAGGATCTGGAGCAGTCGGTGCGCGAGCACGAGCGGCTGCACCGGCACCTCGACACACTCGGCACCGAGTCGCGGCAGGTGGCCACCGAGGCCGCCGAGACGGACACCCTGCTGGCGCGACTCGGGCAGCATATCGACACCGCCGCCGCGGCGGAGGCGCGCCACGAGGCGGTCATGGCCACGGCCCGGGCCGCGATCGCGGCCGGGCAGGAGGCCGAGACGGCGCTGGTGGCCCGGCTCACCGCGGGCCGGGTCGAGCTGGCCGGCTTCGCCGAGCGGACCGAGGCCCTGGGGCGTGAGCTGGCCCGCCTCGACGAAATGGAGACCGACTTCACCCAGCGCATCGACCAGGGCCGGCTGCGGCGAGGCCAGCTCGCCGAGCGGCTGGTGTGGCTGGGCACCGAGCGCGAGCGGACCGACGCGGCCGCGCGTGACGTCGCCCTCGAGCGCGATCGCGGAGAGGGCGAGGCACGGCAGGCGGGCGAGAGTCATCAGGCCCTTGTCGACGAGCTGCATGGGATCGAGGCCGAGGCTCGCGGCGTGCAGGGTGAGGCCAGTCGCCTCATCGGTGCCATCCACGAGATCGAGCTGAAGGCGACCGAGGGGCGGGTACGCGGCGAGGAGCTGGCCCAGGAGGCGTATCGCACCTACGGTGTCCACGCGACGGCGCTCCGCGCGGCGCACGACGCCACGCGCGATCTGGTGCCGGTCCGCGAGCGGCTGACCGGACTCGACAGCAAGCTGGAGGCGATTGGGCCGGTCAACCTCGTCGCCGACGAGGAGTACCGTGAGCTGGACGAACGCCTGACGTTCCTGAGAACGCAGCACGACGACCTGACGGCATCGATCAAGGATCTCGAGAAGGCGCTGCGCGGGATGACGCGCACCGCGCAGGATCGTTTCGCCCAGGCCTTCGAGGAGATCAACGGCCACTTCGGCCGGATCTTCGCGCGCCTGTTCGAGGGCGGGCGAGCCGAGCTGCGACTGGTCGAGGCCGAGGAGGGCGGCGACCCTCTCGACACCGGCGTGGAGCTGCTGGCCCAGCCGCGCGGCAAGCGACTGCAGGCCGTCTCGCTCATGTCGGGCGGCGAGCGTGCTCTCACGGGCCTGGCGCTGCTGTTCGCCATTTTCTACTTCCGGCCGAGTCCGTTCTGCGTTCTCGATGAGGTGGACGCGCCACTCGACGACGCCAACATCCATCGTTTCCTGCGCGTGCTGCGGGAATTGACAACCCAGACGCAATTCCTGGTCATCACGCACAATCGCCGCACGATGGAGGCCGCGGACATCCTCTACGGCGTGACGATGGAGGAGGCCGGGCTCTCCAAGCTGGTCTCCGTCAATCTGGCGGCGGCCGTTGCCGCGGCGACGGCCGCCGCGTGACTCGCGGCTGACGATGAACTAGACTGGACAGCGACGGCTATGGCGTCGGTCGGCGCACACCTCAGGGAGCTGCGAGCCCGCCGGGGCATGTCCCTCGAGGAGATCGCGCGCACGACCCGTGTCGCGCAGCGTTACCTGGAATCTCTCGAAGCCGATACCTACGACGGGTTGCCGGCGCCTGTCTTCATCCGGGGCTTCATCCGCGCGTACTGTCAGGCGCTGGGCGAGCCTCCTCACGAGGCGCTGGCCCGCTACGACGCCCGGGAGGGGCACGAGCAGCGCCCGGTGCGTCCCCCCCCGCTGTCGCGCGTGCGCGCCCCGGAACCGCACAGGCGGGGGGCGATCCTGGTGAGCTTCGTCCTGCTGGTCGTCCTCGGCATGGCCCTGTTCACCGTGGCGCTGGTCATCCAGCCGCGCGAGCCGGGTGCGCGATCGCCAGCGGAGAGTCCAGCGCCGCCGCCCGCACGCCCGTCCAGCGATCTCGCAACCTCGCGGCCACGTGCGGCCCTGCCGCCCCCGACCGTACCTGGACCGGTGGCGATGACGGCACCCTCGGCCGCGCCCCGGGGCGGG
>DATFEN010000050.1:0-27767 GCA_035251085.1 Vicinamibacteria bacterium | reverse complement strand
GCGTTGATGCCCTCCTCCTGGAGAAAGGTGTGCTCCTCGACCATCGTGCGCAGCTTCTCGGCCAGGAAGCGCGCGCTCTGGCCGTCGGTCTGCGGCAGGATCACGACGAACTCGTCGCCGCCGTAGCGGGCCGGGTAGTCGGTCTCGCGTACCGCAGCGCGCAGCAGGAAGCCCACCTCGCGCAGCACGCGGCTTCCGCGCAGGTGGCCCCACTGGTCGTTGATCGGCTTGAAGCGGTCGAGGTCCACGAAGATGAGGGACAGCACGGATCGGTACCGGTCCACGAGCTTCAGCTCGCGCTCCAGGATCTGGTGGAAGAAGCGGAAGTTGTAGAGCGGCGTGACCTCGTCGGTGATGGACAGCTCGCGGGTCTTCTGGAACAGCCGCACATTCTCGAAGGCGAGCGCCACGGAATCGGCGAGCGGTTGGACGTGGGCGATCGTGGACTCGTCATAGGCTGCCGCGCGGTTCGAGCCTAGGCACAGCACGCCGATCCCGCGCCCGCGCGAGTTGAGGGGCAGGATCACGTAGGAGCGGATGCCCTCCTCGAGCAGGCGCATGTCCTCGATGTAGCGGTGGGCATGGAGCAGGTCGGCCTGCAGGATCGGATCGTTGTTCAGCACCACCAGGCCGGCACCGCTGCCCACGACCGGAAGCACCGAGCCGAGGCCCCAGCCCGCGTCGTCGGGATAGCCCGTGATCTCGATGTAGTCGCCCGACTCGTTGACGAAGCC
Source organism: Vicinamibacteria bacterium (assembly GCA_035251085.1). Lineage (GTDB taxonomy): Bacteria > Acidobacteriota > Vicinamibacteria > Fen-336 > Fen-336 > DATFEN01. Next base: position 27,033 of record DATFEN010000050.1, on the reverse strand, counting down.
GCACGCGAGGCGATCGAAGTCCTGGAGCGCCGCGATCTCCTTCGCGAAGGCGGGCACTACGGTCTTCAGGTCCATGCTGGCCGTGAGCGCGGCCGAGATCCGGTTCAGGAACTCGAGGCGCGCGGTGGACTCGCTCAGCTCGGTGTAGAGGCGGGCGTTGTCGAGGCCAGTGCCGATCTGCTTGCCGATCGCCTCCAGCAGCCCGCAGTCCGGCGGACGCCCCGGGCCGTCGTCGTGGAACGCGACCACGCCCAAGACGCAGCGCTTCGACACGAGTGGAGCCACTGCGAGCCATCCCCTCGGCACGTCGCGCGTCATGGGCGCCGCCCGTTCTACGGCCGCCCGTGCCAGCTCCATGGCCTCGGTCATGTCGAGCTCTCGGCCCCGTTCGGAGGCGGGCTTCAGCTCGCCGTGCGGGTCGAGGATGAGGGTCATGCCACCCGCCACGCCGAGGGCGGAGACCACGCGCTCGAGACACGTCGCGAGGAGGTCGCCCGCAGCGCGTTCGACGGAGAGCTCATCGGCGAGCGAGACGAGCGCACGGATCGAGCGGGCCGGATCCTCGGGCTTCGCTGGCTCCTGCTCGCTCTCTTCCGGGGTCACTGCGGGCCCACGATATCCAAAATCGCCTAGGCGCGGTAGGTCTCGAGCAGTGCGCGCAGCTCCTCGGCCTGGCGCGAGGCGCTCCAGCCGAGGGCCGCTGCCATGACGCCGGCGACGACCTCGACCTCGCCCGGCTCGGGCGCGCCCACCGTCCCCAGGTCGAGGCGCCGCAGCATCGCGTCGGTCAGCGTGCAGGCCATCTCCTCGCCGACCGCGATCCGCGCGCGCTCCGCGAGCCCCCCCGCGAGGGGCCGAGCGTGGGCGAGGGGCGTCACGGACGTCCGACAGGGTGCCACGCGCGCGCCGAGCCGCGTGACGGCGAGATCCACGGCCTGCTCGGCCACCGCACGCGCCGTCGTGTACTTCACACCCATCATCGAGACGATCCCGGGGACGGCGTCGGCACGTGCATGGTCGACGAGGATTGGGCGGCTCAGCAGCCCGCCGGCGTCGCCCGAGGTCGGCACGCGGCCCCGGTGCACGAGAGCCACGTCGTTCCGGCGGAGCTGCGCCCAGGGGAAGGCACGGGCGCCCTTCGAGAGGATGCGCTCCACGTCGGTGGGCCCCGCGAGCGTGTCGGCCGGCGCATAGTCCGTGCCGAAGATCGCTCGGTCGCGCCACGGCACGAGGAACAGGAAGCGCCTGCCGGCTCTGCCGCCCACGCCCTCCCACGACACCACGGGCCGATTCAGGACCACGTTGAACGCGCGCACCATCGGAGTGGGCCGGCGCGTGATGCCTCCGCGGCGAAGCACCTCGTCCACTCCCGGCCCGGCGGCGTTCAGGACCATCCGCGCCTGCACCTCGAACTCCTCGCTCGTCAGCCCGTCGCGGACCCGAGCGCCCGTGACGCGCGTGCCGTCGCGCAGCAACGAGACGACCTCGGCGTGGTTGGCCACGACCGCGCCGGCGTCGCAGGCGGCGCGCACGAAAGCCAGCGTGAGGCGCTCGCTGGAGAGCACCTGCGCGTCCCACCACAGCACCCCCGCCGTGAGGCCGTCCGGCGACACGCCGGGAACCCGCTCGCGCAGCTCGGCCGGCGACAGCATGCGCGCCTCCGGAACGCGGCGGTCCTCGCTCAGCCCTTCGCTGCGGTCGCGGCTGAGCCAGGAGTAGAGGCGCAGCCCGGCCGCGAAGGCCTCTCGGCCCCGGGCGCCATGGCCGTAGACGGGCACGACGAAGGGCAGCGGCCGCACCAGCTCGGGCGCGATGCGCAGCAGCGCGCGACGCTCTCGCACCGACTCCCGCAGACGCACCAGGTCGAGGCTCTGCAGGTAGCGAAGCCCGCCATGAATGGTCTTGAGGCTGTTCCAGGACGTGCCCGAGCCGAAGTCGTGCGCCTCGACGAGTGCGGTGGCGAGGCCACGCTGGGCAGCGTCCCACGCCGCCGCCGCGCCGTGGATGCCGCCGCCGATGACGAGGAGGTCGTGGCCTCGCGCGCCAAAGGCCCTCAGCTTGCGCTGCACCGCCCGGACATTAGCACCGGGCCGACTCGCTTCGGTAGCTGTCCCGAAGACGCGCTCAGCGCGGAGCGCTCGGCAGCACCGGCAGGAGCAGGCGTGAAGGGTGCTCAGCGTCGAACAGCACCTTCAGCGTCGCGGGACGCGAGCGGGCCGAGAGCGCCTCGTCGTCGCCGGTATGCAGGTTGTGGGAGAAATGCGGGTGGAATGACGACGTCAGGACGACACGCAGCCGGTGACCGCGCGCGAAGCGGTTGCCGGTCATCAGGTCGTCGAAGCGCAGCAGCACTGGCCGGCCGGGCTCGAGGAGCTTCCGCTCCGGCCCGCCATCGCGATAGCTCGCGCGCACGAGGTCGAGGCCGGGACTCATCAGATTGAAGGCGGCTCCGTCCGACGCCACGTCGTAGAGCTTGAGCCACAAGTCGGTGTCGGGCGCGTCCACGGCGACGAAGACCTCGGCGCGGATCCGGCCCACGAGCGTCAGGTCCTCGCCCAGCGGCTCGGTCTCGAACACCGCCACGTCCTCGCGCTGGGCCAGCGCCCGGTAGTCATGGGCGCCGGTCGCGGGTGCGAAGCTGTCGACCACGGGCGCCTTCGGATCCGAGACGAACGAGCGCGATCCTGGCCGGACGGGTTCGCCTCCAAAAACCAGGCGCCCTGGCCCGGCCCCCTCCCCCCCCGAGAGGCTCAGTGGGCGCTCGGACGCGCCGACGAGCGGCCAGGTTTCGCCGTTCCGCCACGCGTTCTCTCCCATCACGAACACGCGGACCCGGGGCGGAGGCGCGGACTTCGCTCCACGCAGGTGCCGGTCCATGAAGTCGAGGACGAGCGCGTCGTAGTTCATCTTCGCAGCGGGGCCGAACTCGCGCTCGCCCGAACGCGCGTTGCCGATCGTCGCGATGCCGTGCACCCATGGGCCGATCACGAGCTCGGCGCGCGGATCGACCTGGCCGCGGCGCGCCTCCAGGAGACCGAGGAAGTTCGTGAAGGCGCCCTCTGGGCCATAGGCCTCGTCGTACCAGCCCGAGAGGTTGAGCACGGCGGCCGTGGTGCGGCCGTAGCGCCCCCGGACCTCGGCCCAGTCCCACCACGGGTCGCCCGGCGGGTGCGCCATCCACTCGAAGTAGTAGGGCGCGACGTCGCGCAACTCGGGAAGCTCGTTGAGCGGAAGGCGCGCGCGCAGCTCCGCGCCGACGCGCGTCCAGCTCTCCTCCGCCTGCTCCGAGGTTCGCGGACCCGCCAGGTTGCGGCGCCGCCTCACGTCGGGCGCGATGTTGTGCCAGATCCAGGAGATCCAGGACAGGTCGAAGACGCCGCCCGAGTGGAAGAAGTTGCGCGGCGTCGAATACGTCATGGCCGGCGCCATGGCCTTGAGCGCCGGCGGCGATTCGAGGGCGGCCAGCCACTGGACGGCACCCGGATACGAGAGGCCGAACGTGCCGACGTCGCCGTTGGACCAGGGCTGGGCCGCAGCCCAGGCGATCGTGTCGAAGCCGTCGCGGCCGTCGTTGCGGTACGGTTCGAACTCCCCGTCCGACTCGTAACGGCCGCGCACGTCCTGAAGGACCACGGCATAGCCGCGCTCCACCGCGCGATGGTGGAGGGAGTAGCGCTTCTGCGCATCGTCCTTTCCGTACGGCGTTCGATACACCAGGGTCGGGAAGCGGCCGGCAGCCACGGGGCGCAGCAGGTTGGCGCGCAGCGTCACGCCGTCGCGCATCGGGACCGGAACGTTCCGCTCGACGACGGGTTCGGCGAGCGCGGAGGAGCCGGCGCACAACGCCGCCGCGAGCAGGACGCGCGTCACGCCAGCGCCTCGCGGATCGCTGCGGCGGCAGCGAGGCAGTCGTCGCGCGAGACGTCGTGGTGGGTCACGAAGCGCAGCGTGCTGCGGTCCATCGCCGATGCGAGCACGCCCCGCTCCGCGAGCTTCGCCGCCGCGGCTGCCGCCCCGCTCTCCACCTGGCCGACGACGATGTTGGTCTGCGGCGGCACCGTCTGGACTCCGCTGCACTGGCCCAGCGCGTCGGCCAGCAGGCGGGCGTGCGCATGGTCCTCCGATAGCCGCGGGATCATCGTGTCGAGGGCGAGCAGCCCCGCCGCAGCGACGATGCCGGCCTGACGCCAGCCGCCTCCGAACAGCGAGCGGATGCGCCGCGCCTCGGCGATACGCTCCGCCGAAGCCACGAGCAACGAGCCGATCGGGCAGCAGAGCCCCTTCGAGAGCGCGACCATCGCCGTGTCGGCTCCGGTCGCGAGCTCGCGCGGCTCGCAGCCCAGGGCGACGGCCGCGTTCCAGAGCCGCGCGCCGTCCACGTGCACCTTCCAGCCCAGCTCATGGGCGGTCGCGATCGCGTCGCGCATCTCCGGCGGCGTGGCCAGCGTCCCGCCGCCGAGGTTGTGGGTGTTCTCCAGCACCACCATGCCGACCTCCGGCCGATTGACGCTCCATGGCTTCGCTCCGGCGCGCAGGAGCCCGGGCGTCAGCTTGCCGTCGCTCGTAGACACCGGCATGGGCATCGCGCCGGAGAGCGCGGCCATCCCCGCGAGCTCGTACTCGATGACGTGGCTCCTCGCATCCGCGAGGACGAGCTGGCCGGGGCGTGCCAGCAGCCGGATCGCGATCTCGTTGGCCATCGTGCCGGTCGGCACGTAGAGCGCGGCCTCGAAGCCGAGGAGGGCCGCGGCCTTCGCCTGCAGGCGATTGACCGTGGGATCCTCGCCCCACAGGTCGTCACCCACCTCGGCCTCCGACATGGCACGCCGCATCGCCGGCGTGGGATGCGTCATGGTGTCGGAGCGCAGGTCGATCGGCATCGCGCGGAGGCGTCGGTTTCAGTCGGCGAGCAGCTCGCGCAGCAGCCGCAGGCTCTCGGCCTCGGGGGGATCGACGGCCTGGTCGGCCCGAATCGTTTCGTCGACGGCCTCCAGGAACAGCGTCCGGTGTTCCCGGGGAACATCGTTGGGGTCGACGTCCTCGGGCGCCGGCGGCGTCTCCAGCCAGTCGCGAACCTGACGCATCTCGTCTTCGGGGAGGCCGAGCCGCAGCGCCAGGCCCAGCGTGAAGCTGCGCTCCGAGGGGCTCACCTCGAGATCCGACCAGATGGCCGCGCACACGAACCGCAAGAGCTGCAGCCGCTCCCTGCGCGTCAGGCGTGCGAGCCCCTTCAATGCCCTACCATTCTAGGCTGGCGGCGGGGCGGCGACACCGGAGGAGAGCCGCCGCAACGCCGACAACACCCCGTCCACGTCCCGGGGCGTGGAGAGATAGTTCACGAGTCCGGCGCGGAGATAGGTACGGCCCCGCAGCCGGGTGGTCGACACCCAGGCCTCGCCGGAAGCCTCGAGGGCCCGCTGCAGCCGATCCTGGTGCTGGTCGAGCTCCTCGGGAGGCAGGCGTGCTGCGGCCGCACGGCCTTCCGGAAGGTGGCGGAAACAGACGACGGCAAGCTCCGGTTCCTCGGGCAGCGCCTCGAAGTCGTCGCTCTCGCGGCAGCGGCGCGCCAGGTAGGCCGCAAGGTCGTCGTTCATCTCGACGAGCCGGCCCAGGCCCTGCGTGCCCAGGTGCTTCCAGCTCATCCACAGCTTCAAGGCGCGGAAGCGGCGCGTGCCCTCGATGCCGTACTCGTAGAAGTTCAGCGGCTCGTCCTCGGGCCGCGTGGAGCGGTAGTACTCGGGCTTGCGGCTGAAGGTGGCGGGCAGCTCGCCGCGACGCTTCACGAGCAGGGCGCCGATATCGTAGGCCTGGAAGAACCACTTGTGCGGATCGATCGTCACCGAGTCGGCCCGCTCCAGCCCCGCTACCCGGCCCGCGTCGCGCTTGGACAGGCGGGCGGCGCCTCCGTAGGCGGCGTCCACGTGCAGCCAGAGGTCTTCGCGCTCAGCGATCTCGGCCAGCTCTTCGATCGCGTCTACCGAGCCCGTGTTCGTCGAGCCGGCGACCGCCGCGATCGCGAGCGGGCGCAGGCCGGCGCGGCGGTCGGCTGCGATCGCTTCTCGCACCGGGCCTCCGCGCAGCCGGAAACGTGCGTCGGAGGGCACGACGCACAGCGTGTCCTTCGCGAAGCCGAGCGTGTCGAGGCCGCGGCCGATCGAGAAGTGGGCCTGGTCCGAGGCGTAGACCCGGACGCCCTCGAGGTCGCGCCCGCGGGGCGCCGCGGCGCGGCCCAGCAGCGCGCGCAGCCGGACGTCACGGGCGAGGGCCAGGCCGATGAGGTTCGCCATGACCCCGCCGGAGGTGAGCAGGCCGAAGCCGCCCTCGCCATAGCCCACCACGGAGCACAACCAGTGGATCACCTCCTCCTCGACGAAGGCGCCTGTGGGAGCCGCGTGCCACACGTCGACGCCCTGGCTCAGCCACTGGCACAGCAACTCGCCGACGATCGACATCACGAGCGGCGGCGGCGTGAAGTAGCTGAACGAGGCGCCGTGGTGCGCGTTGTACTGGTACGGCGCGAGGCGGCGGCGGAACTCGTCGAGGATCTCTGTGGATGGCGCCGGTGTCAGCGGCGCAGGCGCGGGCCGCGCCTGCGCCCCGCCGGCGGCGGGATCACCCGTGAAGAAGCGCGCTCGCAGCTCACGATAGCTGTCGGGGCCCATGGGCCGGCGGAACGATTCGCGGTAGAGGTAGTCGAGGCACGCGGACCAGGCCTCGGCGCCGAGGCGCTCGAGGGCCGCGCGCGAGCGGCTCTCGTCGCGGAAGCCGATCAGCTCGGGTTCGGGGTGCCAGTCGAAGGGTGTGGTCATCTCGCGGGTCAGGCGTGCTCCTTCGCGCGCTCGCGGTCCCAGAAGAGCATGTCGGTGTTCATCGGGCGCGAGCCCAGCAGGCGCAACAGGCTGGTCACCTGGCCGCGGTGATAGCTCGCATGGTTCACGACGTGCTGGACGAGCTGCCAGAGCGGTGCCTTGTACACCTCGCCCCGGGTGTTCTGATAGCGGACGGTCTGCTCGAGGCCCTCGGGGGAGAGCTGGCCCAGCCAGACGTCCCGGTGCTCCTCGATCGTGACCCAGCGCTCGCGCAGCGCGATCACATCGGCGAACTCGGCCTCGTCGAACATGCGCGGCGGCGAGATGCCCTTGAACCGCTCCAGCCAGATCCACTCGGCGCTCATCATGTGAGCGAGCGTGCCGCGCACTCCGCCGTGGCTCGAGCCGAGGTCCTTGCGGAAGTCCTCGACGGACAGCAGCGCCGCCGCGCGCAGCGCGCGATGGTTGGCCCAGTTCGTGTAATCGACGAGGCGGACCACGCCGGGCTTGGACAGCATCGCGGGTATTCTATGCAAACCATGCCGTTCGTCCGCATCACCCTCGCGGCGGGCAGAGACGACGGCCTGCGTGCGCGGGTGGGCGACGCGGTCCACCACGCCCTCGTGAGCGTCGCGAACGTGCCGAACGACGATCTGTTCCAGGTGGTCGAGCTGCTACCGCCGGCGAGCCTGCGCGTGACGCCAGCCTACCTTGGCATCGACCACTCGAGCGACGTGGCGATCGTTCAGGTGTTCCTCAACGCGGGACGCAGCGTCGAGGTGAAGAAGGCGCTCTACGCGTCGATCGCCGAGGGCGTCGCCGCGGCCGCCGGCCTGCGCCGCGAGGACGTCGTCGTGAGCCTGATCGAGGTCGCCAAGGAGAACTGGTCCTTCGGCTCCGGCTTCATGAGCTACCCGCCGTGAGATTCACCAGCTGCCGCTGGCGCCGCCGCCGCCGAAGTCCCCGCCGCCGCCGCTGAACGAGTCGCCGGACGAGGAGCTGCTCGAGTCGCTCGACCACGATCCGCCCGAATGGCCATAGGAGTAGCCGTCTCCTCCCGTCGGGTCGATGTCCTTCATCAGGTATATCAAAGCGGCGAGACCGAATCCCAGGAGGGCGATCGGATAGAAGGCGGCGACCACGCCTCCCGGGAGGAGCGTCGCGAGTCCGGCTCGCACCCAGCGGAACGAGCGATCGTCGATCCTGAAGAGCCTCTGGCCGATCGGGGCGAGCAGAAGCCCACCGAACAGCCCGAGCATGAACTGCCCCTGGAAGTCGAGCGCCGGAGGGAAGCGCTCGACGGGCGCAGGCTTTTTGGACGGCGTGTACGCTCCCTGGATCGCGCCGAGGACCGCGCGGACGCCGTGCTCGACCCCTCCGTCCAGGTCGCCGGCCTTGAAGCGCGGCAGGATCTCCGCGCGGATGATCTGGACGCAGCGCGCATCGGGCAGCACGCCCTCGAGGCCGTAGCCCACTTCGATGCGTACCTTCCGCTCGTTCGGCGCGACGAGCAGCAGCACGCCGTTGTCGATGTCGTCGCGGCCGACCTTCAGCTCGCTGGCGCGCCGCAGCGCCACCGATTCGACGACGTCGCCATCGAGCGAGGCCACGGTGAGCACGACGACCTGGTTGGAGGTCGCCCTCTGGTGTCCCGCCAGGATGCCGTTGAGACGCTCCTCGGTCGCATCGCTCAGCACCCCGGCCTCGTCCCGGACCCAGCCCGAGGCGCGGGGTACGAAGGGCGGCCCCGTGGGCGCCTGCGACTGGAGCAGGGCCGCGAGCAGGAGCGGCGCCATGGGCTGGGCTAGCGGATCTCGACGCCGGTGGCCTCGATCGAAACGCCGGCCGCCGCCTGCGCGGCGCCCTCGGCTTCGAGGTGCGCGAGGTCGTCGGGCTTCGGCTTCGCCACCATGACGCGCCCCTCGAGCACCACCTCGCGGCCGGCGGAATCCCGGGGCACGAAGAACGAATAGCCCTCGAACGTGACGTGAACGGAGGACTCACCCTGCTTCAGCTCGAGCCAGCAGCCCTTGTTTCGGCAGACGGCGTCGATGCGTCCCGCCACGCGCACCCGCTGGCCATGGGCTGGCGACTTCAGCAGCTGGGCCAGGTTGGATGGGGGCAGGCCCGCGAGAGGCTTCCCGTAGAGTCGCGGCTCTTCCGGCACCCCGCCGACGGCAAGCAGCAGAGATAGCAGTACCAGTCGCATCGGAGCCTCCCCGGCGACGTTACACTAGAATCAGGTCCGCATGGCGACGGCTCTGGACGAGGGCGTCGGCACGCGGTACGAGGCCGTGATCGGCCTCGAGGTCCACTGCCAGCTCCTCACGCACACCAAGCTCTTCTGCGGCTGCCCGAACCGCTTCGGCGACGTTCCGAACGCTCACGTCTGCCCGGTGTGTCTCGGCCTGCCCGGCGCGCTTCCCGTCCTCAACCGTCACGCCGTGACGCTGGCGCTGCGCGCCGCCCTGGCCACCGGCTGCACGGTGCATCCGGTCTCGCTCTTCGCGCGCAAGAACTACTTCTATCCCGACCTGCCGAAGGGCTATCAGATCTCGCAGTACGAGCGGCCCCTGGCGACGGACGGCGCGGTGGAGCTGGGCGGCGAGCAGCGCGTCCGGGTCGAGCGCATCCACATCGAGGAGGACGCCGGGAAGCTGCTGCACGAGGGCTTCCCGTGGTCGGGGGAGCGCAGCGGCGTCGACTTCAACCGCGCGGGCGTGCCGCTCATCGAGATCGTCTCCGCGCCCGACCTGCGCTCCGCCGACGAAGCCCACGCGTACCTGACGGCCCTTCGGACCATGCTCCTCTATGCGCGCGTCTCCGACGGAAACATGGAGCAGGGCTCGCTGCGCTGCGACGCGAACGTCTCGATCCGGTCCACGGGCAGCACTGCGCTCGGCACTCGCATCGAGATCAAGAACCTCAACTCCTTCGGCCACGTGCGCCGCGCGATCCAGCATGAGATCGCGCGCCAGTCCGCGGTTCTCGAGGCGGGCGGGCGCGTGGAGCAGGAGACCCGGCTTTGGAACGCCGACCGCGCCGAAACCCTGCCGATGCGCGGCAAGGAGGACGCCCACGACTATCGGTACTTCCCGGAGCCCGACCTGCCGCCGCTCGTCGTCACCCCGGAATGGATCGACCAGGTCCGCGCCTCCCTGCCCGAGCTGCCGGCGCAGCGCCAGCGGCGCTTCGCCTCGGCTTACCACCTGCCCGAGTACGATGCCTCGGTGTTGACCGCGTCGCGGCAGCTCGCGGACTACTTCGAGGCCGCGGCGGTGGCGTGCGCGAACCCCAAGGCGGCTTCGAACTGGGTGATGACCGAGGTGCTCCGCAAGCTGAACGAGACGGCGGGCGACCTGGGCTCGGCGCCCGTGACGCCGCAGAACCTGGGCGAGCTGATCCGGATGGTGGACGCTGGTGCGATCTCGGGCAGGATCGCCAAGGACGTCTTCGAGCGGATGTGGGACTCGGGCGACAGCCCCGCCGCGATCGTCGCGCGAGAGGGGCTGCAGCAGGTATCGGACGAGGCCGCGATCCGTGCCGTGGTCGAGAGCGTGGTCGATGCCAACCCGGAGCAGGCTGCGAGCTATCGCGGCGGCAAGCCGGCGGCGCTCGGCTGGTTCGTTGGCCGTGTGATCAAGCGGATGGGAGGCAAGGCCAACCCGCAGCTCGTGAACAAGCTGCTCAAGGAAGTCTTGGATCGATGACTCATGTGTTCGATTGAAACTCGGAGGTCTCTCGATGAACGTTCCCCGCCATAAACGCGCCTTCGTCGCGTCGCTCCTCGCCGCCCTCGCATTCGCGATGGCCGCGCGCGCTCAGGACGCTCCCGCCCCTCGCGAGACGGTGACCACGAGCGTGGGCGGCAAGAAGGTCTCGATCGAGTACGGACGGCCCGCGCTCAAGGGACGCACTCTCGACCAGCTGATGGCCCAGCTCCCCGCCGATCGGATCTGGCGGGCCGGGGGCGACCAGGTCACCACGATCAAGACGGAGACGGCCCTCCTGCTCGGCGGCAAGAAGGTGCCGGCCGGGAAGTACACCGTCTACATGCACGTTCCCGCCGAGGGCAACGCCTCCCTGGTGCTCAACAGCGACAAGGGCATCGCCCTCATCAAGCTGTGGGACAAGGCCCCCTCCAACCTGGCCAACGAGCCGTGGCCGCACCTCGAGGGCTATTCGAACATCGCCGCCACGGAGGTCGCCCGTGCCGAGATGCGACCCGGCTCGGCGGCGCCGCCGACGCAGATGTTCACGGTCGCAATGGCGCCAACATCCGTCGGCGCGACGGCGACGCTGTCCTGGGGGGACCGGACCTGGAGCCTCGACCTGGTTCCCGCCAAGTAGCTCGGCGAGAGGTCTGCCCGGGTCACTGCGCGCCGCGAGCCGGCTGGTATCCCAGCGCCCGCTGGCGGCGTGCCCACCAGGCGTCCAGGCGCGGAGCGACGGACACCGCGACCGGGGCGAGCGCCCAGCCCGCGAGCAGGTCGACCACGTAGTGGTGCCGCAGGTAGACCGTGGACACCCAGAGTCCCAGGGCGAATGGCAGCAGCATCCAGAACCACGCCCGCACGTGCCGCCAGGCGTAGATCAGCGCGACGAGGCTCACCGCCGCGTGAAGCGACGGAAAGGCGGCGCGGCTGTCCACGGGCAGGAGCGCCAGCGCCTGGTTCTGGAGGCTCGAGAAGAACTGCGGGTAGCCGTAGAGGTTCTTGGTGAATCGGGCCAGCAGCACCAGGCGTGGCGGCGCGGCCGGGAACACCACGTACAGAAAGTACCCGAGGTAGAAGCAGACGATCACCCCGAGCGTCGTGGCTCGGAACGGAGCCCAGCGGCGGCGCGCCAGGAGCACGACGGAGGTCGAGGGCGCGATCCAGAAGAAGTTCACGTAGAAGAAGGTCATGAGCTCGGTGCGGCCGGACGAGATGAAGCGCTCGGCCCACACGCAGGGCTGGCCTCCGAACAGCCATTGATCGATCGCGACGAGGTACCCGTGGATGTCCCTCGGGTTCACGAATCCGATCGTGTCGTGCAGGTTCGTGTAGATCAGGATGCAGGCCAGGAAGGGCACCACTTCGCGCATCAGCTTCACGAAGCGGGAGCCGGGTGCGAACCGGAGGCCGAGCCCCAGCAGCCCTAGGAAGCCGATCGCGATGCAGAGCCGCACGACGCCTCCTGCGTAGCGCGGCCCGATGACGCCGGCCGCGCGCGCGTAGCCGTAGGCCGAAAGCGTCAGATACGTGGTCGGGAGCAGGAATACGAGCGCGATCGCCTCCTCTGGGCGGAGGCGGAAGAGACGGCTCACAGCACCAGCGTCTCGCGGTGCTCGCCGAATACCGTCCGCAGCCGGTTCGCGATCTCGCCGAGGGTCGCCCACGCCAGCACCGCGTCGACGAGCGCCGGCACGAGGTTCCCGTCTCCGCGGGCGGTGGCCTCGACGCGGTCGAGGGCGGCGCTCCATGCGGCGGCGTCGCGCCGCGAGCGGAGGCTCGCCACGCGCTCGCGCTGCCGGCGCTCGATTTCCGGATCGATGCGCAGCAGGTCCGCGGGCGGCTCGTCGTCCGCCTGTTCGAAGCGGTTGACGCCGACGATGACCCGCTCCCCGCTCTCCACCTCGCGCTGGAAGCGGTAGGCCGACTCCTGGATCTCGCGCTGGATCTCGCCTCGCTCGATGGCTCCCAGCGCGCCGCCGCGTTCCTCGACCCTGTCGAGAAGGCTGAGGGCCTCGGTCTCCAGGGCGCTGGTCTTGGCCTCGACCGCATAGGCGCCGCCGAGCGGGTCCACGATGTCGACCACCCCAGACTCGTTCGCGATCACCTGCTGCGTGCGCAGCGCCAGACGCGCGGCGGCCTCGCTGGGCAAGGCCAGCGCCTCGTCCCTGGCGTTCGTGTGCAGGCTCTGGCAGCCGCCCAGCACCGCGGCCAGCGCCTGCAGCGCGACGCGCACCACGTTGTTGTCGGGCTGCTGAGCGGTGAGCGTCACGCCGCCCGTCTGGACGTGGAAGCGGAGCTGCTGCGCCCGGGGGTTCGTGACGCCGAAGCGCTCCCGCATCAGCCTGGCCCAGAGCCGGCGCGCCGCCCGGAACTTCGCGACCTCCTCGATGAAATCGCTGTGGCAGGCGAAGAAGAAGCTGATTCGCTCCCCGAAGCTGCTGGGATCGAGGCGCCTGGCCTGCGCCGCCCGCACGTACTCGAGGGCGTTCGCGAAGGTGAAGGCGATCTCCTGCGCGGCGGTCGCCCCGGCCTCGCGGATGTGGTAGCCCGAGATCGAGATCGTGTTCCACTTCGGCACGCGTTCGCTGCAGTACGCGAAGACATCGGTGACGAGGCGCAGCGACGGGCCGGGCGGGAAGATGTACGTGCCGCGCGCGACGTACTCCTTGAGGATGTCGTTCTGCACCGTGCCAGCGAGCACGGCCTCGGAGACCCCGCGGCGGCGCGCCACAGCGAGGTAGAGCGCGAGCAGGATGGCGGCGGTGGCGTTGATCGTCATGGACGTGGAGACGCGCTCGAGCGGGATGCCGTCGAGCAGCAGCTCCATGTCCTCGAGGGAGGCGATCGAGACGCCGACCCGCCCGACCTCCCCGGCCGCGTGCCCGTCGTCGGGGTCGTAGCCGATCTGCGTCGGCAGGTCGAACGCCACCGACAGCCCGCTCGTTCCGTGTTCGATCAGGTAGCGATAGCGCCGGTTCGATTCCGCGGCGGTCGCGAAGCCGGCGTACTGCCGCATCGTCCAGAGTCGCCCTCGATAGCCGCGGGGGTGGAGGCCCCGCGTGAAGGGATAGACGCCGGGCTCGCCGATCTCAGCGGGCGGGGGCAGGTCGGCAGGCCCGAAAACACGCGACTCCTTCGCCATCGCGGCGGAAAGTAACATGGGCCGCGCGGGGGGGCGACCGGACCCGCCTTGACAACACGAAGGCGGCGTCCGCATAATTTTTTCGGACATCGCGATGGAGAAGACGGATTCGACGGGCGAGGACGTCAAGCGGCTGGTCGGGGAGCTGGGAGCAACGATCCAGCGCACCCTCAACGAATCGCCGCAGATCGCCCATTGCCTGAGCCGGATCCGCTCCGAGGGCTACGAGGTCTCGCTGGTCCTCGAAGCCACGATCGGGTTCACGCGCACCGGCACGCGAGAGCCAGCCGAGGTCTCCACCTTCGACTTCCGCGTCGAGAAGGCCGAGCCCCAGCCGCTGAAGATGACGCCGCTCGACAAGAAGTTCCTCCGCTCGCTGAAGATCAGCGTCGAGGAGGAGCAGGGCTAACCGCAGCAGCCGGGGGGCGGATCCGGTACAGCGCCGTGTCCTTCCTGATGTACAGCGGCTCGAGGATCGCGCGCGCGCCGTCGCCCATCGCCTGCGAGCCCTGCAGAAAGACGTGACGCGCGTTCAGCTGAAGGGCGAGAGCGTGCGCGTCCTCGACCCGCTCGGCGCGGAAGAAGCTGCGGACCGCCGCTGAGCGTGCGAAGACCTGCGGCGCCGGCACGAACTGCCGGAGGTAGCCCCAATAGAAGGTGTATGGCACGCGGCGGCCCGCGAACACGATCGGCGGCGGCGGGTAACGCGAGTAGGGCCGGATCAGGACCACGTCGCCGGGGCGGCTGTCGTCGACCAGGCGCTCCGTCGCTTCGAGCACACGCGCGGGCACGATGTCCGCGGGCGCCACCGCCTTGCGCCACGCGAACTCGACGCTCGTCGGCAGGGAGAGCGCCGCGGCCGCGAGCAGGACGGGCGCGCGGCGCGCGGGATGTCGCACGACGTGACGCTCGAGCACGATCGCGAGGAACAACCACAGCACCGCACCGCTCGCGTTCGTGAAGTAGACCGCCTCGTTGAACTCCCGGTCCGCCGTCACGCGGAACAGCATCGCTGCGGGCCAGCCCAGCAGCCCCAGCAGCGCGAGCGCTGACCTCGCGGGCGCGGCCTCGGCCACGGCTCGCACCGCCTCGGGCACGGCCAGCGCTCGCACGCCGAGACTGAGCACAAGCCACAGCGCTCCCCAGCCCGCCAGTGCGAGCCCCTCGGCAGGCAAGAGCCCGAGGAGCTGCTGGAGCCGCGCCACGGGGGCGAGCGGATCCACGAGCAGTTGCACGGCGCGCGCGGCTGGACCGGATGCCAACCAGAGAGTGCCTGCGAGCGTCGGGAGGGCGAACGCCAGCAGCGGAGTCCCGGCCGCGCCGCGCCTGTGGAGCAGCAGCGCGGCCAGCACGGCACACGCCGCCGCCTGCGCGGCGAGGAACACCTTGAAGAACGGCAGCGCGAGGCCGAGGAGCGCAGCGACCGCGAGCCACCAGCTCGACTCGCCGCGGGACTGTCGCGCGATCGCGACCGTTGCGCCCAGGGCCATCGCGAGCGCCGGAATCAGCGAGTTGCCGAAGTCGAGGCACAGGAGCAGGTTTCCCCCGAGCAGCTCGGTCCACCAGCGCGCCTGGGGACGCGCGGCGAACGCGTACGCGAAGTCGCCGAGGAAAACCGTGAAAGGCGCGAGCCTGACCGCGAGCGGGCCGCCGCCGAGCGCTCGGGCGGCGCCGCGGAGCGCCAGGAGCAGGGCCAGCGCCTGCAGCGTGAGGTCGAAGCGCGAGAGCGTGTCGTAGGGATGCAGGCCCGCCCAGCGCAGCGCCATCGCGCGGACCAGGTGCGGCCCGACGTGATAGTCGAGCGGGAAGCCCGCCAGGCCGGGGACCTGCGGCGGGTAGCTCGAAAGCTCCCAGACCACGGCGACGTGGAACGTGGTGTCGACGCGTTCGAGATCGTCGACCGCGAAGTCTCCCGTCGGCAGTCGTCGGTTCACCGGATACTGCGTCAGCGCGAACAGGGCGACCACCGCAGCCAGCCCGGGAAGCACGCCCTTGAGCGAAGGACCCTCGGCACGCCGCCAGGGAAGCCCAAGGACGAGCGTGACGTCCACGGCGATCGACAGCAGCGGGAACGCCCAAGCCTGGCCTGTGACGAGGCTCAGCGCCGCCGCCGCCGCGGCGTAGGCGTAGCCCAGAGGCAGGACCAGCGCCGCGTCGACCGGCAGGCGCAGCAGCCGCTGGATCGCGATGCCGGGCCCGACGACCGAGAGCAGAGCGAAGACGACGAAGAGCAGCGTGGCCACCAGGACCGGCGATCCGTCGGCCACCAGCGCGACCCCGAGCCCGGGGCTACCTCCTGGGGTTCAGCGCCGACTTGCCCGCGAAGCGCGCCATCGGGCCCAGCTCCTCCTCGATGCGCAGGAGCTGGTTGTACTTGGCGACGCGGTCGGTGCGCGACGCGGAGCCGGTCTTGATCTGGCCGCAGTTGGTCGCAACCGCGAGGTCCGCGATCGTCACGTCCTCGGTCTCGCCGCTGCGATGGCTCATCATGCAGGTGTAGCCGGCGCGGCCCGCCAGGGCCACGCAATCGAGGGTCTCGGTCAGCGTCCCGATCTGGTTGACCTTCACCAGAACGGCATTGGCGATGCCGGCCTCGATGCCCTTGCGCAGGATCTCCGGGTTCGTCACGAAGAGGTCGTCGCCCACGAGCTGGATCTTCGAGCCGAGAGCATCGGTCAGCGCCTTCCAGCCCTCCCAGTCCTTCTCGCCCAGGCCGTCCTCGATCGAGACGATCGGGTACGCCTTCACCCACTTCTCGTACATCGCCAGCATCTGGTCGGGTGTCTTCGCCCCGCCGCCCGACTTCTTGAAGACGTACTTCCTGCCCTCGTGGAACTCGCTCGCGGCGACGTCGAGGGCGATCGCGATCTGGGCGCCGGGCCTGTATCCGGCAGCTCGTATAGCGTCGACGAGCGTGTCGAGCACCTCCTCGTTCGAGGCCAGGTTGGGCGCGAAGCCGCCTTCGTCGCCCACCTGGGTCATCTGTCCCTTTCTCTTGAGAATGGCCTTGAGATGGTGGAAGACCTCGACGCCCATGCGCAGCGCCTCGGCGAAGCTCTTGGCGCCGTAGGGCACGACCATGAACTCCTGCGGGTCGAGCTTGTTGTCCGCGTGAGCGCCGCCGTTGATCACGTTCATGAACGGGATCGGCAGGGTGCGGGCGTTGGTGCCGCCGACATAGCGATAGAGCGGCTGGCCCGTGGTCTCCGCCGCAGCCTTCGCGACCGCCAGCGAACACGCCAGGATCGCGTTGGCGCCGAGCTTGCGCTTGTTGTCGGTGCCGTCGAGGTCGATCATCAGCGCGTCGATGAGGGCCTGATCCGTGGCGTCCTCGCCGATCAGCTCGCCCGACAGCGCATCGTTGACCGCCGACACGGCCTTCTGCACGCCCTTGCCCAGGTAGCGCTTCTTGTTACCGTCGCGCAGCTCGACCGCCTCGTGCTCGCCCGTCGATGCGCCGGACGGAACGGCCGCCCTGCCCAGCGCACCGCCCTCGAGGACGACCTCGACCTCCACCGTCGGGTTGCCCCGGCTGTCCAAGACCTCGCGCGCGAAGACGCTGTCGATGTTCGTCACGAGAATCCCTCCTGAGGGCGGCGCGGGGATCCTACCAGACTCGACGCTGTCGCCGCGCTGGCGCCGCCGGATCGCGTTTCGCGCTGGGACCGGAGCCATGCTAAGAAGCACCGATGCCGCTCGCGCTGGTTCTCGGAGTGCTGTTCGCGTTCGCGGCGCTCGCGACCTCCCGCGCGCTGGGCCCCGAGCGGGGCCGGGTCGTGCTGCTGGTGCTCCTCGGCGCGGCTGTCGGGATGTACCTGGGTGCTGCGCTGGCCGCCTCGAACCTGGCCGCAGTGCTTCTCCAAGCCTTGGGCGTCCTGCTCTTCTGCGGGGTCGCGCTGCTGGGCGTGCGCAGCATGAGACTGCTCGGACTGGCGTGGGCGCTCCACGCCGGGTGGGACCTGCTTCACGTGGTCGGCGAGCTGAAGACCACGCTGCCCGAATGGTACCCGTGGGCATGCATCGTCGCCGACCTGGGGCTCGGCGGCTTCTTGTTGATGTTCGGCCTGGGCCCCGCGGCGCGACCGATGCCCGCACCGCTGCCGGCGCCGAAGCCACCCGCGCCTGATTCCGCCGCGCCGGCGCCGCCCGAGAACGCGTCCTAGCCTAGCGCGCCTCCACGTAGCATTCTTCGCCGGGCGTGACCACGACCACCCCGTTCTCGGTCACGCTGTGGCGGCGCCGGTCCTCGGCGGCATCGTGGCCGATGACGGCGCCTTGCGGGACCTCGAAGTCGCGGTCGATGATCGCGCGCCGGATGCGGGCGTGTCGGTGGACCACGGCGTTCGGCATCAGGATCGAGTCCTCGATCTCGCAGTAGGAATGGACGCGGACGTTCGGCCCGAGGATCGAGCGCTTCACCTCGCTGCCCGACACGATACAGCCCATCGAGACGATCGACTGGGTCGCGCCGCCCCGCCGACCGTCCTCGTTGAAGACGAACTTGGCGGGCGGGAACTGGGGCTGGTAGGTGCGCAGCGGCCAGTCGGGGTCGTAGAGGTTGAAGACGGGGTCGACCTGGATCAGGTCCATCGACGCCTCGTAGTAGGCGTCCAGGGTTCCGACGTCGCGCCAGTACTTCGATTCCTTCTTGTTCTCGTCCCAGAACAAGTATGCGAAGACGCGCTCGCCTCTTTCCACCAGGCTCGGGATGATGTCCTTGCCGAAGTCGTGGCTCGAGGACGACTCGGCGTCGCGGAGCAGCTCGCGCTGCATCACCTCGAAGTCGAAGATGTAGATCCCCATCGAGCCCAGGCAGTACCCCGGGTTCCAAGGCGTGGGCGACGCCTGGAACGGCTTTTCACGGAACCCGGTGATGCGGCTGTCCTCGTCCACCTCGAGGACGCCGAAGCGACGCGACTCCGCGATCGGCACCTCGATGGCCGCCACCGTGAGCTGGGCGCCTCGGGCGATGTGGACGTCGAGCATCTTCCCGTAGTCCATCTTGTAGATGTGATCACCGGAGAGCACGATCACCCAGCGCGGCTGCTCGCGCTCGATCGAGTAGAGGTTCTGGTAGCACGCGTCTGCGGTGCCCAGATACCAGTTCTCGCCGGTCCTCTTCTGGGGCGGCAGGATCTCGACGAACTCCCCGAGCTCGGTGTTGACCACCATCCAGCCCAGGCGGATGTGACGGTTCAGGGATTGCGACTTGTACTGCGTGGCGATGAAGATCTTGCGCAGCCCCGAGTTGATGCAGTTGGACAGCGTGAAGTCGATGATCCGGTACGGCCCGCCGAAGGACACGGCCGGCTTGGCCCGGTGGCGGGTCAGAGGGTAGAGTCGCTCCCCCGCCCCGCCGGCGAGCAGCACGGCGGCGACGTCCCGCAGCAGAAGGACGTTCATGGCCGCGTCAACGCGCCTGGCGCTCCCGCCATTCCTTCACGAGCACCGACACCTGCCGCGCCCGCGCCTCGACGGCGCCCCAGTCACCGGCCTTGACGGCTTCCCTGGGGAGCAGGCTCCCGCCGAGGCCGACCGCGTAGGCGCCCGCGTCGAGCCAGGCGGTGAGGTTCTTCTCGTCGACGCCGCCCGTCGGCATCAGTCGTAGGAACGGCAGGGGCTCGCGGATCGCCTTCAGGTATCCGGGTCCGAAGGCGGATCCTGGGAAGATCTTGATCACCTCGGCGCCGGCGCGATGCGCCGCCACCATCTCCGTGGGCGTGACGCCGCCGGCCGACGCGAGCAGTCCCAGCGACCGCGCCTCGGCGACGAGGTCGGCCTCCAGGTGCGGCGAGACCGCGAAGCGCGCGCCGGCCCGGGCCGCGGCAGCCACCTGATCCCGGGACGTGACCGAGCCAACACCCACGATCGCGCCGGCCTCGGGGGCGAGCCGCTGCACCACGGCCAGCGCATCGGGTACGGTCAGCGTGATCTCGAGGAAGCGCAGGCCGCCCCGCAAGCAGGCGCGCCCGGCGGCCTCGGCGCTCTCCGGCCAGTCGGTGCGGATCACCGCGAAGGCCCGCGACTCCTCGAGCACGCTGAGGAGCGCGTGGGCCATCAGGGACGCGACCTCAGCACCACGCGGGCCGGCGAGCCGTCCGCGCCCACGATCCTGAGCGGCAGGCAGGTCATGTCGTACTCTCCGGGCTCCACACCTGAGAGGTCGAGTCCCTCGATGATCACCACGCCCGCGCCCAGCAGCGCATGGTGCGCCGCGAAGTCCTCGCTGCCGAACTTCTCCACGGAGAGATAGTCGATGCCCACGAGCTTGATGCCCGCGTGGACCAGGTACTGCGCCGCGTCCGGCGTGAGGTAGACGAAGTCCTCCTGGAACTCGCGCACCCGGAGCTGGCCGGACATCCGCGTCTTGAGCAAGACCCGGAGGTCGTCGCGCATGTCGAGGGCTTCCAGGGCGTGCCGCTCGATCTTCTCGCGGGCTCCCACCTCGACGACGCGGCACTTGCCCATCAGGATCTCGAGGGGCAGCGACTCGACCGTGTTGCCATCCGCCAGGAAGTGGTAGGGGGCGTCCACGTGTGTGCCGGAGTGCGCCCCAAGCGTGATGCGCGCGACGTTGTAGGGTTGCCCGTCGGCGATGCGGTGAGTGAACTCCATGTGGAAGCGCGGGTCGCCGGGGAAAGTCGGCACCGCCGCTGACAGCGGGACCGTCACGTCATAGTAGCGGGCCATGTCGGGGGTGGAGATCCTAGCTCAGTTTTCGAAGGGCGTGTCAGACCGAAAGGTGTTGACAGGCCTCGCGGAGCGGGGTAGCGTGGCATCCTGCGGGAGTTCGTCACGAAGCGCTACTCTTCGACTGCCCTGTCGCTCGCCGCGGCCCTGATGTGGGGCGCGGCAGGGACCACCTCTGCCATCGAACCGAACGGCGGCTCGGTCGTAGGCTGGGTGGAGGACAGCCGGGGCACACCCGTGGCGGGAGCCCTCGTCTCGCTCTTCGCGAAGGGCATGCGCGGTGGAGGTCTCGTCACCTTCTCGGACGACGCCGGCCGCTTCATGCTGCCCTCGCTCCCCGCGGGCTCGTACACGGTTCGCGCGCTCGGCGAGGGCCTGAAGCCGGCTGTAGCGCGCCAGGTCACCGTGCGCGCCAATCAGCAGTCGATCCTGGCCCTGAGCCTTCCGTCTCTGGCTGAGCTCTCGGACCAGGAGGCTGCCTCGCGGCGTCGTGAACTGACATGGTTGGTGCGGCACAAGTCGCGCTCGGTCCTCGAACAGCGGACCGCACAGGTCCTGGGTGAGGAGCAGGCTGTGATTGCTGCGAGCACCGGCATGGCGCCGGCGCCGCGCGCGTCAGACCTGGGCGGGCAGGTCGAGCTCGTGGCTGCGGCGACCACCGGAGGCGACGAGGCCGGCTCGGATTTCGCCCCCCAGGGGACCGGCGCTCTCCGGTTCGAGGGCCGGCTCTCGGACGACGCTCGCTTCACGGTGGGCGGAGTGCTCGCCGAGAGCGAGGACACGTCCTGGCGCATGGCCGCGGAGCTCGTCATCGGTTCAGCAGACGACCACGAGCTGCGCGCCGGTGCCGGATATGGCACGCGCCTCGTGCGGCCCCTGACGGGTGTAGACGAGCTCGCTCCCGATGGCCGCGCCGTCGGTGCGCTGTTCATCGAGGACCGCGCGGCCTTCGGCGAGCACGTGAGTGCAACGGCCGGCCTGCGACAGACGTACGTGGGATTCGTCCAGGACCAAAACCATCTGGATCCGTCCCTGGGCCTCGAGTTCAGGACCGACAACCACCGCACGCGCTTTCACGCCTCCGCCGAGGAGCGGACGGTGGTGCCCGGCGGGGATCTCCTGACGCTGTCCACGATGGCCACGGCCCCCGCGATCCTCTACGCGGCGATGCCCGCGAACCTGCAGGTCGAGCGCGTCGTGCGCGTCCAGCTCGGCGTCGACCACAGCTTCGACGGAACGCTCGTGGGGCTGCGGGCCTGGGACGAGTCGATCCAGGACCAGCTCGTGAACGCCTTCGCGGGACGCGGGACGCTACGCCAGCTGCGCATCTTCAACGCGGGCGCGACGACGGCCCGCGGCTTCGGGGCGGACCTGAGCCGCGGCTTCGGGCACGCGGTGCGGGGCTCGCTCGCCTATTCCTTCGGTCATGTGCATCGCGAGATGCCGGTGGCCTTCGTCTCGGGGCCGTCCGTCGCGTCGCTTCCGCAGGGCGAGTTTCACGACCTGGTGGGGCGTGTCGAGGCCGCCTTCGATCCCACCGATACGCGGATCGTCGCCCTCTACCGCGTTAACTTGATGAACGCGCAAGGCGACGACAGCACGGCCGCACTCGCCGAGCCCGTGCGGACCACGCGTTTCGACGTCCAAGTCAGCCAGGGCCTCCCCTTCCTCGGTAGCGTGACGCGGGCGGACTGGGAGCTGGTCGTGGCGGTGAGGAACATGTTCTATGAGCCGGCCGAGGCCGGAACTCTGGACGAGCTGGCGGTCCTCGCGCCGCCGACGCGCGTGCTGGGAGGGATCTCGGTTCGCTTCTAAGGGAGAACGAACCCGCATCCGTGATCCGAAGGGCGAGGCGTGGCCTCGCTTCTTTTTTCCTCGAGAGAGCACTCCAATCCAATGCATGGGATCTACGATGCGTCGGATTCGACCATTCGGATGTCATCGCAAGTGGTTGTAGAATCAAGCATTCTCGACTTCGAAGCCTTGGATCCAGCGGCATGCCGTTTGCACTTCGAGCGAGCCGTAGAACTCTGACTCGATGATGCGCGCCCGCACGAAGAATCTCTCCGTCTTGAGCGTCGCCGTCCTGCTCACGGGCCTCGGTGTCTACAACATCTTCCTCAAGGCCACGTGGACGCTGCTGGACGACGGCGCCTTCTGGAAGACGTCGCCCGCCGGAGTGGTCGCTTCGCGCCTGGCGCCCGGCGGACCGGCCGCCCTCGCGGGCGTGAGGGTCGGCGACGTGCTGCTCGCCGTCGACGGGGAGGAAGTGCTGACCCACGAGCAGGTCCAGGCGCGCCTGGCGCGCCGCTCATCCGGGGATCGGCTGTCCTACTCGATCCTGCGTGCCGAAGAGCGCCGCTCCCTGGAGATCGCCGTGAAGCCGCTCCCCAAGGGGAACGCAACTCTCTTCTACTACCTGTCCCTCGTCGGCTTCTTCAGCCTCGTCGTCGGAACGATCGTGATGCTGCGCCGCCCGCCCGATCGCGCCGCGCTCCACTTCTACGCGATCTGCCTGCTGTTCTTCTTGATGTACTCCACGTCCTACACCGGCAAGCTCAACCTCGCGGACTGGACGCTGCTCTGGACGGACCACCTGGCGGTGTTGCTGCTGCCCGTCGTCTTCCTCCACTTCTGCGTGAGCTTCCCCGAGCGGCGGCTGTCCGCACGCCGCGCCTGGGTGGTCCTGGTGGCCTACATGCCGGCGCTGGCGCTTGCGGGCGCCGCGGTGCTCTCCCAGGTGCTCTTCGTGACGACCCAGGGCGGACAGGCGCTGTGGCGCGTGACCGCGGCCATCGACCGCTCCAAGCCCGTCTATTTCGCGCTGCTGTTCGCGGTCTCGTTCGCGATCCTGCTCGACTCCTACCACAAGACGCGCAGCCTGACGGCGCGCAAGCAGATGAAATGGCTGGTCTGGGGCACGGGCGCGGGCGTGCTTCCGTTCTTCGCGTTCTACGCAGTGCCCTTCGCGCTGGGCCGCGAGCCCCGCTTCGCGATGGAGCTGGCCGGCTACATCCCGCTGGCGCTCATCCCGCTGAGCCTCGCCTACGCCGTCGTGAAGCATCGGCTCATGGACGTCGAGCTGATCTTCCGCCGGGCCCTCGTGTACGTCCTGGCCACCGCGGCGATCGTCGGGATCTGCCTGCTCGTGATCGGGCTGTTCAACTCGGCGATCCGCGGCGACGAGGAGCCCCACGTCACCCTGATCGCGGTGCTCTCGACGCTCGTGGTGATGCTGCTGTTCACCCCCGTCAAGAGCCGGATCCAGGACGCGATCGACCGGCTCTTCTACCGTCGCGACAGCCCCCGCCGCTCGCTGTTGCGCCTCAGTCAGGACCTGAACGCCGGGCTCGACCTGCGCTCGATGACGGACCAGCTCCTGCGCGGCGTGCGCCAGGCGTTGGACGTGCAGTCCGTGGCCGCGTTCCTGCCCGAGCGCGACGGCGCCTTCGCGATGTTCTCGGCAATGGGTTGCAGTCCGGGAGCCGAGAGCATCCGCCTGCCGGCGACCGGCGCACTGGCGCGGCGCCTGGCCGAAGGCGCTCCGGTGAACGCCGAGTCGGCGAACGAGGAGTATCCCGAAGCGGGCCCGCTCGACCTCGTCCACTATTTCCCCTGCCGCGTGAAGGGCGAGCTGATCGCGATCCTGGGCGTCGGCCGCAAGGAACGCTTCGACACGCTGAACAGCGAGGAGATCGACCTGCTCCAGGCCCTCGCCGGCCAGGCCGCCACGGCCTTCATGAACGGCCGGCTCTTCCAGAGCCTGCGGGAGAAGGCCGACGAGCTGCAGCGCCTCACCGAGTACAACCAGAACATCCTGGAGAGCATGGACTCGGGGATCCTGGTGCTCGACCTCGACGGTCGCGTCGCGCGCTGGAACCGGGCCATGGAGTCGCTGGACGGCCGCAAGCGCCAGGAGGTGCTGGGCCGCACCCTCGACGAGGTGTTCCCCGCCCCGTTCCTCGAAGCCCTGCGCGGCAGCCTCGTGATGGAAGACCACGAGGAGATCGCCCACATCTACAAGCTGCACCTCCAGAAGCCCGACGGCCGCAGCGTGATCGTGAACGTCTCGATCGCTCCCTTCGAGGTGGACTCCGGCGAGCGCCACGGCACGGTGCTGATCCTCGAGGACGTCACGGCGCGGATCCGCCTGGAGGATCAGCTCCAGCACGCCGAGAAGATGGCCTCGATCGGCCTGCTGGCCGCCGGCGTCGCCCACGAGGTGAACACGCCGCTCACGGGCATCTCCTCCTACACCCAGATGCTGAAGGAACAGGTCAAGCCCGAGGATTTGCGCTTCCCGCTGCTCGACAAGATCGAGAAGCAGACCTTCCGCGCGGCCAAGATCATCAACAACCTGCTGAACTTCGCGCGCTCCTCCACGGCCGAGTTCGACGTGCTCGACGTCAACAAGGTCGTGCTCGAGGTGCTCTCGCTCCTCGAGCACCAACTCGAGAAGACGCGCATCCGCGTGGTGCGCGAGCTGGCCGAGGGCCTGCCGCCCGTGCGCGGCAACGAGAACCGCATCCAGCAGGTTTTCTTCAACCTGATCCTGAACGCTCGCGACGCCATGCCCAAGGGCGGCTGGCTCACGCTGAAGACCTACGCCGACGGGGACACGATCGTGGCCGAGGTCGCCGACACGGGCCACGGCATCAGCCGGGAGGACGTCAAGCGCATCTACGACCCGTTCTTCACGACCAAGGGCGGGGGCCGCGGCACCGGCCTGGGGCTGTCGGTCTCCTACGGCATCGTGCAGGAGCACGGCGGTGCGATTTTCGTGGACAGCGCGCCGGGCAAGGGCACCACGTTCCAGGTGGCCCTGCCCGCCACCGCCTTCGCCGAGGTGGCACAGCGGTGAGCGGCGAGCGCATCCTCGTCGTCGACGACGAAGAGGTGATGCGCGACGTGCTCATGACCCTGCTCTCGAAGGCGGGCTACGAGGTGACCCTGGCGGAGAACGGCGCCGAGGGCCTGTCCGTCGCGCGCCGGGGCAGCTTCGCGGCGGTGATCCTCGACGTGATGCTCCCCGAGATGGGCGGCCTCGACGTCCTCGAGGAGCTGAAGCGGATCGACCAGGACCTTGTGGTGCTGATGATCACCGCCTTCGCATCGGTGGAGACCGCCATCACCGCGATGCGCAAGGGCGCCTTCGACTACATCGCGAAGCCCTTCAAGCACGAGGAGGTGCTCCACATCCTGCGCAACGCGCTGAACCAGCGCCGGCTGCAGGACGAGAACCGCGAGCTGCGCACCGCGCTGCGCGACCAGGGCCGCTTCACGGAGATCGTGGGCAAGGCCCCGCGCATGCAGCAGATCTTCAGCCTGATCTCCCAGGCGGCGCCCTCGCGCTCGACGATCCTCGTGGTCGGCGAGAGCGGCACCGGCAAGGAGCTGGTGGCGAAGGCCATCCACGCCAACTCGCCGCGCGCCGAACGGCCGTTCGTGGTCGTCAACTCCGGGAGCTTGCCCCACGACCTCCTCGAGTCGAACCTGTTCGGCCACGTGAAAGGCGCCTTCACGGGCGCGGTGTACGCGAAGAAGGGCCTCTTCGAGCTTGCCGACAAGGGCACGCTGTTCTTCGACGAGATCGGCAACATCCCGCTCGAGACGCAGGCCAAGCTGCTGCGCGTGATGCAGGAGCGGGAGTTCATGCGCCTCGGCGGTGTGGAGACGCTCCGCGTCGACGTGCGCATCGTGGCGGCCACCAACATCGACCTGCGCCGCGCCGTCGAGGAAGGCCGCTTCCGCGAGGACCTGTTCTATCGCCTGAACGTGATCGCGGTCCAGCTCCCACCGCTGCGCCAGCGCAAGGAAGACATCCCGGCCCTGGTCGTGCACTTCGTGGAGAAGTACTCCCAGGAGAACGGCAAGCGGGTCTCCGCGGTCTCGCCGTCCGCGCTGCAGGCCCTGCTCGACTACGACTGGCCCGGCAACGTCCGGGAGTTGGAGAACGTCATCGAGCGCGGCGTCGTGCTCGCGACGAGCGGCAACATCGACCGGGACCTGATCCCCGACCACGTCCGCAGCGCCCCGGTCTTCCACGTGCCGCACCTGACCGTTCCACCGGAGGGGATCAGCCTCAAGGACGTGATCGCCAGCTTCGAGCGGCGCCTCATCGAGAGCACGCTCGAGTCGACGCGCGGCGTGCAGAAGGAGGCCGCCCGCCTCCTGGGGCTCAAGCCGACCACCTTGAACGAGATGATCAAGCGCCACAACATCGCGATCCCGCGGGACCGCCGCTCGAGCGTCCCCGTCGCGCCGCTGCGCGAGGCCGAGGAAGCGAAGATCACTTCAGCGTGATCTTGACGCGGCCTGAGGCCGCTGATAACCTCACGACTCTAATTGGCACAGATTCTGCGGTTTAGCGCCCCCTGACATGGCCTTCCAAGGCTCCCTAGCCGAGCTTCACCTTCCGGACATCATCCAGCTCATCAGCGTCAGCGGCAAGACGGGCGTGTTCCACCTCGCAGACGGGAGCCTGAAGGGCCAGATCTTCCTGCACGACGGGCAGATCGTCCACGCTCAGCTCGAGGACGCGAGCGGCGAGGAGGCCGTCTACGCTCTCGCGATCTGGAGCCGCGGCGACTTCAAGTTCGAGCCGGGCGTCGCGACCGAGCACCGCACGATCTCGCGCAGCAACACGAACCTGCTGATGGAGGCGGCGCGGCGCCTC
>DATFEN010000045.1:0-4315 GCA_035251085.1 Vicinamibacteria bacterium | reverse complement strand
TGGACGCGCTCGTCGAGGTCACCAAGGAGCTCGGCCAGCAGCGCGAGGGCGAGCGCCGGGCCATCGTCGCCGTCACCGGGATGACCACGGAGTTCTCGAGCCGCGACCGCTTCAGCATCGTCGAGGAATGCGAGAGGCGGGCCGACCTCTTTCTGTTCTTCTCCTTCGACGAGGGACGCGGCGATTTCGAGGACCGCACCGACTACGACTACGTGATGACCCATCTCGCCGAGCGGCGGCCCGGCGGGCGCCTGGAGCGGGCGATCACGGCGATGGCAGCGCCGAAGACGGTCGCGGCCTTCGCGGCGGACCTCCGCCCCAGCCTGCGCGTCTCCTACGAGACGCCACCCGATCTCAAGGAGCGCAAGATCGACGTCCAGGTCTCGCGTCCCGGGCTGCGTGTGCGGAGCCTGACGGGTCCCTGACGATGCGTTCCGCCGGCCTCTTCCTGACGGCGCTGGCCCTGCCTGCGCTGGCCCAGACACCCCAGGCGCCTCCGCCCACCTTCGGCGTCGAGATCGAGGTGATCAACCTCAACGTCTCCGTGACCGACGGCCGCGGTCACTACGTCACGAATCTCTCCGACAAGAACTTCGCGGTCTTCGAGGATGGCGTCCGCCAGGAGCTCAGCCTCTACACCCACGAGAACCTGCCGATCTCCCTCGCCTTGCTCCTCGACACCTCGGCCTCGATGGACGAGAAGCTCGCGACCGCCCAGGAGGCGGGGGTGCGCTTCATCAAGACCCTGCGCGCGCAGGACCTGGCTCAGGTCACGCAGTTCAACGAGCGGACCAGCGTGCTCCAGGACTACACGGCCGAGCATGCGCTCCTGGAGAGCGCGCTGCGGCGGACGAACGCCTCCGGGCCGACCGCGCTCCACAACGCCCTCTACGTCACGCTCCGTGACCTCTCGAAGCAGAAGAAGGCCGGCGAGCTGCGCCGGCGCGCCATCGTGCTGCTCTCGGACGGCGAGGACACGGCGTCCCTCGTCAGCGACGACCAGGTGATCGATCTCGCGCGCAAGACGGAGATCGCGATCTACGCGATCAGCCTCAGGCCCAGCCGCGCCTCGGACCGCGAGCGCCTCGAGTTCAGCCAGGCGGTCCACCTGCTCACGACGCTGTGCCGGGATACGGGCGGGCAGCTCTTCATGCCGAGCTCCATCTCCGAGCTCGACACCGTCTACGAGCAGATCGCCGAGGAGCTGCGGACGCAGTACAACCTCGGCTACGTCTCGTCCAACAAGCGACGCGACGGCAAGTGGCGGAGGATCGTCGTTCGAGTGCCCGACCGCACGGAGCTGATGGTTCGTCACAAACTGGGCTACTTCGCGCCGTCATAGGGGATGCGGGTGACTTCGCTCCGCGCCCTGCGTCAGCGAGCGGTGCGCGACGAAGTCAATTCGTCGCGCACCGGCGCATGAGAGCGCTCCGCTCCGTCACCCGGACGCTCCTGAACGAGCCCGGGAAAGGCCCTCGGGTCCGGAGGTGTGATGTGCCTCGTCGTGCGGGCACTTCCGCCTTCGCGCGGATACTTCGTGGCTTTCGTTTTCGGTCGTCGGTGAAGCGCCCTCAGCGCGTGCAGCGGTAGACGAAGGCGGGCGGGAAGT
Organism: Vicinamibacteria bacterium; assembly: GCA_035251085.1. Taxonomy (GTDB): domain Bacteria; phylum Acidobacteriota; class Vicinamibacteria; order Fen-336; family Fen-336; genus DATFEN01. Next base: position 2,706 of record DATFEN010000045.1, on the reverse strand, counting down.
TCTTCCAGACGACGTGGGTCGTCTCGGTGTGCGGGAAGTGATGGTGCAGGAGCCTTCGGAAGCGGCGGCCTGTGGGCAGCCACGCAGCGGGAACGTAGGCGAAGGTCGCGAAGCGGCCGCCCGGCTTCAGCGCCCCCACCACCGCGCGCAGCAGCCGCTCCTGCAGCTCGTGCGAGAAGAGCGCCCACGGCAGGCCCGAGATGATGCAGTCGGCGCGCTCGCGTCCGGCGGCCTTGAGATGCTCGAAGACCCGCTCGGCCGAATCGTTCACGATGCGAACGCCCGGGACCTCGCCCTGCAGCTCGCCAGCGAGGCGGGCGTCGATCTCGAAGGCGAGCACGAGCGCGCCGTCCTTCACGCGCTCGCCGATCAGGCGTGTGAACGCGCCCGTCCCGGCCCCGAGTTCGACCACTGTCTCGGCCTCATGGAGGCCGAGGTCGGCCGTCATCAGCTCCGCCAGCTCGCGCGAGCTGGGGATCACCGCGCCGGTGCGCGTCGGGCGACGCACGAACGCGCCCAACAGGCTGCGGCGCTCTTTCATCGCGCCGCATCATGCCACACGGCATCCGGCCCACGAGCGGGTCGGCCCGGAAGCCGCCGACGCCCAGCGCTCAGCGGGCGCTGAGCGAGCCTTCAGTAGCCGAAGCCGAAGTGGAGGCTGAAGTGCGACGACGGCCTGTTGTACGGCCGGTAGTACGGCCTGTAATACGGGCGGTAGTAAGGTACGTACGCCGGCCGGTAGTACGGTCGATACGCGACGTACGGCACGGGCTCGTAGTAGTACGGGTAGCCCGGCGAGGAGTAGTAACCTCCGTGGCCGTAACCTCCGTGGCCGTAACCCCCTTGGCTATACCCGTAACTGTGACCGCAGGACCTCGAATGGCGATGCCCGGCTTCCGCCGTCCCCGCGACAGCGACGGCGAGGAACGACGCCACCAGGAATGGCAGGGCACGTCTCATCGGAACACCTCTCGGTACCGCTTGAAAGCAAGCGACATTCCAGCCGATGACCGTTTGCAATCAACAACTTGCAATCGTGAGAGGTGTCCCTGTCCGCGGACATCGAACTCTTATTCGAGCCAGATCTGGACGCGCTCGCCGTCCTTGCCCTCGACAGTGACGATCTCGGTGGGCTCGAGCTCCTTCAGGCGCTGCCAGAAATTCTCGGCATCGTAGCCTTGCTGGTTGAGCTCGCGCTTGGCGTCTTCGGGGAGGCTCTTGAAAGCGAACTCAGCCAGGCCCATTGGAAGGTTGATCGACACCGTCGGCTGGCTCGAGCCCGCTTCGTAGACGCGCACGCGCAGGAAGCGGACCTTGCCGGTCGAGCTCGTTCCCGGCTTCCGCGGGGCCTCCGGTACACCCGCCAGCGCTTTCGGGTCGAGGCCCAGCAACAGCACCTTCGCGCGGTTCACGAGGTCCGGGTCCTTCTCCTCGGCCACGATGCGCTTCAGGAAGGGGACGGCCTCGTTCGCGGCCGGTCGACCCAGTTCGGCCAGTTGGAAGGCCGCGAAGGTCCGCACGTTCCGGCTCGGGTCGGCGAGTGCACCCTGGATCACGGGAAGGTGCTGCTTCTGGCCGGAGCGATACAGGCGCGCCGCGATCGCCACGCGGCTCTGGCGCGCCTGCTCCACGAGGGCCGCGTCCTTCGACCGACGCTCCAGGAACGCCGAGTATTCCTCGAGCGCGCGGGCGTCCTCCTTCAGGCTTTCGGAACAGCGCCCGATCCAGTAGGCGGCCGTCGCGGCGGCCTCGCCGCTCGAAGCGCGAAGCACCTCCTGCCACGCCGCGCGTGCCTCACCGTACTTTCGATCGAAGACGAGCGCTTTCGCACTGCGCAGGCGTTCCTCGTCGGCGGCGAACAGCGCGGGGACGAGCAGGGCGACGACCAAGGCCTTCACGACAAGAGCTCCCGCGACAGCAGGCGCAGCTTCATCAGCAGCCGACGCTCCTCCATCTCGCGCCGCAGGCGGTCCAGCTCGTCCCGCCGCGAGCAGCTCTGGAGCGATGCCACCTCACGCAGCACGTTGTCCACGTCGACGAGCACGTCGCGGGCCGGAAGCAGGTTGTCCGCCTCGAGATCCAGGAGCAGTGCGCGGCGTGACACCAGCTCACGGCTGCGCTGCACCTCGGCCTCCAGCTCGACGTGGGCGTGCTCGCGGGGGCAAGGCCGCGACTGGGCCTTGAGGTTCACCAGCACGTCCTCGGCCTCGGCCAGATAGCGCACGGCCTGCTCGCGGGCCATCACTCGCTCGAGCCGGCGCAGGGCCGCATCGTCCATCGCGACATCGGACACGGCCGGAGGGGCCGGTGTCTGGCTCGGAGCCGGGCCAGGCATCAGTCGCGGCACGAGCGCCGCCACGAGCCCTCCGATCGCCAGGCCCGCGCCGAGCGTCGCCCAGCGCCACGGCCGTGAGCGCACCACGGAATCGAGGCGTGCCTCGACCCGTGTGACCAGGTACTGGATCGCGACGTCCGGCGCTGCAGCGTGCGCGGGATCCTGGGCCACGACATGAAGCAGCGCCCGCACCTCCTCGTGCTCGCGTCGGCACTCCGCGCAGGCCTCGAGGTGTGCGAGGGCGCGCTCGCGCTCCGCGCCCTCCAGGCATCCCGAGGCCAGCAGCGTGACCTGCGTGCGCCAGCGCTCGTGCAGGAGGCCGCGCAGGCTCAAGACCACACCCCGCGCAGGCGGCGTCGCAGCTCGTGCGT
>DATFEN010000036.1:0-5894 GCA_035251085.1 Vicinamibacteria bacterium | reverse complement strand
CCCCACGCATCGGTGCCGCCACGATCCCTCCCGGCATCGCAGCCCCGGCGTTGTCCGTGACGCTGCCCGAGCCCGGCCGGATCGCCGACGTGATGATCCCGGTCGAGGTCAAGGTGGGCGAGGGCGAGGCCCAGGTCTCCGTCCACATTCGACTGTCCCTGAGCCTCAAGCTCGAGCGTTAGGAGCCGTCCTCGCCTCGATGAGCTGCACCGCCTTCGTGACGCGCTGCGCGTCAACGACCGCAGTGGTCGCGGCGCTCTGCGTTCTGCTTCGGCCCGATGCCGCTCGGGCGGAGCTCGCCCGGCTCCCGCTCGACCGCGGCGCCGTCGGCCTCGGCCTCGCGCTCCGGCGGCTTCCTGTCACCGCACGTGTGCTGCTGGTGACCGCCCACCCCGACGACGAGCCGAGCGGCCTCGTTGTCCGGCTCTCCCGCGGCCAGGGCCTGCGGACCGCGCAGCTCAGCCTGACCCGGGGTGAAGGAGGGCAGAACGAGATCGGGACCGAGCTGGGCGAGGCGCTCGGCGTGCTCCGCACCGAGGAGCTCGTCGCCTCCCACCGCCACGCCGGCGCCGAGGTCTACTTCGGGCGCAGCTACGAGTTCGGCTACTCCTTCAGCGTGGACGAGACGTTTGAGAAGTGGGGCCGAGCGGCGGCGCTCTCGGACGTCGTGCGCGTCGTGCGCGCCTTTCGCCCCGACGTGATGCTGACGATGCCCCTCGAGTCGAAGGGGGGCGGGCAGCACCACCAGGCCGCGGCGCAGCTCGCGCGCGAGGCGTTCCGGGCAGCGGCGGACCCCGCGCGCTTCCCCGAGCAGGTGAAGGCGGGACTGGCGCCCTGGCAGCCGCGAAAGGTCTACCAGGGCGGCGCCGGCCCCCTGCCGGGAGCCGTGACGATCAAGACCGGCATCTACGATCCCCTGCTCGGGATGTCGTGGCAGGAGCTCGGGTCGATCGCACGCGCTCATCATCGCTGCCAGGGCGCGAGCCAGCTCAAGGCGGACCCGCTGTCAGGCGAGACCCATTACGCCCTGCTCGACAGCGAGCCGCCGGTCTCGGGCTCCGAGAGGGATCTCCTCGACGGCGTCGACACGTCCCTGCAGCGCCTTGCGGCCGCGGACTCCTCCGACGACGTCGAACAGCTCCGACGCCGGGTGGAGGACGCGCAAGCCGCCTACGACGCTCGCGATCCGAACCAGGCTGCCCCCGCTCTCGCGTCCGCTCTCGACATCGTCCGCAGGATGCAGGCAAGGCAGCCGAGGCCGACGGCGGACGCCGTCGGCGGCTTCGACCTGGCGGACCGTCTGGCGCAGAAGGAGCGCGAGATCGAGGCCGCCCTTGCCCTCGCCCACGGCCTCGATCTCGAGGTGGTCGGCGACGACGACGAGGTGGTGCCGGCACAGAGTTTTGCCGTCACGGCCCGCGCCTTCAACCAGGGCTCATCGCTGCTGCGCGTCGACGAGCTGGTCCTTCAGGCGCCCGACGGCTGGCGCGTGCGGCGGAGCGCGGGCGAGGCGAGGACGCTCGAGGCCGGGCGCGGCCTCGAGATGCGCTTCGAGGTTCGCGTCGGCGACAAGGTGCGCTACGCGCAACCGTACTGGCGCCGCAGTGCCCCCACGCTCTGGCGGTACGACCTGCTGGACAGCCCCGCCTACGAGACGCTGCCGTTCGCTCCGCCCGAGCTCAGCGCGGCGATGAGCTACACGGCGTCCGGCGGCGTGCGGGCGTCGCTCGAAGAGCCGGTGCTGTACCGATACGAGGGCCGCCGCGTGGGCGGCGAGAAGCAGAAGGAGCTGCGCAGCGTGCCGCTCGTCGCCGTCTCCATCACTCCCGAGCTCGCGGTGTTCCCTGCGGCGGCGAAGCCGGCCAAGCGCGAGTTCAAGGTGGTGGTGCGGGGCCAGGGCCGCGAGCCCGTGTCGGCGGGCGTTCGCCTGGAGCTGCCGCCGGGCTGGAGCGCGGAGCCGCCCCAGGCCGCGGTCGCGCTCCGCTTCGAGGGGGAGGAGTCGGTCCTACGCTTCCAGGTCACGCCGCCCGCGGCCATCCAGGGGGAGCTCGCGTTGAGTGCGGTAGCGACGACGCGCCAGGGCGAGTTCCGCGCGGGTTTCACGCGCATCGACTACGACCACGTCCAGGAGCGCAACGTGTACAGCGCGGCACGGGCTCGTCTGAAGGGGCTGGGCGTGAAGGTCCCCGGGAACGTGTCGGTGGGCTACGTCATGGGTGCGGGCGACGACGTTGCGAGCGCGATCTTCCAGCTCGGCGTACCGGTCACGTTCATCACCGAGTCGGGCCTCGCGAGCGGCGACCTCTCGCGCTACACCACCATCGTCACCGGCATCCGCGCCTACCAGACGCGCCAGGACCTGAGGTCTTATCACCAGCGCTTGATGAAGTGGGTCGCGGAGGGCGGCCACCTGGTCGTGCAATACAACAAGCTCGACTTCAACGAGCTCCAGGAGCGTCCCACGGCCGGCGGCTTCTCAGGGCAGCGCGGCGACTCGGACCGGCCGCCCGACAGCCCCTGGGCGCCCTATCCAGGGGCGTCCGTCACCACGAGGCGGGTGACGGACGAAACGGCACCGATCCGGTTCCTCGTGCCCGATCACCCGCTCCTGACCACGCCGAACCGGCTTGCTGCGCGCGACTTCGAAGGCTGGGTCCAGGAGCGCGGCACTTACTTCCTGGACGCGCGCGACGTCCGCTACAGGGAGCTGCTCTCGTCCGCCGATCCGTTTCCACTGAATCCCGGCGACAAGCGCGGACTGCTCGTCGAAGCCCAGGTTGGCAAGGGGACGTGGACGTACGTCGGTCTCGGCCTCTTCCGACAGGTCGCGGCGGGCGTGGATGGCGCGTACCGGATCCTCGCCAACCTCGTGGCGCGCCCGCGTCCGCGCTAGATGCGCCTCGCGGCGCTCGCGCTGGCGGCGTCGCTCCAAGCCGAGGCAAACCCCGCCGCATTCGTGGCGGAGGGGAACCGGCATTTCGCGGAGCGCGCGCGGAACTCCGACGCCGGCTGCGACCCGGCCGAGGTGAACGCCGCCCTCGAGAGCTACCGGCGCGCCGTCGCTGCCGATCCTGATTCTCTCGCGGGGCGGAGCGGGGTGCTGCGCTCGCTGTTCTTCCGCGGCGGTTTCTGTAGCGAGAGCACGGCTGAACAGAAGCGGACCTTCGAGGACGCGAAGCGCTTCGCCGACGAGTCGCAAGGCCGACTCGAGCGCTGGGCGGGGGCTCGAGTCCGCCGTGACAGGCCCGAGCCCTTCCGCATCATCGAGGGCGCAGCGGCACTCGTGTTCTGGTGTGGCGTGGCCTGGGGCCAGTGGTCCGTCGATCACAAGGTCGCGGCCGCGTGGCAGGGTGCCGGGGGAAGGATTCGCGACCTCGCGGAGACGGCCGTGGCCCTGGCGCCCGACTACGAGCAGGGCGCGCCGCACATCGTGCTGGGCCGGCTGCACACGGAGAGCCCCAAGATCCCGCTCGTCACCGGCTTCGTCTCGAGGAAGAAGGGGCTGGCGCAGCTGCGGAAGGCCGTCAGCCTTTCGCCCGCCAATACCGTCGCGCAGTGGTTCCTCGCCGTCGCGATCCTCACGCACGAGCCTGCGAGCCGGGCCGAGGCGGTGCGCCTGTTGCGCGCGTGCGCGGCCGCAACGCCACGGGCCGACTACCTCGTCGAGGACCGGCATTATGCGCAGCTGGCACGTGAGCGGCTGCGTTCGTTGGGAGAGGAGCCGTGAGCCGCGCGGGCGGTGCGGTTGTCAGGGATGTCTGTCGCGTGGCCGGCGCAGCTGGCTGGCGCGCTTCAGGGCGTCCTCCCCGAAGCGCTCGGCGACGCGGTCGCGGAGACGATCCGCCGGCGCCGGCTCCGGCGTGAACAGCTCGAGCTGGCCGCGTCCGCCGAAGCCCGAAGCGTAGATGCCGAGCAGGCGCACGCGCTTCTTGCCGTGGACGCCCTCGAACAGACGCCAAGCCACGGCGAACAGGCCGTCGCCCCGGTCCGTGGGCCTGCCCATCGTCTCGCTGCGTGCCTTGGTCGTGAAGCTCTCGTCGCGGTACTTCAAGGTGATCGTGCGGGCGCGGACGCCGTGACGCCGCAGGCGCGCCGCCACCGCATCGGCCAGGGATAGAAGCGTGCGCCGGAGCACCGTCAGGTCGCTCTGATCCTCCCCGAAGGTGGTCTCCTGGCCCACGCTCTTGGCCTCGCCGGCTTCGGCCAGCACCTCGCGCTCGTCCTCGCCGCGCGCCAGGCGCATCAGGTCGTGGCCGTGTGTGCCCAGGCGCCGCTCGAGGGCGCCCTCCTCGAGGCTGGCCAGGTCGCCGATGGTCTGGACCCCGAGCTTTGCGAGCTGTTCCTCCAGCTTCGGCCCGACGCCCCACAGCCGGCGCACCGGTAGCGGGGCCAGGAAAGCGGCTTCGGTGCCCGGCGCGACCACGACGAGGCCGTCGGGCTTGCGCAGGTCGGAGGCGATCTTGGCAACGAGCTTCGAGGGCGCGACGCCGACGGAGGCCGTGAGCCGCAGCTCCGAACGGACCTCGTCCTTGAGCCGGCGGGCGATCTGCTCGCCGGAGCCGAAGGCCCGGGCGCTGTCCGTGACGTCGAGGAAGGCCTCGTCGATCGAGACCGGCTCGACGATGCTGGTGAAGCGGCGCAGGATCGCCATCACCTGCTTGGAAACCTCGCCGTATTTCGCCATGTCCACGGGCAGGTACACGCCCTTGGGGCACTGACGGAACGCGACGGAGATCGGCATCGCCGAGAACACGCCGAAGCGGCGCGCCTCGTACGACGCCGTGGAGACGACGCCCCTGCCGCGCCCACCCTTCGGGTCGGCGCCCACGATGACGGGCCTGCCCATCAGTTCGGGGCGGTCGCGCTGCTCGACCGCCGCATAGAAGGCGTCCATGTCCACGTGCAGGACGGTCCGGCAGGCCATGGAGGCACGGATGCTAGCACGCAGGCGCGCCGAGTTTGGTCCGCCGTGCTAGCATCGCCGCAATGCTCTCTCGCAGCTGGCTCGCGGCACTCGTGCTCCTGGCCGCGGCCTGTGGGATGGGGCAGCCCAAGCTCACCCGGGAGTCCATCACGCCGGCCCTGCAGCAGGAGGCCGAGAAGCTCAAGGCCGACGGCGAGAGCATGCCCGACCTGGGCGTGAAGGCGACCTGGAACATCATGGCTGTCGAGGTCAAGGAGCAGCCGGGCAACGCGGCCCAGCCTTTTGCCGGAACCATCAAGTTCAAGATCGAGTCCTCCACCCACGCACTCGAGGGCCCGGCCACCGAGGCGTTCGAGAAGAAGTTCGAGTACGTGTACGACGCCGCCTCGAAGCAGTGGCGGTTCCGGCCCTAGGCGCCTTACTCGCCCTCGCAGCCGTCGGCCCCGGTCTCTACCGGCTCGAGCCGGGCGACCACCTGGTCTTCCGTCAGGTCCTCGAGCGCGAGGTCGCCTCGGCCGGGTGGCGGGCCGCGACGCGCTTCGCCTGGACGAGCCACGTCCTCGTGCACGACGTGAGCGAGGGGCGCGCCCTCGTCGGCGTGCAGCGCAACCGCGACCGCGGCGAGCTCGTCCGCTACGTCGCGGCCGGGCGCGATCGAACGGAGGCCGAGCGCCCGGGCTTCGCCGCCGAGTTGGAGAAGGGCGGGCGCACGTTCGCCGAGGCGAATCGCTTGAGCGCACGCGGCCATCGGCTGCTGCCCTTCTCGGTGGTGCGCGAGGGCACGAGCGAAGTGCTGCCGAGCATCCACGAGCTGCCCCCGCTGCCGGGCGAGGGCTCCGCGGGCAGGTGGCAGGAGCCGGGCCTGCTCGGCCTCACCCTGAGTCCGAGGGACGAAGGTGACTGCCTCCACATCGCTGGCGAGGAGGGCCGCTTACGCATCGCCTACGCCGTGTGCGACGGCGCTCTTCAA
>DATFEN010000009.1:0-13734 GCA_035251085.1 Vicinamibacteria bacterium | reverse complement strand
CCCAGGGGCAGCACGCCGAAGAGGGTCAGCTGCTGGAACACGTAGACGAGGCCCGACTCGAGATGTCCGGCATCCGGCGCAGGCCCCTTGACGAAGAACGACGTCGGCAGGACGTCCTCGTGGCAGGCGCTCGCGAAGCTGAGCCAGGCGAGGGGCGCTTCCGCCCCGAGCATCAGCGGAAGTGCCTTGGGCACTCCGCGAGCTCGCCAGGTGGCTTCCAGTGCCAGCGGCGATGAGAACCAGAACCGAGTCGTATCGCGTCACGAAGGCAAGGCCGGCGAGCACCCAGACACGCGTCAGGCTGGCTGCGGTCAACGCCCTTGAGGGATCGCACGAAGCGGCGAGCGGCGAGCGCGGTGGCGAGGAGCAGCAGGATTGGTGTCTCGAGGCCTCCCGCTGTCCAGACGAGCACCGCGGGGTTCAGCAGCAGCAGCACCTTGCGAGCGCCCGGAGTCCGAGGTCCGGCCCCACGAGGGCGAGCATCGAGCGCAGCGTGACGTAAAGCAGTAGGACCGACAGGAGTTTGTAGGCGACCAGCGTCCTCCCGAAAGGGGCATACAACATGGCCTCCACGAGCGCGTGAAGCGGCGAGGTCAGGGCGCAGACGCGTTCTCCCGGATTGAAGGTCAGCTCTCCGTCGTCGACCAGGTTTTCGGCGTACCGGGCGACGAGGACCGCGTCCTCGGCCGTGAATTCCGAGAACCTGAGGGAGATAGCGAGGCTCGCCGCGACGCCCATCGGAAGATGCAGCTTCGTAGCAAGGCCCATTCTAATGACGGCGGCTTCGCGGTTGCCGCGGGCGGCGCCGTCGGCTAACGTCGCGGCGCCGATGACCGCCCCACGCGCGTTGATCGCGGCGCTCGCGCTCTCGGCACTGCTCCCGATCCTCGCTCCGCGGCCCTTCTTCTCCCCTGACGAGGCGTTCTACGCACAGGTCGCCCGCGAGATGGCGGAGACCGGGGACTTCGTCGTGCCTCGCTTCGACGGACACGCCTGGCTCGAGAAGCCTCCGCTCGTGGCATGGCTGCTGGCCGGAGCGTTCGCCCTCGTGGGCTGGGGCTTTCCGGCCGCGGCCTTGCTGAACACAGGGGCGACGCTCGCGGTGGTCGCCATCGTGGGAGCCCGCGCGCGCCGCGTCGATGGCGAGCGTGCCGCCGTCTTCGCCGCGGGCGCCTATCTCACGATGCTCGGGCCCCCCGCCGCCGCCGGCACGGCGCTCACCGACCCCGTTCTCACGCTCTGCACCACGGCGGCCATCGTCGCCTTCCTCGCCGACCGGAGCGTGACCACGATCCTGTGCGGCCTGTTTCTGGGGCTCGGCGTTCTCGCCAAGGGCCCGGTGGCGCCGCTCGTGGTTCTGCCGGCGATCGTCGTGAGCGCGGCCGGATCACCGGGCCGTGGCGTGCGCCGAGCGCTCGGCGCGGTCGGTGTGGCCGCCCTCGTGGCGGCGCCCTGGCACGTCCTCCTGGCCATGCGCGGACTCTGGCCCGAGTACGAGAGCGTGTTCCTCGGTCAGCACGTGCTACAGCGCGCCCTGGTCGCAGAAAGGCAGGGCGGTCCGCTCTGGTACTACCTCCCCGTCCTGTGGCTCGTTGCATTCCCTTGGGGCACGCAGATCGCGCTGGCTGCCGCACGTTGGCGACGCTGGCTGGGCCCTCCCGAGGCCGCGTCCGTCGCCGTCACGCTGGTCGGCTTCTCGCTGTCCGCGACCAAGCTGCCCCACTACCTGCTGCCGGTCCTACCGTGGGTGGCGCTGGCGCTCGGACGGTCCGCCGCTGCGCAGTGGAGCGGCGCCACGGTGCCGGGCGCCCGCGTTCTCACTCGGGTCGGGGGGATCGCGGCTGGTATCGCCATCGGCCTTCTCGCCTATTGGGGACCCGTCCCTCCCTTGGCTGGGTTGGTGCCGGACGCCGTGCGGCCGCTCCTCGCGGCTGCCGCGCTGGCGTGCCCGATCCTGGGCTTCCTGGAGTCGACCCGATGGCTGCGCGCAGCGTGGCTCGGGTGGGCGAGCCTGGCCCTGCTTCTCCGAGTGGTGCTGCTGTTCGTGAGCCTGCCCAACGCCAACCGGATCCTGGTCGAGGAGCCGGTCGCGCACATGGTCCGAGAGGCCGCGGGTCCCGACCGGCCGCTCCTGGCGCATCGATACTTCCGGCCCTATCTCGTCGCGTACGGGGTTCACGGCTGGCGCGTCACGACGAGCCAAGCCGAGCTGACCGCGGCGCTGGCAGCGCGCGAGACGACGCTCGCGCTGACGAGCGATAGCTACGAAGGCGAGCTCCGCGCGGCCGGTGCTCGGGGCTACGCAACCCGGGAGGTCGGCCGCGTGCGCGGCCTCGGGCTGCTCGGCGGCCCGGTCATGGAGATCGCGCTCTTTCGCATCGAGGCGGGCCGCGATCACGGCGCGTGGTTCACCGATGCCGAGACCCTCGGCCCGCGAGACACCGGCTTCGGCGCGCTGGAGGCGAACCCGCTGGCCGCCTCCTATCGCTGGACGGTGGACGCGGTCGCACACCTCGAAATCAGGGCGCCGGCTCTTTACGGATCAGCCACGCTCCGCGTCCGCGGCTGGGGGTATCCCTTCGAGTCGCCCCCCCAGACGCTGGTGGTCCGCTTCAACGGGCGCGAACTGGGACGCACCGCCCTCGCCAAGCGACCCGCGACCTGGTCCTTCGCGGTGCCCGACTCGGCGTTTCGCGCCGGGCCCCAGCAGCTCGAGCTCGAGGTGGCGCCCTTGTTCGCTCCGGCTCGGCGCACCACCTTCAGCAAGGATCGGCGTCCGCTCGGCCTCGCCCTCGACTGGGCGTCCCTCGACCCCGGCTCGCCACGGCTAGACCTCATGCGTTGACAGCCTTCCGGAACTTCGGGGTAGACTGATTTTTCTCGTGCGGGAGGACGGTTGAGCAAGGACCCCACGTTCCGCGTGCTCGTGGATGCGCCGACGCGCAGCGCACGCTACGAGGCCTACAGAAGGGAATGGAACCGCCGCGAGGCGGACCAGGACGCGTCGGACCATCCCGTCCACGTGGACCTCGAGACGGTCGCGGTGTGCGACCTCCGCTGCGGCAGCTCCGAGGAGGATCCCCAGGGCTTCTGCCAGATCTGGACCCACGAGCACATCCGTACCCAGGGCTTCGACGAGCACACCTACCAGCGCGGCTACATGGACCCCGTGCTCTACGGCCGGATGCTCCAGCAGTGCGCGGATGTCGGGGTCAGCTCGATCAAGCTGAACTACCGGGGCGAGCCCTCGCTGCACCCGCGCATCGTCTCGTTCGTGAGAGAGGCCCACGCCCTTGGCTTCCCCGACATCATGATGAACACCAACGGCAACGGTCTCGCCCGCAAGCAGCCCGACCTGTTCGCGAAGCTGGTGGAGGCCGGCATCACCGACCTGATGTTCTCGGTGGACGCGTGCGACCCGGACACCTACGTGCGTCAGCGCGTCGGCGGGAGCTGGGAGGTGCTGCTCAACTCCGTCCGCTCCGCCGTGCGCACGCGGGACGAGGGCAAGGGCGCGCCGGACTTGAAGATCCGCGCCTCGATCGTGCGCACCCACCTGAACGCGGAGGCGGTGGACAGCGGCCGCATGGAGGAGTTCTGGAGGGCCAAGATGGGCGTCGACTGGCTGTCGGTCAGCGAGTGCTACTTCCCGGCGGGAATCCAGCACCACTGGAAGGCCGCGGTCTGGCGACAGATGGACGCCGCCCAGTTCCAGTGCCCCGACCCGTTCCGGCGCATGGTGGTCACCTGGGACGGGCGGCACACGATGCCGTGCTGCCAGGGCTTCACCCTCGAGATCGACGGCGGGCCGGTAGTCTCCGCTCAGGGCTTCCGGCCGATGGTGAGCCTGCGCGAGGCGTGGGCCAGCGCGAACTTCGAGCGCTTGCGCAACGCCCACCGCAGGAAGACCTGGGACCGCCCCGGCGCCGAGGGCGAACCGATCTGCCAGCACTGCGCGGTGACCAAGACGCCCACGCGGCTCGAGGTGGCCTCGTCCAAGGCGGTCCCGCTCCCGGTCCGCGGCTAGGCCGGTGTTCTAGGAGAGCCGATGTCCTCGATCCATGAACACGTGCGCGCGATCCTCGCCGGCGTCGGCGAGGACCCGGACCGCGACGGGTTGAAGAAGACCCCGGACCGCGTCGAGAAGGCGCTCAAGTTCCTGACCCAGGGCTACGGCCAGGACGCCGAGACGATCCTGAACGAGGCGTTGTTCGACGTCGCCTACGACGAGATGGTGATCATCAAGGACATCGAGGTCTTCAGCCTCTGCGAGCACCACCTCCTGCCGTTCTTCGGCAAGGCCCACGTCGCGTATCTGCCCAACGGCAAGGTCGCCGGCCTGTCGAAGATCCCGCGCCTGGTGGACATGTTCGCGCGACGGCTCCAGGTCCAGGAGCGCATGACCGTGGACATCGCCACGGCCATCGAGCAGATCATCAAGCCGCGCGGCGTGGGCGTCGTCATCGAGGCCATGCACTTCTGCATGATGATGCGCGGCGTCGAGAAGCAGCACTCGGTGGCCATCACCTCCTGCATGCGCGGCGTCTTCCGCGACCAGATGCAGACGCGCGAGGAGTTCCTGAGCCTGATCAAGAGGGCGAACGAGCGCTTTCCGTAGGCGGCCGCGCCGCGCTCAGTGCCGGAAGTGCCGCACCCCGGTGAAGACCATGGCCAGATTGTGCTCGTTGGCGGCGGCGATCGCCTCGTCGTCCTTCACCGAGCCGCCGGGCTGGATGATCGCCCTGGCCCCGGCCTTGGCGATCTCGTCCACGCCGTCACGGAACGGGAAGAACGCGTCCGACGCCGCGGCGCAGCCCGCGAGGGACAGCTTCGCCTTGAGGGCGGCGAAACGAGCGGAGTCCACGCGGCTCATCTGGCCAGCGCCCACGCCCACGGTTTGCACCGCGTTGGCGTAGACGATCGCGTTGGACTTGACGTGCTTCGCGACCGTCCACGCGAGCAGCATCGCCTTCCACTCGTCCTCCCCGGGCCTGCGCCGAGTGACCACCTCGCACTTCTGGCGGTCGATGCGATACAGGTCCCATTCCTGGGCGAGCAGCCCGCCCATGACCCGACTGACGTCGAAGCCGCTGACGCGGTGGATGCCGGTCGTGTCCATGTCCATCACGCGCAGGTTCTTCTTCCCGAGGAGCGTCTGCTTCGCGTCGGCCTCGAAGCCCGGTGCGATCACCGCCTCGATGAAGACCGCCGCCAGCTTCCGCGCCAGCGCGGCGTCGACGCGCCGGTTCACCGCGACGATCCCGCCGAACGCCGAGAGCGGATCGCCTTCCCACGCGCGCTCGAAGGCTTCGACGGGCGTCACGCCAATGCCGGTGCCGCACGGGTTCGTGTGCTTGACCACCGTGCACGCCGGCTCGCTGAGCTCGGTCACGAGCCGCCACGCGGCGTCGAGGTCGAGGATGTTGTTGAACGAGAGTTCCTTGCCCTGCAGCTTGCGCGCCGACGCCACGGAGTAGAGCGTCGAGCCCAGGTCGCTGTAGAAGGCCGCGCGCTGGTGCGGGTTCTCGCCGTAGCGCAGGTCCTGCACCTTCTCGAAGGTCAGCGACAGCCGGTAGGGGAACGTCTCGTCGCTCTCGGCCGCGCCGTAGCCCGACTCCTTGACCTCGGTCTGGGAGAGGTACGCAGCGATGGCGGCCTCGTAGCGGGAGGTGTGGCGGAACGCCTTCTGGGCGAAGTACAGGCGCGTGGCGCGGTCGATGCCGTCCGGCCGGTCGAGCTGCTCGAGGAGCAGCGGATAGTCGGCCGGGTCCACCACCACCGCGACGTCGCGGAAGTTCTTGGCGGCGGCGCGCACCATGGCCGGGCCGCCGATGTCCACGTGCTCGAGCGCCTCGTCGAAGGGCGCACCCTTCGCGACCTTGTCCTCGAACGGGTACAGGTTGACCACGAGCACGTCGATCGGAACCAGGCCGTTGTCGGCCATGGCCTTGGCGTGCGCGGCGTCGCCGCGCTTCGCGAGCAGCCCGCCGTGGACCTTGGGATGCAGCGTCTTCACTCGCCCGTCGAGGATCTCGGGGAAGCCGGTCAGCTCCGAGACCCCTCTCACGGCAACCCCCGCCTTGCGGATCTCCTCGGCGGTGCCCCCGGTCGAGACGATCTCGAAGCCGCGGGTCGCCAGGCCCTGGGCCAGGGGCGCGAGGCCGTCCTTGCGGAACACCGACACGAGAGCGCGTTTGTCGCTCATGGGTTCAGGGGCGCCGCCTCCTCGGGGGTGACGATGCGCGGCTGCGGCTGGCGCGTGAGATCGCCCCTCGCCTCGCTCCACATCGCGATCCACGTGGCGGCGATGGCGGTGACCGCCCGCGAGTAGGAGATCTGGGCGACGGCGAAGACCGGCGAGCGGAAGTCGAGCGCGCGGTGGTCCACGACCTGGCCGCGCTGGAACATCCCGGCCCGCAAGATGTCGGTCTGCTCGCGGCTCCGCTCGAGCAACCCTTGCCAATAGGCGGGCAAGCGCCCTCGCGGCAGCTTGAGGGCATCGGCGTCGTCGAGGGTGACCGGCAGCTTCGACAGGTTCGCCTCGATGAACGAGTAGTACTCGCGCGTGAGACCGGGGGGATAGCCCTCCGAGCCCGAGGCCAGGGCCGGATCCGCGAGGTCGGCCGGCACGCGAAGCATCGCGCCGAGGCGCACGATGCCCTCGCTGATCCGGCGCTGGCGCAGCAGGGCGATCGCCTCGCCGGCGTGTGCATCGAGGGCGGCGAGCGTCTCAGGCTGCAGCCGCCCGCCGTTCATGTCGACGGCCAGCACGTGGCCGAGCTTGACCGGGAACCGTTGCGCCTCCTCGACGACCTCCTTCTCGCGCTCGTAGATCAGCCGCGAGAGCGTCTTCGGGACGATCCGGCAGGCGTCGCGGAGCAGCGCGATCTGGAGCTCCGCCGGCCACGCCCCGGCGGGCGCGGCCGGCACCGCAGCGACCAGCCCCAGGGCGACCACCCGAAGCGGGCGCATGCTACTTGACGACCCTCGCCTTGAGGCTGACCTTGCCGTCCTTGGTCTCGAGGCGAAAGTCGACCGCCTGGGCGCCCTTCTCGGTGAGGATGCGCACGGTCTGCTGCGAGATCAGCTTCTGGAAGCTCTCGAACTTGACGGCCGCGGTCTCACCGGTGGAGCGGCGGGCGTCCTGGAAGCGATCGAACAGCTCGCGCATGGCTTCCCGGTCCAGCTCCGGGCTCTCGACCCGGACCTCGCCCTGGCGCGGCGGCGGCACTCGCGGCAGCTCCAGCTCCGGCAGCTCGTCCTCGGGCGGGGCGGGCGGATGGATCTCCGCCATGTGCTGCTGGTGTAGCTTCTCGAAGCGGCCGTGATAGCCGAGGGGCCGTCCCTCCTCCAGCGCGCGCAGCCGCTTGTTCCACAGCTCGTTGAAGGTGTTGTAGCGTGCGGTGAGCGTCTGATAGCGGAAGCGCTCGGTGGCGTTGCGCATCTCGGAGCCCGCGTGTCTCCGGATCAGGTTCTCGACGCGCGTCCTGAGGGTGTTCGGTGGGTGCCTCTCGACGCCGCCGAAGAACTTCTCCCACTCGACCTGCAGCTTGCGGATCCCCTCCTCGATGTCGACGAGGTCGTCGGTGACAGCCATCCGCGCTCCCTAAATGAAGATCCAGAAGAGCGGCAGCCACAGCTCACGGCCGTAGGGCGGAGTCCGCCCGTCCACCAGCACGTCCGTGGACTGCAGCTCGCCCACGATCGTGTAGAGGTCGCGGAGCGTGCGCGCGTCCCCCGGCTCGAACTCAGCGCGGTGCCGGAGCTGGCTGCCCTCGCGGAATTCGGCATACACCGGCGAGCGCCTGGCGAGCTCGAGTGCCCGCGGATAACCTTCGCCGCCGAAGGCGTCGAAGACGACCCCCACGCGCAGCGGCCGCGGGCGCCGCCCGGGGTACAGGAGGTCCGCCATCTCGTCCGAGAGGTGCGAGATGTCCTCCTCGACGCGCGGCACGATGTCCGGGAGCCGGTCGGCAAAGGTCTTCGCGCGCTCCCGGCCCATCGCGGCCGAGTATAATCCATCGTTCGTGAGCGTCGACCCGCGGCGTGGCGTTCCCTCCGTCGATCACGTGCTCCAGCAACCGGGCGTCGCCTCGCTCTTCGGGCGCCACGGCCGGGGGATCGTGGTGCGTGCCGTGCGCGGCCTCCTCGACGAGGCGCGCGCTCGCGCCGCCACGGGCGATGCGTCCGACAGCGAGGCGCTGCGCTCCGATCCGGCTCCCCTCGTGTCGCGCCGGCTGGAGGTCGAGGGGGGTCACTCCCTCGTCCGCGTCATCAACGCCACGGGCGTGGTCGTCCACACGAACCTGGGCCGCGCGCCCCTGTCGCCCGAGGCGGCGCGCCGCGTCGCCGAGGTCGCGGCGTCCTACTCCAATCTGGAATACGACCTCGCCGAGGGCGGCCGTGGTCAGCGCGAGGCCCACGCAGAGGACAGGCTGCGCCGGCTGCTCGAAGCGCAAGGCTCAGTAGTCGTGAACAACTGCGCGGCCGCCGTGCTGCTCGCAGTCAACACCTTCGCCGAGGGGCGCGAGGTGCTGGTGAGCCGCGGCGAGCTGGTGGAGATCGGCGGCTCGTTCCGCATTCCCGAAGTCCTCGGGAAGGGAGGCGCGCGCCTCGTCGAAGTGGGCACGACGAACAGGACGCGCGTCTCCGACTACCGCGACGCGATCGGCCCGCAGACAGCGCTCGTGCTGAAGGTCCATCGCAGCAACTTCGAGGTGACGGGATTCACCGAGGACGCGGCGCGCACCGAGCTGGCGGAGCTGTGTCGCGAGCGATCGCTGCCCCTCGTCGAGGACCTCGGCAGCGGCCTCCTGGCACCGCCACATCCGATGTTGGCCACCGAGCCCACCGCCCGGGCATGCCTGGCTGAGGGCGTGGGCCTCGTGGCGATGAGCGGCGACAAGCTGCTCGGCGGCCCTCAGGCGGGCATCGTCGCCGGCCGCCTTGAGCTGTGCGACGCGATGCGCCGCAACCCGCTCTACCGCGCGCTGCGCGTGGACAAGATGACGCTGGCCGCCCTCGACGTCGTGCTCGGCGACCACGACGCCGGCCGCGCGGCGGAGAACGTGCCCGTCCTGCGCATGCTGAAGGCGTCGAAGGAGGAGCTGCGGCGGCGGGCGGAGGCGCTTGCGGAGGCGCTCGCTGCTGCCGCACCGGGCTTTCGATTCGAGCCCGGGCCGGGCCGGTCGGCTGTCGGCGGAGGCGCTGCGCCAACCGTCGAGCTGCCCACCTGGCTCGTGGCAGCGACGCATCCCTCCCTCGCCGCCGACAAGCTGGCGGCCGCGCTGCGCGCCGCGAAGCCGCCGATCGTGGCTCGCGTCGGCGAGGACCGCCTGCTCCTCGACCCCCGCACGCTCCTGCCGGAGGACGAGCCGCTCGTCATCTCCGCCTTCCGACGGCTCGCCGGCGAGTCGTCGTGAGGCGCGGCCTCGTTGCAGTGCTCGCCGTCGCGGCGGCGGGCGCCGCGGCCGAGGGCCAGGTGGTGTCGCGCACGGTCGGCTCCGTCACATTCCGCGCCGATCTCGCCCGGGCGCGGCCAGGCGGAGTGATCATCGCCAGCGTGGCCTCGCGGGTCCGCCTGGGTGCGGTGTTCGCGATCCTTCACGGACGCCGCGTCCCTCTGTACGCCTCGACGCTCGGCCCGCGAGCCCTGGTGCCGATCGCGGTCGAGACGCCCGCGGGGAGCGACGTGCTCGGCTTCGAGGTGTGGGGCCGACGCGGCCGGCAGCGCATACCGCTCGACGTCGCGATCGCGCCGGCCGACTTTCCCGCGCGCACGGTGACGATCCCGGAGGACCGTCGCGGACTGCTCGGTGCGCCGGGGGTGGTCGCGGAGTCGCGGCGGCTGCTGCAACTGCTTCGGACCGAGTCGCCGCTGCGGCTCGCGACGCTCCCGTTCCGCGCACCGCTCACTCGGGAGCCGGCAGCGTCCTTCGGGGCGTCGCAGACGTGGCAAGGCGGAGCGCCGGTGGAGTCGCTGATGGACGGCATCTTCGGCGACCGCCACCGCGGTCTCGACTACGAGGGCGCCGGCGGGTTGCCGCTCGCCCCCGCGGCCGGGATCGTGCTCTACGCGGGATCGCGGACGCTGACCGGGGGTACGGTCGTGCTCGACCACGGCGAAGGCATCGTCAGCCTGTTCGGGCACCTCGCGCGGCAGGACGTCCACGAAGGCGATAGGATCGAAGCGGGCACGCCCCTTGGCCTCGTGGGTGACACGGGGGTCGCCTACGGTCCCCACCTTCACTGGGGCGTCTACCTCCACGGCGTGGCGGTGGATCCGCGGGTCATCCTGGAGCTGGGCGAGTAGCGTCATCGACATGTCATGAGCCAGCTCTCGCCCCGAAGGCGCTCGCGCAGCTCGGCTGCTGCCACGGCGTGCCCGAGAGCGTTCCAGTGGCCGTCGTACTCGTAGTACGGCCCGCCGCGCCAGCCCCTGTCGGCGCGTCGCATGGCGGGCGTCAGGTCCAGAAGGGAAAGCCCGGCGCGTCGAACAATGTCTTCCAGGCGCTCCCTCACGAGCCGTCGATCCCAGAGCGCTTCGTCGAGCTGATACTTGGCGAGAGTGAGCTGCCACGCCCGATCGTTCACCTCGAAGCGCGCCGGGACGTAGACCACGAGGAGCCGGCCGCCATGGGAGCCGACGTCCTCGTTGAGGCGTTTCAAGAGAGCCTCGGTCTTCTCCCAGCCCCCTTCGAGGCGCGGGATCCGCTCGCGGGAGAAGACGCGCAGCTCGATGCGCGCGCCCGTCGGCCGGTTCGGCTCCCAGAGCCCGGCACGGCCGAGTCGGTTGTACAGCTGGGGGGCCCCGAACCACAGCCGTTCCCTCAGCCACTCGGAGACGAGCCAGCCTCTCGGGCCCGCTGAGTCGCCGTCTTCGCGAGGCAACCGCGGACGCGGACCGGGTGTTGCCACCGGCTGCTTGTAGACCTCGAGGTTGCCCTGGCGGAAGACGAACACCGGTTTGGGGATCCCTTCGAAAAGGAGCTGGGAGTCGTTGGATAGGATGTCGTTGTAGTAGAAGAAGAGCACCACGATGCCCGGTGAGTAGCGGATGCCTTCGGTCAAATAGAAGAGGTACTCCTGGTCGGTGGCGTATCCGGTCGTCGCCCCGTTGATCACGTCGATCCCGCAGCCGGATGCGCGGAGCGAGGCTTCGAGCCGTTGGGTGACCGTCTCGTCGAGGGTGACGCCATAGCCTTCGACGTAGGAGTCGCCGAGGGCCAGCACGCGCCCGACGCCGAGAGGTGCCTGATAGGCGCGTTCAGTGTCTCGAAGCCCACGGCTATTGGTCGTGAAGGTCAGTTCGTACTCTCGCCGGACGAAATGGAGAGCCAGGCCGGGGCGTTTCCTCCACCCAAGCACGGGATCGTACTCGCTGTAGTCGGCCAGCTCGGTGGTTCTTCGTCCGCGAGCGGCGGCGCGTCCGTAGACGACCCTGAGCACCCCCTCGAAGGATACGAGGACCAGGAGGATCGATACGAACGCGAGGCCGAGGTTCTGCGCATGGCCGGCGAGGCGCCGGCCGATAGAGGGCCTCGGGACAGCGTCCGAAGCCATGTGGGCTGAGTCTCTGGGCCCATTATCGCTCGAGTGACGAGCGAGTCCGGCGTGTCGAGACGGAGCCTCGCTAGTAGATCGAGCGGGCGGCTGCGCGAGCGAGATCGAGGAGCGGCGCCGGATACACGCCCAGGCCCAGGACCAGCGCGACCGACGTCGCCATCGCCAGCGCCGCGCCCGCGCCAACGGGACCCCAACCGTCCTCGCCCACTGGCTCCTTCATGTACATCTGGACGACCACGCCGAGGTAATAGAAGGCGGACACGACGCTCATCAGGACGCCGACGATCGCGAGGGCGACGTGGCCCGCCCCGACCGCAGCACCGAACAAGTAGAACTTGCCGACGAACCCGGCGGAGATCGGCACCCCGGTCAGCGACACGAGGTACACGGTGAGCGCGGCAGCGAGCAGCGGACGTCGTCGCGCCAGGCCCGCGACGTCGCTCAAGGACTCCGGCTCGCGGCCGTCCTTCGCCAGGGCCGCCAGCGCTCCGAAGCCGCCGAGGTTCACCGCGGCGTAGCCGACCAGGTAGAAGAGGACCGCCTCGGCCGCGACGCGCGGCGCGGCGACGAGCGCGGTGAGCAGGTAGCCGGCATGGGCGATGGAGGACCACGCCAGCATCCGCTTCAGGTTGGACTGCGCGAGCGCGCCGAGGTTGCCGATCACCATCGTGAGCAGCGCGAGGGCCGCGATTGCAGGTTGCCACTTCGAGGCGAGGGCGGGCAGCGCGGCTCCGAAGACGCGGATCAGCGCGCCGAAAGCCGCCGCCTTGACGCCCGCAGCCATGAACGCGGTGACCGTGGTGGGCGCGCCCTCGTAGACGTCGGGCGTCCACATGTGGAACGGCACGCTCGCGACCTTGAAGCCGAAGCCGACGAGCAGCAGGCCCGCGCCCAGCACGGCCAGCTCGTGCCGGCCCGGGCTGGCCACGGCCGAGGCCACGCGCCCGAGCGACGTGCTGCCGCTCAGCCCGAAGAGCAGCGCGATGCCGTAGAGAAAGAACGCCGACGCGAACGCGCCGGTGATGAAGTACTTGATCGCGGACTCCTGGCTCTCCATCCGGTCGCGGCGCATGCCGGCCAGCGCATACAGCGCCACGGACATCGTCTCGAGGGCCACGAACAGCGAGATCAGCTCGGTGGCGGACACGAGGCCCAGCATGCCCACGATCGCGAACAGCACCAGCGCGTAGTACTCGCCCCGCTCCGTACGCGTCGCGCGCAGGTAGGAAGGCGAGAGCAGCACGACCAGGATCCCGACGCCGAGGATCACACCCTGCAGGAACAGCGCAAAGGCGTCGGCGCTCACGGCGCCGCCGGTCGTGACGCCGAGGCCGTAGCGTGGCCCGCGAGCCAGGAGCAGGACGCTGGCGAAGGCGCTCGCCAGCCCCAGGAGCGAGAGCGGAACCGCCGCCGGCGACCGACTTCCTCTCGGCGCGAAGGCTTGCGCCAGCAGCACGGCGAGCCCGGTCGCCGCGACGATCAGTGCGGGGAAGACCGGACGCAGATCGATGCTGGTCACGGCCGCGCCTCCACCCGGCCCGGGGGAATCGCGGGCAGGGCGGCCCGCTGCGTCGCCTGCGTCTGGGCCGCTTTCGAGCGCACCTTCTGCAGCAGCGTCGCCACGGACGGCTCGATGTTGCGGGTGAACACCGGGCTGGCGACCCCCATGAAGAGGGCGAGCGCGACCAGGGGCACGACCACCGCGAGCTCGCGGGGGCTCAGGTCCGGCAGGGACTCGTTCTTGGCGTTCGTCACCTCTCCGTACAGGACGCGCTGCACCATCCACAGCAGGTAGGCCGCGGCGAGGATCACGCCCAGGGACGCCAGCACCGTGGCCGTCCGCTGGGTGGGCCAGGAGCCGACCAGGATCAGGAACTCGCCGACGAACCCGTTGAAGCCGGGCACGGCGATGGACGACAGGCACACGGCCAGGAACAGCGCGGAGAACCACGGCATCACGTTCTTGAGGCCGCCGAACTCCGAGATCAGTCGCGTGTGCCGGCGGTCATAGAGCATGCCGACCATGAAGAACAGCGCGCCCGTGGAGATGCCGTGGTTGAGCATCTGGTAGATCGCGCCAGTCAGGGCCTTGGGCGTGAACGCGGCGATGCCCAGCATGACGAAGCCCAGGTGCGAGACCGAGGAGTAGGCCACCAGCTTCTTGAGGTC